>NZ_JBSFXK010000103.1:0-4243 GCF_053595355.1 Streptomyces sp. NPDC002513 | reverse complement strand
TGGACGTGGACCTGCCGGTGGGGCGGGGTCTCCCCCCGGCCGGGCTAGGCCGGGACCGGGCGGAGCAGCCGGAGTCACCGGCCGCACCGGGTCCCGCCGAGATCCCGGAGGTGGACGCGGCGTTCGCCGGCGACGAGCCTCCCCGCGCCCCGTCCGGGCCGCAGGGCACGGCGGCGCGCGCCTCCGTCGCGGCGGCGCGGGCGGCCACGGGCGCCCCGCGGGCCGAGGACGACCGGCCGCGGCCCGGACCGCCCGGTGCCGTGCTCGGCTGTCTGCTCGTCGTCGCGCTGCTGCTGTACTGGCTGCCCGCACTGGGCATGAACGACGGCTCCCTGGCACGGATGGGCGGCCTGGGACTGATCTCGGTCCTGCCGCTGCCGACCCTGGCCGGAGCCGCGCTCCTGGTCGTGGTCTTCGCCGGGCTGCTGTGGCGGGGCCGTGAGCACAAGGGCCTGCTGCTGGCCACCCTGCTCGCCACGGTCGTCTCCCTGCACGCGCTGCCCGCCGTGATCGAGACCGAGCCGCGCTTCGCGACCGCCTGGCAGCACCTCGGGTTCCTCGACTACATCGACCGCACCGGCTCCGCCGTACCGGACCTGGACGCGCGCTGGAGCTGGCCGGGCTTCTTCGCGGCGGCCGCGTTCGTCGCGAAGGCGTGCGGGGTCACCGACCTCACCGAGGTCATCCGCTGGTGGCCGACGGCCATCCAACTGCTGTACCTGGCACCGATGTTCCTGCTGTTGCGCGCCCTGCGGGCGAGCTGGCGCGCCAAGTGGACCGGCATCTGGATCTTCGTGCTCAGCGGCTGGGTCGGCCAGGACTACTTCTCCCCGCAGGGCTTCACCTTTCTGCTCTACCTGGCCTTCGTGGCGATCCTGCTGGTGTGGTTCCGCGCGCCGCGGGTGATCTGGACCAAGGCCCGCCCGGGTGAGGCGGAGGTCGAACCGGCCACCCGCGGGCAGCGCGCCGTTCTGCTCATGGTGCTGATCGGCCTGTACGCGGCGAGCGTCCCGGCTCACCAGCTCACCCCGTTCGTGATGCTGGGCGTGCTCGCGGCGCTCGTCCTGGCCGGCCGCTCCGAACTGCGCGGGCTGCCGATCCTGTTCGGGGTGCTGGTGGCGTTCTGGGTCGGCTTCATGGCCGAGCCGTACTGGTCCGGCCATTTCAACGAGCTGTTCGGCGGGGTCGGCGGCGTCGGCAGCAATGTGTCGACGTCCGTCTCCGGGCGCATCCAGGGCGGCGACCCCACCCACAAACTCGTGCTGTACACGCGCGTACTGCTCGCCGGGGCGGTGCTGGCGTTCGCGTGCTGGGGCTGGTGGCGGCGGCGCGGGCACCGGTACCGCGACCGGTCGCTGCTCGTCCTGACCTTCGTGCCGTTCCTGGGCTTCGGCATGCAGTCCTACGGCGGCGAGATGGCGCTGCGCGTGTTCATGTTCGCCGTCCCGGGCGCGGCCCTGCTGGCCGGGCTCGCCCTCTTCCCGCGCACCGGAGCGACGGCCGGGGAGCGGGAGGAGGACCGGGCGGGTCTCGCCCCGCTCGCCGCCCTCCTGGCGGGCTTGCTGCTGATGGGCGGCTTCCTGGTGGCCCGCTGGGGCAACGAGTCCTTCGAGCGGATCCGCCCGGGCGAGGTCGCGGCGATGGACTACGTGTACGCCCATGACGATCCGACCGTGCGGCTGCTGTGGCTGAGCAACGACACCGTCAACAACGTGACGCCGGCGATGCCGTGGGGTGCCAGGGACATGGAGAAGGTGCAGTACGTGCCGACCCTGGCGCCCGCCGATCCGGTCCTGGTGTCGGGCCTGGTCACGTCGCTCAAGGAGGCCGGCCCGCAGGCGTACCTCATGATCAACGAGAGCCAGGTGACCTACCTCCGGATGGACGTGGGCTACTCGGCGACCTGGGAGCCCCGGCTCCTCAGGAGCCTGGACGGCCGCCCGGAGCTGAGGAAGGTCCTCGTCAACGGCGACGTGACCATGTACGCGCTGCGCAAACAGCCCGCGGGCCCGGTCGCGAAGCCGCACCCGGGTCCGATCGGCCCCCGGGTGACCTGGACGCCGTGGTCGGTGGTCGGGGGACTCACGGCCATGGCGCTGGTCCTGGTGCTGACGGCGCGTGAGGTCGTACGGGTGGCGTTGCCGCCGAGTGTGCGGCGACTGCGTCTGCTGCAGAGCGGTTTCTGGTTCTGCCTGCCCCTGCTCGCGATGTTCCTGGCCTCGCTGGTGCAGCGCTTTGTGACCATGGGCAAGGGCTGAGCGGCGGGCGGGAAGTCCGACAGGTCAGCGGGCGTACGAGGTGGAGCGGCTCACCGCGAGAGCCACTTCACCTCGTAGGCCTTCATGCCGAACCGCTTGCCGTCGACCTGCGCGCTGATCGGGCGGCCGAGGGTGTTCACCACGAGGACGACCTTGTCGGTGGCGAGGACACGGACGTTGGGGACGTCGTCCGGGGCGACCTGCACCGTCCAGTACCGCGTGCCCGGCGGGAACGCCTTGCCGAACCGGGAGACCAGGTCGTACATGGGCAGTGCTCTGCCGCCTTTGCCGGTGTCGGTCGGCGTCCACAGACAGCCCGGGCAGGCGGTGCCCTTCGGCTCCTCCGGGTTCCAGTAGAAGCCCGAGGAGGCACCGCCCTTGACCAGGGCGATCATTCCGGTGGCCTGGACGGCGACGCGGTGGTCCTCGGTCCAGCCGGCACGGTCGTCGTTGCCGTCGGCGGGCTCGACGTAGTACTCGGCCCACCACAGCGGCAGGTCGCGGGTCTGCTTCCGCACCCAGGCGCCGACGGCGGTGAGCTTGTCGGTGGCGGCGAACTCGTTCGGCAGCAGTTCGTCGTCCTTGGTGTAGCTGGAGCCGTCCACGACGACGAAGTCGGCGCCCGCCTTGTGCTGGTTCCAGTAGTCGAAGGCGTCCAGAACCCGCTGGTCCATGGCGCCCCAGGTGCCCCGCAGGTTCGTGGACGCGTCCTGATTCCGCCGGGGGTCGACGCTGTCCATGACGAGGTACGGGCCGCCCACCATGATCTTGTCGTCGACCTGCTTGAGCGCCTTGTAGACCAGGTTGTACAGCGTGGTGTAGCCCTCGTAGTCCCAGCGGCCCTTGGAGTCGTTCCAGAAGCCCTTGAACTCGTTCCAGACGATGAAGTGGCGCACGTCCGGGTAGCGCTTGGCGACGGTCGCGGCGAGGTCCGCGAAGTCCTTGTAGTGGTCGGGGGTCGGCGCGGTCTCCAGGGCGGCCTGGCTCCAGTCGGTGGCGCCGGCGCCCGCCTTGCCGCCCTTCATCCAGTCCGGGGCACAGCACAGGGTGATGACCGGGGTGCCGCCGCTCTTGCGGACGAAGTCGATGCGGCGGTCCATCTCCTCGAAGTCGTAGCGGCCCTCGACGGGTTCAGGATTGCCCGCGCCCCAGCCCATGATGTGCTGGTTCTGCGGCAGGTCCGTCCCGGAGAGCAGCCCCTCGACGCGCGCGGTGGCGGCGCCGGGACCCTCGTCGGCGCTGTACTGGGTGTGGGTGAAGCCCCAGCCGACGTCCGGTCCCGTGTCCGCGGGCGGGGTGGCGGGCGTGCCGTGCACCCTGTCGCCGTCACGCGTGGTGCCCGTGGTGCTCACGCCGTTGCCGGACAGCGTGCCGATCAGGGTCACCACCAGGGCCAGAGCGGCCGCCCCCACGCCGAGCAGAGCGGTGAGGCGCCACCGCCGAGCCCCCGAATTCCCCTCACGACGTCCCATCATGGGCCACATTGACGTACTCCCTGGCCTGAAGTCCAGGGCTTCCGACGCACCCGGCATCGGTCGAAACAGCCTTTACTCCCTCAAGGGCGCGCCTACGGCGCGCCGGGGCGTCCGACCGCCTCGGCCGGACGTGCGGAAAGCCGACGTGCCCACGCGCGCCACTCACCAGCGACAGCCGCGTTACCCGGACTCCAGCGAGCCCAGGAGGAGTTCGTCCGCCGCGGGAAAGCGGGCGGTGCCGCCTTCCTCCCAGGTGACCACGACGGCCAACCCGCCCATCGGTCCTCGGTCGGTCTTGGCCGTCTTGACCCTGCGCCACGCGCCCTCGTAACCGATCACGTCGCCAGAGACGATGAGGGCCGCGCGCTTTGTCGGGACGCCTAATCGATCTCGACGGGTCGGACGTGCTTCAAAGGGGCTCTCCTGCCTGATGTGTGGGTCATTCTGTGGTGGGTTGGCGGCCGGGGAGGGTGGGCTTGTCTCCGGCGAGGGTGAGCATGACGAGGGCGA
>NZ_JBSFXK010000102.1:0-12640 GCF_053595355.1 Streptomyces sp. NPDC002513 | reverse complement strand
AACAACGCCCGCTCCCGCTCCACCAGCAACGGCAACACAACCGACACCGTCACCAACTCCCGCAACGGAAACCGCGCCAACACCCCACCCACCTCGGGAGACAGGGCGGCGGCGAGACGGGCGACCGGCGGCTTCGACTCGTCGCGCAGGGCGCGGACGGCCGCCCGCACCGTCTCCCGCCGCGGTCCGTCCGGCACCCCGGCGGCGGCCCGCTCGTACAGGCCGGCGCCCTCCTGAAGGACCAGTGCGACATCGATGCGGGACGGCACCTTGATCTGGGCGTGCCGTCGCCAGGTGGCGACCGGATCGCCCCATGCCTCCACCTGACAGGTCCAGTTGCCGACCGATGTCGGTGTCACCTCGGCGCCCCAGCGATCCGATCCCGGTTCCAGTTCACGCATCGGCGTCCAGGGACCGGGACGGCCCTCGGGATCCCGGAGCACGACATTGGCGCCGATCGCACCGTGCCCCTCACCGAAGACCGTGGCGGTGACCTGGAAGGTCTCTCCCTCCACCGCCTTGGCCGGATGTCTCCCGCCGTCGACGGCGGGCCGGACGTCCACGATCGGGATGCGCCCGGTCACGGCCCGCACGCCACCGGCGACAGGGGTGTGCACATCCTGGTGCGTGGCCTGCGGTTCCATGGATTTCGCCTCCTCCGCCGATCTCGGTCCTCGGGTGAACTCCCGCTCTGTGGCGTTCGCTTTCACAGCTCCGCACGACGTCCGCTCCGCGTTCGCCGATGGTGCGGGACAGATTCCGGGTACGGTCCGCTCACAAGGGTCGCGGGATTCGGGCGGGTCGTGCCGCTCGCCGGGTTCGCGCGGGCTGTCAGGGATCGTGCGGGTCGTACGGGTCGCCGGGCGGGTGGTGTCGACGGGGGTTCAGATACTGCTCGGCGGCATCGACCGCCTCGCGTGCACACCGCTTCCCCATCAGCGCGCACAGCGTGTGGCCCGTGTCCTCGAAGTTGCCGCGGACGGCGCGGTTGTCGGGAGACGCGAGCATCAGCCGCTCCCAGGCCCGGTACTGCTCGAGGTGACGGGCGACCTCGGCTCTGGCGGGCTGCAGCATGGCACGGTCACCTCCGGACGTCGGCACTGAGCACGGTTCCGGAGGGTTCACGGAGGCACCGTCCGGAGGGTGCGCGAAAGCCGTGCACGGAGCGGGAGTGATCCGCTACGGCGATCGAGACCTTCACCTATGGTGCACGGTGCGCAACCAAGCGTCCTGTTCAAAATTCAACAACAGCCCGCCGACGGGCCTCGTGTTGCACGAATGGAGTAGCACTCTCACTCTGGTACTGACTCAGAAGCGATGGGCGCTCACGCTTCGTAATCGGGGTCCGGCCCTCCGGGCCGGAGGAGGAGCAAGAGCTTCGCCGGTGAGGAGCCAACGACAATGAAGACCGCAGCACCCTGCTACTACCACCTCGACATGGAACTCAGCCCGGAGCGCATCGGGCAGGTCCGGCGGATCCTGGCCGCCCACCTCCGGCACTGGGACCTCGACATACTCGTAGAGCCCGTATGCCAGTGCGCCGACGCGCTCCTGCGCACGATCGACCGGCACGCGGCGGACAAGAACACCACGATCGAGATGTGGTGGAACGGTCAGCACCTCATCACCGCGGTCCAGGACGCCGAACGGGACATCCGGCCGCACTACGCGCCGAGCGGCTGTCTGACGCAGATCGCGGCGCTGAGCAACGGCTGGGGCTACTGCGCCACCCCTGCCGGCGGCAAGATCGTCTGGTTCTCGCAGCGGGCCCGGTCCGGCGAGCGGTCCCCCCTCGTTCCGCCCGCGCCCGCACCGAGCCTGCGCGAGACCCGCCCTCTTCCGCGCGCCCTGCCGCTGCCGGCCGTGGCCACGGCACGGGACCGGGAGGAGCGCGCGGGCGGACCACCGGAGCCGGCGCTGGTCCGCGCCTAACTCTGCGGGACGTCCTTGACGAACACGATGCCGTCGCTGTCCGCCAGGTGGGCCGGGTCAAGCGGGGCGTAGCCGAACCAGGAAGAAACGCGGGTCGCGGGCCGCGTGTCGGTGAGGACGGTGGCCAGCCGCGCGGCGTCGATGAGGCAGCGGTCCTCCGGGAGCGCGTACAGGAGTCCTTCGACGGTGTCCGGCGGCGGGGTGTCCACTCCCCGGTGCCGGATCGTGCCGAGGGCCGTGGCCACGAAGGCGTACTCCGCGCCGAGTCGGGCGCTCACCAGCGCACCGGCGCTCCACCACTCCACCGGCCCCTCCCACAACTGCATCGTGCTCTTCTCCCGCTGGAGATGGGAGTTTTGGGCGTGGGCGAGTGCCGGGCCCCGAGCGGCGAGGGCGAGGAGGTTGTGAGCCATCATCTGGTCCCGCACGCCCACCAGCCGGGTCATGCGGGCCGGTGAGGCGTCGGCCATCCAGTGGTGGTAGCGCAGCAGGCCGGTCGCGGTACGCCCGTACAGGCGGGCCCGGTCCCAGTCGTCCCGCGAGGTCGCCGTGATCAGGTGCGGCGTCTGCTGGTCGAGCAGTGCCACCAGATCGTCGGCGAGCAGCCGCAGTTGGCCGGCTTCGGCCGACTGCCCCGTGGACTGGGTCGGGTCCATCATCGCGGCGGGGTTGGTCCACCGGTCGTCGGTGCCGAGCAGGCGGTCGAGTGTGTCCGCGGTGCAGGGGAGCAGGTCCGCGTCCACCTGGGCCGTGAGGTAGCCGTGGAGTGCGGTGAGGGCGTGCCGGGGGCTCGCGGCGTGGGTGATCTCCAGCGGGCCGTCGAAACCGGCGAAGCGGAGCCGCTCGGACGCGGGCCGGCCGTCGTTGTCTGCGCGGATGTTGTAGGCGCGCATCCAGCGCACGAGCTCGCGGTTGGCCGCGGACGCGCCCCAGCCGTGGCTGATCCCCTGTTCCATCACCTCGTCGAGGGTGCCCGCGCCCGAGGTGACGTAGTCGTCCACGACCAGGCCCCTCATGCAGTCGCTCTCGATCGCGATCGTCCGGTAGCCCTCCTGCTCGACGAGCTGCCGGAAGAGAGCGTTGCGCAGGTCGAGCAGAGCATCCTCGCCATGGGTGGGCTCGCCCAGGGCGAGGAGCCGGGGCCGGGCCGGGAGCAGCCTCATGACGGCGGCAGCCTCGACGGCATGGGCTGTGTCCTTGATGTCAGTCGCCATGCCTTCAACGGTATCGTTGAACCTTCGGTTGAAACTTTCCCACGATATCGTCAGCCTCATGGGGAGAAACCTTCAAAACGGGGAGCGACTCAGGCCGGTTGATCTGGCGCGCGGGCACGGTCTGTCCACGCAGGCGGTCAGGAACTACGAGGAGGCCGGCATCCTTCCGGCCGCCGGTCGCACACCTCACGGCTACCGCACCTATACGTCGCTGCACGCGGGGGCTCTGCGCGCGTTCCTCGCCCTGGTGCCCGGCCACGGGCACCGGACGGCGACGTCGATCATGCGGGCCGTGAACCAGGGCGCGGTCGATGAGGCGTTCCGCCTCATCGACGAGAGCCACGCCCAGCTCCTCGACGACCGGCGGACCCTCCAGGCCGTGGAGAACGCCCTCCGCGACCTGGGGCCCACCCCGGCCCCGGAGCCCGGTGCGGGGTCCGGGCCGGCCGGGGTGTCCGGGCCCGGCGGCACGTTCATCGGGCCGCTGGCGGACACGCTCGGAATCCGGCCCGCGACGCTGCGCACATGGGAGAGCGCCGGGCTGGTGCGCCCGCGTCGCGACCCGCGGACCGGGTACCGCGTCTACGACGACGCCGACGTACGGGACGCCCGGCTCGCCCACCAGCTCAGGCGGGGCGGCTATCTGCTGGAGCAGATCGCCCCGCTGATCGCCCAGGTGCGGGCGGCCGGCGGGCTGGAGCCGCTGGAGGCCGCGCTGTGCGACTGGCAGGGCCGGCTGTCCGCCCGCGGGCGGGCGCTGCTGACCGGGGCCGCAGAGCTGGAGGCGTACCTCCGCGGGCGCGGCTGAGGCGTCGGTCGCGGGTGCTGTGACCGGCAGGGTTCACCTGGTTGGAGGGGAGGAGCGCGGCGCCGCTACGGGCGTGATCCCGCCCATCGGCGAACTGCCGTACTTGGGCGGCCCCTTCCCGGAGTTCTCATGGCGGCTTCCCGTCAACTCCGCTCTTTCGGCCAAGGGGTCGGTGCTGTCAGACTCCGCACGTGCCCGACTTCGACATACTCGTCATCGGATCAGGACCGGGTGGCCAGAAGGCCGCCATCGCCGCGGCCAAGCTCGGCCGCCGGGTCGCCGTCGTCGACCGCCCCGACATGGTCGGCGGGGTCTCCCTCCACACCGGCACCATCCCCTCCAAGACCCTGCGCGAGGCCGTCCTCTATCTCACCGGCCTCACCCAGCGGGATCTGTACGGTCAGAGCTACCGGCTCAAGGAGGACATCACCGTCGCCGACCTGACCGCGCGCACCCGGCACGTGGTCGGCCGCGAGGTCGACGTCGTCCGCAGCCAGCTCTCCCGCAACCACGTCTCCCTCGTCACGGGAACGGGACGGTTCACGGACCCCCACACCGTCGCCGTACGCGAAGTGTCGGGCAACGAACGGCTGTTGAGTGCCGAGCGCATCATCATCGCCACCGGCACCCGGCCCGCCCGGCCGGCGAGCGTCGCGTTCGACGGCCGGTCGATCATGGACTCGGACAACGTCCTGGACCTGGAGCGGGTGCCCCGGTCGATGGTCATCGTGGGGGCAGGTGTGATCGGCATGGAGTACGCCTCCATGTTCGCCGCCCTCGGCAGCAAGGTCACGGTGGTCGAGAAGCGGCCCGGGATGCTCGACTTCTGCGACGTCGAGGTGATCGAGTCGCTGAAGTACCACCTGCGGGACCTGGCGGTCACCTTCCGCTTCGGGGAGACCGTCGCGGCCGTCGAACGACACCCCAAGGGCACGCTCACCGTCCTGGAGAGCGGCAAGAAGATCCCCGCCGACGCAGTGATGTACTCGGCCGGGCGCCAGGGTCTGACCGACGGACTCGACCTCGGCAAGGCGGGTCTGACCGCCGACGTACGCGGCCGGATCAAGGTCGACGATCAGTACCGCACCGAGGTGGGGCACATATACGCCGTCGGTGACGTGATCGGCTTCCCGGCGCTCGCCGCCACCTCGATGGAGCAGGGCCGCATCGCGGCGTACCACGCCTGCGGCGAGCCCGTGCACGAGATGGCCGGCCTGCAGCCGATGGGCATCTACACCATCCCGGAGATCAGCTTCATCGGACGGACGGAGGATCAGCTCACCGAGGACCGCGTACCGTTCGAGGTCGGCGTCTCCCGCTACCGGGAACTGGCCCGTGGGCAGATCATCGGCGATGCGCACGGCATGCTGAAGCTGCTGGTCTCCCCCGAGGACCGGACCCTGCTCGGGGTGCACTGCTTCGGCACCGGGGCCACCGAGCTGATCCATATCGGCCAGTCGGTCATGGGGTGCGGCGGCACCGTGGACTACCTGGTCAACGCGGTCTTCAACTATCCGACGCTCGCGGAGTCGTACAAGGTCGCCGCGCTCGACGCGACCAACAAGATCCGGCAGATCGACCGGCTCGAGGGCTGACGCTCACGGACCGATCGCGCAGCGCGGGCGGGGCACGGCGGTTCAGGGAGCGAGCCGGGTCCGATGCGCCGCGCGGATGACCTGTGCGGGGGACGCCGGGTTCCCCGCATGGACAGCACGGCCCTCGGTGATCGAGACTCGGCGGGTGGCCAGGTACTACGACGTTCATCCAGACAATCCGCAGCCGCGCACGATCGGCCAGGTCGCCGACCGCATCCGCGACGGCGCGCTCGTGGTCTATCCCACGGACTCCTGCTACGCGCTGGGGTGCCGGCTGGGCAGCCGCGACGGCATCGACCGCATTCGCGCCATCCGCCATCTCGACGACCGTCATCACTTCACGCTCGTGTGTCAGGACTTCGCCCAGCTCGGTCAGTTCGTGCAGGTCGACAAGGACGTGTTCCGTGCGATCAAGGCATCGACGCCGGGCAGCTACACCTTCATCCTCCCCGCGACCCGCGAGGTGCCGCGCAAGCTGCTGCATCCGAAGAAGAAGACGGTCGGTGTCCGGATTCCCGACCATGTGGTGGCACAGGCGCTGCTGGCCGAGCTGGGGGAGCCGATCCTGTCCAGCACCCTGCTGCTGCCGGGCGAGGACGAGCCGATGACACAGGGCTGGGAGATCAAGGAACGGCTCGACCACGTGGTGGACGCCGTGGTCGACTCGGGCGACTGCGGTACGGTGCCGACGACGGTCATCGACTTCTCCGGCGGCGAACCGGAGATCGTGCGCAAGGGGGCGGGCGACACGTCGCGGTTCGAGTGACGAGCGGGCCCACGGCATCCCGACGACCTGGACTTCCGGTCGGCCGCGGCGACCGGGACGTTCGCCGGCCGGAGCGCGGCGGCGGCCGTCGCGGGCCGGTCGGTCACCGGGCCCCGGACCGGGCCTCCTCGTCCACGGGCTCGCCGTGCAGCCGGCGGACGAGGGAGTCCCGGTGCAGTCCGGCGAGCGCGGCCAGCAGATCCGGGTGGCGCAGCAACGGGGCCGCACGGCGGTCGTGCTCGCCGGGATCGGTGAGCCTGCGAAAGTCGAACGCCAGGCCGGCCGTGTGGTCGCTGGTGCCCAGCGCGGCGACCGCGTCCCGGGCGAGGGACGGGGTGGTCAGCAAAGTGGCCGCCCAGCTCGCGACCACTTCGTCCACCCAGGTGCGCCAGCCCGCGTCGGTCTCCTCGGCGGCTACGGCACCGGAGCCGGTGAGCCGGTCCAGACGGGCGGAGCCGCCCGGCCCGACGAGGGTGACGAGGGCGGCGTCGGTGACGGTGGGGTAGCGCAGCCAGGCGGCGACCATCACGGCCTGGGACGCCTGGGCCTCGGCCAGGGCATCGTCCAGGGCTCCCCCGGTGCCCAGGTAGGAGCGCAGCAGCCACTGTGCGGTGGCGGCTATGACGGGGGACAGGTCGGCTGACATCCGCGTCACCCTACCCATCGGGCGAATGGGTGAAAATGGTGCGCATCACATCCGGGTGACAGGGCGGGGGACGTTCGCACGGCGCGTGCCCGGCGGTCGACCGCGATCGGCCACTCGCACTACGCCGGATCATCACGATGATGACCACCAAGGGCGGCACGGTCCATGACATCACGGTCGGCGACTGCCTGGAGCTGGCGGAATTCCTGAGTGCCCGCGGCAGCCGCTCGCCTGCGGCTTGTTGTGCAAGCCGACTTCAGAGTCGGAACGCCGTGGTCACCTGCTCCGCGAGATCGTCTTCCGTCATCGCGGTGCCGACCTCGATGGTGCGCAGCCTGAGCCTCTCGGTTTCCTCCTTGAGGTGTGTTGTGAACATGTGGTCGCGTTCGGCGATATGGCGGCCGGCCTTTGCTGGATCGCTGGTCTTCCAGATGAAACCTTCCCCTGGTACCGACCGACCCCGAATGGCGGCCTGGCGGAAATCGGGTGTGGGAAGAAGCCACACCGCGTGCTCAGGAGCAGCAAGTAGAGGCTTCACGAGGTGCGGCAACAGCCGGAATCCCTCGACAATGACGCACGGCTCCTGCGGCAGGCGAAGGAGGTCTTCAACGATCAGCCCGAAGCCCTCACCTCGAAACCAATGGAACGTCTCGAGCATGACTTCCGGAGACCGGTTCACCCATCGCTCGTCCATGTTCATGGCGATGAACTTGTGCAGAAAGGGGGCCTCCCCGAGGGTGGTCCGCCCAGCGTGATCCCGCATCACGTCGTCGGTCGCGTAGAGACGCCAACCGTAGCGGCCGGCCAGTCGGCGGGCGATCGTCGACTTGCCTGCACCACTCCCGCCACCAATCCAGAAAACGTGCCGCAGCCGTGCCAGAAGCTCTGCGGCGTCGGCCACCTCTTCATACTGTTCAGACTGCATCTCTCTCCGCTCCAATGGGACGACCACGCCGAACCTCCCGTCCGGAGGGCTGGCCAGGGCCTTTCGGGACCGTGCGCCCGGCGTTTCGGCTGAGGGCGGGCATGCCGAGGTTCACGGTGGTTTGCTGATCGATCTGGGCGAGATACAGAAACTCGCCCAGCTCGACGAGCGGGCCCGCCGGACCACCACCGTCAACCTCGGCATACCCGCGTTCCGCGATATCGCCAGCCGCACCATCGCCGCCAGCAACGACCCCTCATGACGCCCTCCGACATCCAGTTGCAACAACGTCTGCGGGCACACGCACACAGACTGCACAGCTCGACCGCCGCCGTCGAACTCATCACCGTACATCGGCGCCGGCTGCACCGCTCCGACTTCCCAGACCTGTCAGGGTTGCGTCACGCCGTTCAAGGGGGTCCGCCGTGGCGATACCTTGCGATGGCAGATCCTCCGGCCATCACGAGTGCGGACGGCAACGTCGTCAAAGGCCCGATGTCAGGACCGGGAGTCGGGCTCGGTACGTCCTGACCTCCTGGGGCCGTCCTCGCAGAGATTGCCGGCGAGGACGGCCTGTCTGCCCGAGACCGGGCAGTCGTCCTGGCCCAGCCGCGATCAGTCACCTTCGCGCTCGCCCCGATGCGCGGAACGGGGGTACTGGCCCTCACCGAGTACGGCACTGCCAACGGAGTACCGCCAGGTGCCTACAGCATCTGACGACCCATGACGTAGCGGCGCACGAGGAAGCGCGTCGGCAGGCTGTCTATTACACAGGGCTACTTGTCACTGCGCGGCAGCTTCGGGAGGACCGGGCCGACACGGGCAGGCCCCTGGTCAGTTCGGAAGCAGCAGTTCGCGGGTCTCCCCCGGCTGGACGCGGACCTCGCGGTACGGCAGCCGGACGTCGATGGGGTCGCGGTCGGACGAGGGCACGGTGATCTCCAGCCGCCCCCGCTCCAGCCGCAGCCGTACGCCCCAGTGCCCGCGATAGCGCACGGCGAACTCGTACGACGACAACTCCGGCAGCGGCGCGGGGTCGAGCAGGAGCGCACCGCCGCGGGTCTCCATGCCGGTCAGTCCGCGCTGGACGAGGTCGAGCGTGCCCGCCATGGCGCCCAGGTGGATGCCCTCGCCCGTGGTCCCGCCCTGGAGATCGGCGATGTCACCCCGCAGGGCCTCCTGGCAGAACGCCCACGCCCCGCCGCGCCGGGCCCGGGCCAGCACCCAGCCGTGCACCAGGCCGCTGAGCGTCGAGCCGTGACTGGTCCGGGAGAGGTAGTAGTCGACCGTGCGGCGCCAGAGGTCCTCGTCCAGCCGGTGGCCCAGCCGGCCGAAGAGGCGCTGGAGTTCGGCCGGTGAGAAGAGATAGCCGAGCATCAGCACATCGGCCTGCTTGGACGCGCGGTAGCGGTTGACGGTGTCGCCCTCCGCCTCCAGGATCCGGTCGAGGCGCCGGATGTCTCCGTAGCGCCTCCGGTAGCCGTCCCAGTCGAGTTCGGCGAGTTCGCCGTAGCCGTCGAACTGGCTGATGACGTCGTCGTGGAACGGCAGGTGGAGCGTGCGGGAGACGTCCTCCCACCTCTCCAGTTCGCCGTGGTCCAGTCCGGTGCGCTCGACCAGCTCGCGCCGTCGGGGTTCGGGCAGGACGCGCAGCACCTGAAGGGCCCGCTCCAGCACCCAGGCGGCGGTGACATTGGTGTACGCGTTGTCGTCGAGGCCAGGCTCCCGGGCGCCGGGGTAGGCGTCGTGGTACTCGTCCGGGCCGACCACCCCGCGGATGCGGTGCCGGCCGAGGCGCTCGTCGTGCGTCGCCGAGTCCGCCCAGAAGCGGGCGATCTCCAGCAGCATCTCGGCACCCTTGGTGTGCAGGAACTCGGCGTCGCCACTCGCCTCGCAGTACTGCCACACGTTGTACGCGACCGCCGATCCGACGTGCCGCTGGAGCCGGGTGTGGTCGGGCAGCCACCGCCCCGAGCGCGGGTTGAGGTGCAGTTCCTGAGTCTCCTCGCGCCCGTCGCTGCCGCTCTGCCACGGGTACAGCGCCCCACGCCGGCCGCTCGCGCGCGCCGCCGCGCGGGCGCGGTCGAGCCGCCGGTGGCGGTAGCGCAGCAGGGCCCGGGACACCTCGGGGAAGTGCAGGTTGAGATACGGCAGCACGAACAGCTCGTCCCAGAAGACGTGCCCGCGGTACGCCTCCCCGTGCAGGCCCCGGGCGGGCACCCCCACGTCGAGGTCGGCGGTGTGCGGCGAGAGCGTCTGCAGGACGTGGAAGAGGTGCAGCCGCAGGACGTGGCCCGCCTCCCCGGGGACGTCGAGCGCGGCCCGGCGCCACAGCAGCCGCCAGGCGGTGCGGTGCCCCTCGAGCAGCCCGTCGAAGCCGGGTGCCGCGCCCACCCGGTCGATCGCGGTGCGCAGCGGGTCGCTGATCGCGGGGTCGCGGGAGGTGTGCAGGGCCACGGTCTTGTCCACGGTCACGGTCCGGCCGGGCGCCAGGTCGAGCCGCACACGCTGGACGGCGCGCGGGAAGGTGTGGTGGATGGTGGCGGGGGCGCCGGCGGTCAGCCGGGCCGCCAGGCCGATCCGGATGTCGGAGGTACGGGTGCGGCAGCGCAGCCAGACCGTGTCCGGATCGTGGGTGCCGGTGTGGACGTGGGTGAGATGGCGGCCGTTCAGGCCGCGGTAGCGTGCGACACCCGCGTTGGTGACACCGCCGTCGAGCGCGGCCTCGACCTCCAGGGCGACGGCGCCGCCCTCGGCCGTGAACTCGGTGCGCAGGGCTGCGACATGGGGATCGGCCATGTGCACCAGGCGCTGCTGGCGCACCGACAGCGTGCGTCGCCCGCCGAGCGCGTAGCGCGTACGGCGCTCCAGCAGTCCGACGGACAGGTGCAGAACCTGGCGGTGGTCGAGCACGGTTCCCGTGTCCGGGGTGAGCCAGCGCTGTGCGGCGAGACGGAAGCGCAGCGGCAGCCAGTTCGGGAGGTTGACCATGTCCTCGTTCTCGACCTGGTGCCCCGTCCAGTGCGAGATGAGCCGGTTGTAGCAGCCCGCCACATACGTGCCCGGGTAGTGCACCTGGTCCGCGGAGCACTCGGGGAGCGCTCCGCGGGTGGCGAAGTAGCCGTTGCCCAGCGTGCACAGGGACTCCCTCAGCCGCTCGTCCCGGGGGTCGTAGCCCTCGTACTGCCAGGTCCAGCCCGTCACTGCGGCGTTCCTCCCACGTGCGGTCCCCGGGGTCGGTACGACGGTGGGGCACCGTTGCCGCACCAGTCTGGCCCGGGGGCCACTCCCGCGGCGCGGTCCACGCCGACGCCGGCGGCGAGAACCGCGCCCGCCGCTCCGCCGGCTGCGCCACCGGCGCCTGCGCCGGTGGGATCACTCGTGCTGCGGCACGATCGCGACCGGGCAATCCGCGTGGTGCAGCAGCGTGTGGCCCACCCGGCCGAGCTGGAGGCCGAGGTGCCCCTTCCTGCGCCGCGCCCCGATGATCACGAGATCGGCCGCCGCCGAGCGCTTCAGCAGCACCGTGCGGGCCGGCCCCTCGGCCGTGGCGGGCCGCACCCGGACGCCCGGGTGGTCGGCCGCCTGGAGGCGCAGCAGGGAGTCGAGCAGCAGGGCCGCCCGCTGCTCGTGCAGGCGTACCGGCACCCCGGCGGGCGCGGAGTGGTCGGTGGCCTCGTGTGCCGGGCGGCGCCAGGCGCGGACGACGTCGAGGACGCAGTCGCGGGCCTCGGCCTCGCGGAAGGCGAACCGTACCGCCTCGGCCGTCGAGGCGGGGTCGCCGGCCCCGAGCAGGATCCGCTCATGCGCTCCGGCCAGCCCGGCCGGGTCGCCGCGGACGACGATCACAGGGCAGTGCGCCCGCGCGGCCACGGACAGGCCGACCGAGCCGAGGAGCAGCCCCTTCAGTCCGCCGCGGCCACGGGATCCGGTGACCAGGACGGCGGCGCTCTGGCTCTCGTGCAGGAGCGCGGACACCGCGTCCTCGGGCAGGACGTCCGTGGAGACCGTCACCGCGGGATCGCGCCGGCGGGCACGCTCGGCCGCCGACTCGACGACGTCGCCCTCCCTCGCCTCCTCGAAGCGGTGTTCGGGATCGCCCGACGGTGCCCCGCCTTCGTAGCGTTCCCACAAGGAGGCGTACACCAGCCGGAGCGGCAGCCCGTGCCGGGCCGCCTCGTCCACGGCCCAGTCGACCGCGGTGAGGCTGGGCTCCGATCCGTCGACGCCCACGACCAGGGGCAGTTCCATCCTTTCCACCGCCTTCCGCCGGGCTGCG
Source organism: Streptomyces sp. NPDC002513 (assembly GCF_053595355.1). NCBI lineage: Bacteria > Bacillati > Actinomycetota > Actinomycetes > Kitasatosporales > Streptomycetaceae > Streptomyces > Streptomyces sp. NPDC002513. The sequence continues at coordinate 475 of NZ_JBSFXK010000102.1, read as the reverse complement.
GCGGCGCGCAGCACGGGAGCGTCTCCTTTCACCATCGCACCGTGGAGGGGTTCGGCATCAGGGCCCACGCGGTCTTCTTCGGGGACGTATCCGGCCCTGCCCTCCAGACCTGGCGGTTCCGCCGTTCGCGTGGTGTCCTGAAGGGGACGGGAAGGGCCCGGTAAAGACGCGGAGCAGCGGCCGTCGGCCGCGCACCGCGCAATCAGGATCCGCGAGAAGCGGATGGGGTCCTTCCCGCCTCGTCATGGCGTGCCGGTCAAGCCGCCGGGCGGCCCGGACGGCCGTGGGCGGGCCGGGGGACGAGCGCGGACGCGCGCTCCGGGAGCAGCGCACGCCATCGTCCGGACCGCGCAAGCGTCCTCGGGGGTCGTTCGGCCCCGCGAATCCGGACTTGTAGAGGCCGATGAGGGCGATGAACAGTCCGATGCCCATGGTGATGCCGTGCTTGAGTGCCGACGGGATCGCGTTCATGATC
>NZ_JBSFXK010000101.1:0-13330 GCF_053595355.1 Streptomyces sp. NPDC002513 | reverse complement strand
CTGTCGCGAGGGTGTCCAAGTTGTGCGTCACAACATGATCTTGGACGCCCTCGTTTTCGTCTCCACAGGCACCCCTTGGAATAGATCATCTAGGAGACGCTCGGCGCGCTGGTCAGCCACACGCTGAACTTCGCTCCAAGCATCTCGGCCGCGCGCCGCGTGGCCCAGCAGAAGGGCCTCTGCCTGATCCGCGAGTCAGACGGAGACCAGCAGGCCACGCCGTTTACGGAGGCTTCTGTCCAGCAGACGTTCGGCGCAGTTGTGAGCGAGGCAGGGGCACTTGAAGGTGCCGAGCTGTACCTCAAGGTGGGCCGCAAGGTCGCCTGCATCGACCTCTGAGATCAGGTGCCGTGCCGACTCACCTGCGTGAGTCGGCACCGTTCTGTTGCCGTCTCCGGCAATCGAGGGATCACGTGGCGTAGTTGGAAGCTGACGCGTGCATGGGTTGAGTTTCTGCCGCCTGGCCTCTGGCGCGGCCAGTTCTGGATGCCCGACCCGACGCTGGGCGCGTCCTTGCCTCACGGCAGTTGCAGAGCGGTGCACGGACCCTAATAGATCGATCCGACCCAGCTCAGAGGCGTCCCCCGACCCCACACTCCTGGGACTTTTCAGGGACTTTCAGCGCTGTCCGAGGGACTTGCGAGGGACTTTTCGCCGCCTGACGCGGCAAGCCCCCGAAAGATCGGAAAGGGCCTCCGACGCAGGTCAGCGATCCAGCGCACCTTCGGTGCGCGCCGGAGGCGTGGTAAATGCCGTGGCGCGCGCCGGAGGTGCTTCTGTCTGCCCTGACGTGGGCTGTTGCCGGTTCGGGATCGTGGTGGGGTTCGTTCCGGCCGAGACCGATGCCTCTGTGATGCCGGTGAGCTCGCAGGTCAGCGTGGTATTTACGCGTCAGAGGGTCCTCGCCGGCCCGATCAGTGCCGGGACGGAGAGACGCACCGGAAGCTGGAGGCGAGGGCCGGGTCTCCGTAGCCCTTGTAGCGGGACACGGCGGGGTAGCTGCACAGGTTGCGGTCGACCTGCTCGCTGCCCGCGTTGATCAGGGTGGCGGGCAGCGTCTTGGGCGCCTTGTCGTGCTCGACCCAGGAGGTCAGCGCGGCCAGGCCGTCGGTCGAGCCGTCGAGGCCGTTGAGACCGCAGTGGGCGGTGTTGGGGGCGAGGAAGAGACGGTAGAAGTCGTCGGTCTTCTTGGCGCTCCCGATCTTCCGCTCGACCTGCTTGCGGTACTGCACGGTGCCGTCGGTGGGGATGTACTGGTCGGCGTCGCCGTGCCAGGTGATCAGCTTGCCGCCGGACTCGCGGAAGGCGGACAGGTCCGGGTCGTCGGTGCCGATGACCTTGTCGTACTCAGCCTCGGACTGCTTGAACAGCTGGGTGAAGTCGCTGTAGGTGATCTTCGAGACGTCGAAGGACGGGTCCTTCTTCAGGAAGAGCTGGACCCACAGGGCGGGCACCGGGAAGGGCGCGCCCTTGACCGTGCCGTCGGTGTCCGTCGTGCCGGCAAGACCGCTCAGGTCGGCCCCGATCGGGACGCCGGACCACAGTTTCTTGCCCGAGGCGGTGCGCGGGCCGTCCCAGATCTTGCGGACCACGTCGGCGTCGGCCGCGGTGATGGTCAGCTCCTTGCCGTTGCACACGACCTTGGTGCCGATCAGCCGGCGCGGGTCGAAGTCACAGCGGGAGGCGTCGTTGACCAGGCCGTCCTGGGCGCCGTCGAGCTTGTCGCAGGCCTTGACCGCGGCATTGGTGAAGGCCTTGAACTCGCAGTCGGTCGGGTAGGTCTTCTCGTTGTTCATGACCACCTGCGGCCACAGGGTGGCGACCTCGTACTCGTCCCAGTTGATGGCGGGCGCGTCCGCGAGGATGCCGTCGTAGTCGTCGGGGTAGCGCTGGGCCTCCATGTAGCCCTCGCGTCCGCCGGTGGAGCAACCGGTGAAGTAGGAGAAGGCGGCGCGCTTGCCGTAGACCCCGTTCACGACCTCCTTGCCGACGACCGCGACCTCGTGCTGGGAGCGAGAGGCGAAGTTCTTCAACAACGCGGTGTTGACCTGGCTGTTGCTGTTCAGCACCCAGCTGGTGTCGAGGACGTCACCGATGCCGGCGTCCGTGGTGGTCGCCGCGTAGCCGCTCTTGACGGCGGTGGCCAGGCCGACGCCGTTGTCCCCGGCGCTGTAGGCGCTGCCGCCGATGGCCTGGAAGCGGCCGTTCCACTTCGTCAGGGGCAGCCAGGTCTGCACCTTGGCGTGGTCGTTGTCGCCCGGGTGAGTGAGGGTGACCGTCACCTCGCAGAAGGCCGGGACGTCGAAGACGTCGCCGCCGAGGAGGCCGGTGCCGTGGATGGTGCCACCGGTCCGGCGAACCGCCGTCACGGATTCCACCTTGGTGCCGGAAGGGGCCTCCACCGACGGGGCCGCACAGGCCTCAGCCGTGGAGACGGCGGTGGTCCGGGGCTCCGCCGAGGCGGTCGGCAGGTAGACCGCCGCAGCCAGCGGCACACCGGCCGCGAGAACAGTGAGAACTCTCTTCATTGTTTTCCCATCCGAGAAGTAGGTGTGCGCCTGGCTGCGGCAACACATATGCACGTCACGCAAGAAGGACGGTGGAGGTGGGCCGACAGGCTCACCGCGAAGGCATCCGCGTGCAGCTCTGTGACCTCGGTATGCGCCCCGAGACGACCTCGAGCCCACCGAAGACTGAGCCAGACTTTATCACCGGTTAAAGAGGTGACGAAAGAGGGTGAGTCGAATTCAGGTGTGCGGGCCGTCCCAACGCCCTCGGCCCGGTCCCACTCTGGCGGCACCCCGTACGCGGCCACATCAGTCAGTTGACGGTCGGCACACCCCGCGCCCCGGCTGGGCCCCGTGAAGGATGTGTTAAGTCATACGGCGAGCTGCCACGCCGCCGTCCGCACCGGGAGTGTCCTTCTCCAGCCGCACGGCCTTGCCCCGGCCGCTCGGCGCGGGCAGTCCGCGTCGTCGCACCCGCCGCGGTTCTCGGTGCGCAGCACGGTGAGGGAGCCGAAGCGGCGGGCCTTCCCGCTCCAGCGGGGCCGAGGCGACGGTGCAGGGATAGGCCAGAGCGCCGCTCTGCGGTTCGGCGAGGGGAATCGGGGTCCGCGAGGAGCGCCTGGCCTCCGGAGGCCAGGGCGCGCGTGGAGGCGTACGGGAAGTCGAGCGGCATCCGGCCGGGAAGCGTGAAGACGGACGGCGGGCTGCCGCCGGTCATGGCGGCGCACAGCTCTACGCCGCCGGGAGCCGGCGGAGAGACGGCCGCCGCCACCGCGTGCAGACAATGCGCGGCCTGCTGCACGGCGCGGTACAGCACCGCGGTCAGCTCGCCGCCGGGCACCCCGGCCCACTCGTGCCCCCGGCCGTCCGGCCGGGGTCTGCCGCGTCGGGCGCACAGCCGTCGTCGACGAGCCCTTCCGGTCGAACCTGCCCCTTTTCAAAGGACACTTCACACCTTGTCCGCTTCCTCGGACACGGTACCCGTGCGGTCCTCCCCGAACCACCGCGAGTGGTGCCGCTCGGCCCAGGACCGGCTGACGTATCCGGTCCGCATCCCGAGTCGCGCCTCCGCGTCCTCGAAGGCCTTGCGCATGTGCCCGAGCACGACGAAGGTGATCGCCCAGGCCAGGATGTCGTGGACGAAGATCGCACTGGTGCGGGAGATGAAGGGCAGCAGCCCCATGAACCACATCAGCAGGCCGGTGAACATCATCACCAGCACGGCACCGGCGATCCAGCCCGCGTAGAGCTTCTGGCCCGCGTTGAACTTGCCGGCCGGGCGCGCCTCGGGCCAGTTGCGGCGCTTGCGGACGGCACGCAGCCACTGCCGGTCGTACACCGCGAAGCGGTTGATCCTGCGCAGGTCCGCGCGGAAGGCGGGAGACAGGAGTCCCAGCAGGAAGGGCAGCGGCAGCGAGATGCCGGACCACTCGTGGAGGGTGACCATCAGGTGCCGCCGCCCGACGAGCTGGGCGAGCGGCCCGAGGTACAGACAGGCGGCGGTGACCAGGCACACCAGCATCAGCAGTCCGGTGGTCCGGTGCACCCAGCGTTCGGCGGTGGTGAAGCGGCGGACCCGGTCGGCCGCTTCAGGCCGTGTCACCGTGCCGGTCGGCGTCGTCGAGCCAGCCGTCGACCGCATAACCGCGCTCCTCCCAGTAGCCGGGGACGACCTTGTCGGTGACCGAGATGCCGGACAGCCACTTGGCCGACTTGTAGAAATACATGGGGGCCACGTAGAGGCGGACGGGGCCGCCGTGCTCATGGGTGATGGGTTTGTCCTGCATGTTCAGCGCCACCAGGACGTCCGAGCGACGGGCCTGTTCCCGGGTGAGGCTCTCGCTGTAGGCGCCGTCGAAGCAGGTGAAGCGGACCGCGGTGCCCGGGGAGCGCACCCCGGCGTCGTCGAGGATGTCCGCCAGCCTCACCCCGTCGAAGGGCGTCTTCTCCACCCGCCATCCGTCGGTGCACACGACGTCGTGCACGACCCGGGTCTGCGGCATCGCGCGCAGCGCGTCGAGGGTGTAGCTCCTGGCCCGCTCCACCAGTCCGGTGACCCGCAGCGCGTAGTTCGTCTCGTCCTTGCGCGGCACCGAGCCGACGACGCTGTAGTACCGGAAGCCGCCGGGATCGGGCAGCAGTCCGGTCAGGCCCGTGGTGGCGTCGACCTGGGAGGCGGCGGCGAGGACGTTCTCCCAGCCGCGCTGGAGATAGGGAGCGGCGGCGAGCCCGGCCGCGCCCGCGCCGAGCATGCCCAGCATCGCCCGCCGTCCCACCGGTGCGCCCTCGGCGGCCTCCCGCTTCGGCTTTCCTGCCATGGTCAGTGTGCTCCTTCGAGGTGGCGACGATTCCGGTGCCGGGCGGCCGCACGGGGCGGCGTCGGCCGAGCGGGCCCACACGTGTGAGCACACCCGTACGCAATTCCGTCACCTATTCAACCAGTGACGATCGTGACACGAGCGCCTTCGGGCTGTCAACAACATGACGAATGGGTCGGTGCGACATACGCCCGCTCCACATGTGCCGGTGGGCACACATGTATGCGCCCCGGGCAGCCGAACGGATTTCGGTCGGGAACGCACAGCTGCTACTCTGCGAGAGACATCGACCATCTATCGAGGAGTCGCAGACGTGGTGGGTGAAGACGACATCTCCGGGTGAGACCCGGATCTGACGGCCACCGGCAGGCGCTCAGGAGCGCCGCTGACGTGGTCCGTTTCGTCGTACCCCTTTTCCCACGTCTGCCCAGGGCAGAGGTCTGTTCTCTGCCCTCCCATCGTTCGAGGTCATCTCCATGTCCGACGCCGCCATCGTCTGCGCCAACCTCTCCTTCGCCTGGCCCGACGACACCCCCGTCTTCCACGACCTGTCCTTCACCGTGGCCCCCGGCCGCACGGGTCTGGTCGCGCCCAACGGCTCCGGCAAGAGCACCCTGCTCAAGCTGCTCGCCGGTGAACTCAAGCCCGCCGCCGGCTCGGTGTCCGTGAGCGGCACTCTCGGCTACCTCCCACAGAGCCTCCCTCTGACCGGAAACCTCACGGTCGCCGAGGTGCTCGGTGTCGACGTGGTGATCCGCGCCATCGACGCCGTGGAGTCCGGCGATGTCGGCGAGGAGCACTTCACCACCATCGGTGACGACTGGGACATCGAGGAGCGCACCCGCGCCCAGCTCGATCGCCTCGGCCTCGCCGACCTCACCCTGGACCGCAGTCTGAGCACACTCAGCGGCGGCCAGGTCGTCTCCCTCGGCCTCGCCGCCCAGCTGCTCAGGCGACCCGATGTCCTGCTGCTCGACGAGCCCACCAACAACCTCGATCTTCAGGCCCGGCACAAGCTCTACGACGTGCTCTCCGACTTCTCCGGCTGCCTGCTGCTGGTCAGCCACGACCGCGCGCTGCTCGACCGCATGGAGCGCATCGCCGAACTCGGCAGCGACGAACTGCGCTTCTACGGGGGAAACTTCACCGAGTATGAGGAGGCCGTGCGCGCCGAGCAGGAGGTCGCCGAGAAGAACGTCCGCAACGCCGAGCAGGAGCTGAAGCGGGAGAAGCGGGAGCTGCAGCAGGCCCGCGAGCGCGCCGAGCGCCGCGCGAGCAACGCCGCCAAGAACCTCAAGAACGCCGGTCTGCCGAAAATCTTCGCCGGCAACATGAAGCGCGGCGCGCAGGAGGCCGCGGGCAAGTCCGGCACCATGCACGCCTCCCGGGTCAGCGAGGCCAAGGCCCGTCTCGACCAGGCCGGGCGCGCGCTGCGCGACGAGCAGCGCCTCACCCTGGAACTGCCCGACACCCAGGTGCCGGCCGGACGCAATCTCTTCCTCGGCGAGGGCATGCAGGTCCGCCTCGGGGACCGGGACGTGTTCGCGGCGGGCGGTGTCGACCTGACCGTCCGGGGCCCCGAGCGGATCGCGCTGATCGGGCCCAACGGGGCCGGAAAGACCACCCTGATGCGTCTGATCACCGGTGAACTCGCCCCGGACGGCGGGGAGATCAAGCGCAACGACGGCCGGATCGCCTACCTCTCGCAGCGCCTGGACCTGCTGGACCTGGACCGCACCGTCGCGGAGAACTTCGCCGCGTTCGCTCCCGAGCGGTCCGAGGCGGAGCGGATGAACCTGCTCGCCCGCTTCCTCTTCCGGGGCGCGCGGGCGCATCTGCCGGTCGGGGTGCTCTCCGGCGGCGAGCGGCTGCGCGCCACTCTGGCGTGTGTGCTGTGCGCCGAACCGGCCCCGCATCTGCTGCTGCTCGACGAACCCACCAACAACCTCGACCTGGTCAGCGCCGGCCAGCTGGAGAGCGCGCTCAACTCCTACCAGGGCGCCTTCATGGTGGTCAGCCACGACGAGCGGTTCCTCGCCGAGATCGGGGTGAACCGCTGGCTGCGGCTGGCCGACGGTGCGCTCACGGAGGCCGGGGCTCCCGCGGTGTGAGCCGTCGGCGTGTGACGTGGCCCGCGTCCGAGGCCCTGTGCCCGGCGGGCCGACCACCGATCACGTTGGACGGTTCCCTGTGCCCCAGCCCGCACTGCCCGCCCACGACCTCGTCCGCAGCCTGGGCGGCCGTCGTGTCCTCGACGGCATCTCCCTGACCGCCTCCCCCGGCCGCCGCATCGGCCTGATCGGGGAGAACGGCGTCGGCAAGTCCACCCTGCTGCGGGTGCTCGCCGGCGTCGACGAACCCGACGCGGGGAGCGTCGCCCGCCCCGCCGACCTGGGCTTGCTCCACCAGGAGATGCCGTTCGACGCCGGCTCGACGATCGCCGCGGTGCTGGACGAGGCGCTGCGCGAGGCCCGCGAGGACCTCGCCGAGCTCGACCGGCTCGGCGAGCGGCTGGCGCTCGTCCCGGAGGACGACCCCGGCCACCGGGAACTCCTCGACACCTACGGCAGGCGGCTGGAACAGGCCCAGGACCGGGAGTCCTGGGACGCCGATCGCCGTGCCGCCCTGGTCCTGGACGGCCTGGGCCTCGGCGCCTTCGGACACGGCCGCACCCTCGGCACGCTCTCCGGCGGCCAGCGCGGCCGGCTGGCCCTGGCCGCGCTGCTGGTGCGGCGGCCGTCGGCGCTGCTCCTGGACGAGCCGACCAACCACCTGGACGACGGCGCCGCCGCCTTCCTGGAGGAGCAGGTCCGCGGCCTGCCCGGGACCGTGGTGATCGCCAGCCACGACCGGGCGTTCCTCGACGCCGTCTGCACCGACCTGATCGACCTCGACCCGGCGGTGGACGGCCCCGTCCGCTACGGCGGCAACTACACCGCCTACCTGTCGCAGAAGCACGCCGAGCGGGAACGCTGGGAGCGGCGGTACACCCAGGAGCAGGAGGAACTGGCGGCGCTGCGCGAGTCGGCGGGCGTGACCGCGCACCGGGTCGCGCCGGACCGGGGCCGTACCGACAACGAGAAGATGGGCTACGGCCACCGGGCGGGCCGGGTGCAGAACTCGATCTCCCGGCGGGTGCGCGATGCCACCCGGCGGCTGGAGGAGTTGGAGCGCACCCAGGTCGCCGAGCCGCCCCGGCCGCTGCGGTTCGCGGGCGGGGAGCTCGCGGCGCGGACCGAGGAGGGCCCGCAGCCGCTGGTGGCGCTGCACGAGGTGCGGGTGCCCGGCCGGCTCGCGCTGGCGGAGCTGGAGGTGTCGTCGGCCGACCGGCTGCTGGTCACGGGCGGCAACGGGGCGGGCAAGTCGACGCTGCTCGCCGTGCTCGCCGGGCATCTCACCGCGGAGGGCGAGGTGCACCGGCGGCGGAGGCTGACGGTGGGGCTGCTCACCCAGGACACCGTGTTCGAGCGACCCGACCGCACGGTCCGGGACACCTACGGGCTGTCACTGGGAGCGGCGCGGGCCGAGAAGGTGCCGCTGCGTTCCCTCGGTCTGATGCACGACGCGGACCTCGGCAAACCGGTCGGGCAGCTGTCCGTGGGGCAGCGCAGGCGCCTGGCGCTGGCCCTGCTGGTGGCCCGCCCGCCCCAGCTGCTGCTGCTCGACGAGCCCACCAACCACCTTTCCCCCGCACTGTGCGACGAACTGGAGGACGCGCTGGGTCCCGGTCCCGGAGCGATCGTCCTGGCGAGCCACGACCGCTGGCTGCGCCGGCGGTGGCAGGGCCGGGAACTCCGGCTGGCCCCCGGCCGGGAACGACAGCAGGCGGCAGAACCAGCCCGGCCCACCGTCTGACCTGTGCCGGTACGGGGTTTCGGGCCGCCTTCCCGGCGCCCCGGCCGGTGTCCTTCACCTGTCCCGGCCTTTGCGGATCGTGCGAGCCGCCGTACGATTCCGGTCGTATCGGCGCAAGCGGGCACCCCCTGGAACGGTGACGAACCTTGCGTTCGACAGGAGTCACCTGTCAAGATGGTGATGTGAATCTTAACCATGTATTCGTATGCGGGCACCCGGCTCTCGACTTCGCTGCCACGCTCCGGGCCCGGCGCTCGACCCGGTTCGAGATGTTCGTGACGCCGGAACGGCTGAATGCCTGGTACCTGGAGTCCGGGCTGGTGGACGCGATCGCGCCGGGCAGCGAGGACGACGTCCGCGAGGCGACCGCCCTGCGCGAGGCCATCTACCGGCTCGTCACCGACCGCCGCCTCGGCGAGGGCTTCGACCCCGAGGCACTCGACGCGGTCAACGCCGCCGCGCGCAGGACCCCGGTGACACCGCAGCTCACCCCGAACGGACGGTTCACCGAGGCGACCTCCGAGCAGGCCCTCGCGACCGTCGCCCGGCAGGCCGTCGAACTGCTCAGCGGCCCGGACGTGCCTCTGATGAAGGAGTGCGGCAACCCCGAGTGCACCCGGGTCTACATCGACCGCTCCCGGGGCATGCGGCGCCAGTGGTGCGGCATGGAGTCCTGCGGCAACAAGATCAAGGCCGCTGCCTACCGCGCCCGCAAGAAGACCGAGCCCGCCGTGGCCGCGCACTGACCCCCTGACCTGGGCGGCGCACGGCCCCGGCGGGCGCGGGGGTCATTCGGCGGCCAGGTCCTTGAGGGTCCTGCGGAACCTGTTCAACAGCATCCCGCGGGCCAGGCGCACCGGCGCGGGGAAGCGGGCGTACGTCGATGCTGTCCGCTCCGGCGAGCATGCCCGCCACCAGCGACATCACCTTCACATCCGGCGCTGCGCCGGCCCCGTTGCCCGCCCCGGTCAGGTGGACCTTCTCCCGGACCAGACCGGGCAGGCCGCACCGCTCAGCCAGGCGCACTGCCGGACTGCATCAGGCCCTCCCGTTCCGGTCACCGATCGGTGGATCCAGGGTCACATGATCGCCCGGTCAAGACCCAGGCGGTGGCCAGTGGCTGAACCCTCGGCTGAGCGCAATCGGCTATCCCTCAGGGGTCAGGGGGTAGCCGTCCATGTCGATGATCAAGTCGTCCCATTCAGAGACGTCAAGCCCCTGGAGCGCAAAGGGGTTCGAGGGGCTTCGGAGGAAGGCGACGGCGGACTCGGTGAGTCGGACCCTGCCGTTGCCCAGGTGATTCCTCCCAGCTCAGGGAACCCCGCGAGTTCAGGGACCCCCGCAAGCCACTCGGCCCGTTCTTCTCCCAAGTCGGCGGTGTAGGTCGTAGCCACACCCGAGGACAGCTCTATCCTGCGCAGGACGTCGGCGTACGTGGCGAGTCTGAGGACATCGCGGATCTGCTCCTCGAAGCCCTCCCACGGCAAGCCTTCCGACTTGTACATGTCGAATGTGTTGTCGGGCAGGCGCCTGCGGTTGTAAACGGTCCATTTCGTAGGCCCATTCTCCGCCACGACGCGGCCGACCTCGAAACCGTCCCGCGTACCGTCATCCAGACACACGAGGACGGTCCCCCCACCGGCAACGGGCCTCAGGAAGAGCCTCCGGCGTTTCAACAATTCCCTGAGTGACTGATCGATCTCGATTGAACTCACTCATCCTCCCCGATGGCAGTTGCACAGAGGGCGGTGGGCACGCCATGCGGTGAACCTTGCAGCCTTCCCACGGGCCCAACTCCAAATGAATGTAGGCCATCGCGTCCGCGCTGGACATGGCGCGGCACCCACCGACCGGAGAGGGCAGATCCGCTGTGCGCTCCTCGCCGCCGGGCGCCTCTTGTCGAGCATGAGCGGCCGTCGGGCAGCGGCCGGATGCCCGGTGATTCCGGTGGCGTAGTGGGGTGCCAACCTGCTGCTGCCGTACGGCAAGACGGTCCACCGCATCAGTCGCTTGCCCGTTGGGAGTGGGGAAGTCGTACGCAACTCCGCGGCAGGCAGTGGAAGGCGCGGATTTCTAGGTCATACCGCCGCCCCTTTCGCAGGTGTGGGACAGGCGCCACTTCCGGACCGCCGACCGGTGCCGCCGCGAGTCCCCCTTACCGGTGACCCGTTGAGCGGAGGTCGGCCTCCATCGCGCGCTCACACGTGCCCTTGGCACGGTGAGTCGGCCCGGCACCTCGTGCCGTGGACGCCATGGAATCGGTGAAGGGTTCCGTCGCAGTGCATCGAGGCGTTCGCCGTCCCGCAGCACGGCAGCCGCAGCGACCTGACCCCACCATGCCGATCAAGAACTACAGCTGCCGGGATCGGCGATGCTGAACCTGACGCTGTTGTCACCGGTGGTGTACGAGCGAGCCAAGGCCTGCTCGGCCGGCGTCTGGGTCGTCGTCTGCGCCCCGTCCTTTCCCTGGGCCACGACTGCGAGCAAGGGAGATTTTGCGTCACTATGGATCTTGCCGACCCACTGGCGGCACGGCTGACCACGGGGTCAAGAACTCCTAACAGAGTTGGAGGTTCTTCAGTCGCCGCCGGCAGATGACGCTGCAGGGGAGGCCGTGCGGACCGAGCTGGAGGTCGCCGAGAAGAACGTCCGCAATGCCGAGCAGGAGCTGAAGCGGGAGAAGCGGACTGTCAGGCGGCGAAGCCGATGCTGATGACGTCTTCGTACAGGCCCCGTTCTTCGCGGTTCATGCTCACGCCGCCGCCCCTACCCCGCGAAGCGCACCCGCCATACGGACAACGTATCGCCCGTGACCGGTTCGGCGGTCGATGCGGGATGTCACAGACCCAGGTCGAGGGCCAGGCACGAGTAGTACTTCCAGGAGCCCTCGGGGTTGAACGAGTCCTTCGCGCCACCAGGGGCGGCCTCCACCTCTTGGGTCATCTGGTCGAAGCGGATGCGCTCGGGAAGCCTGCCGAACCGTGCGTGACGCAGTTCCGCCGCGGCGGCGTCCGTGGTGAGTTCCTTCTTCATGGCCATTCTCCACTTCGTGGATCGCGTCCTGCCTGTCGCCTCGGACGAGCACCAGCATGCACTTTCACGCGTCACCAGTCAAGACGGTGACGAGGAGTGCGCTGTCGGACCGGCACCGTCCCGGAACACACACTTGCCGCTCACCCTGACGCGCTTGCTCATACGTATGATCGAGTCGGCGATCGGCATTTCCATGAATGACAGCGTTTGAAGGAGCCATGGATCTTCAACTCGAAGGCCGACGGGCCGTGGTCACCGGCGGAAGCCGCGGTATCGCCTTCGCCGTCGGGCGGGCTCTCGCGGCGGAAGGCGCGTCCGTCGCACTGGTTTCCGGGTCCGCCAGTCAGGTCGAGGAACAGGCGGCGCTTCTGCGTGCGGAGACCGGTGCCGAGGTCATCGAGGTCGTGGCCGACACGGGCGACGACACCTCGGTGACGGCCATGGCCGCGGCGGTGAAGGACCGGCTCGACGGCGTGGACATCCTGGTGAGCAACGCCGCCGCCATGAATCCGGGGGCGATTCCGGAGGACGCTCTGAAAGCCGAGATCAATGTGAAGGTCCGTGGATACCTCCGGTGCGTCCGCGCTTTCGCTCCGGAGATGACGGATGTGAAGGCGAGAAACCCGCGGCTGGCGAAACGCTCGGCCCATGACTCCCAGGAGAGCGCGTGCAGCCACGCGCCATGGATGAAGACGACGGGAGTGCGGTTCACGGCTGGTTCCTCCGAGCATGACGACCACCCGGCACCGGCACGCGGGCGACGGTTTTCAGGATCGTTCAGGCACAGGTCGGGGGCGACAGTCGAATGACTTAATGTTGACCGCCCGCGGCCGCCGAGAGGCCGCGACGCCGCGTCCGGGGCCGCGCCGCGCGAGCTGCTCCGAGGTGGATGGCTGTCCGCCTGCCGGGCAGCGGCCGCCCCTTTCACGTCGACGACTGGGATGTTGGACGGTCAAGTTACTTATGTGCGGCGATGCCGCGGGAACGAGAGTGGGTCGGGCCAGCATCCGCCAGAGAGAAGGACTCACTCGTCATGAGCGGCAACCGACCGGATGTACGGACCCCCCGGGCAGGGTCGTACGACAGCCTTGCGCTGATCTTGGACATCGAGCGTGTCCTGGACGTCTCCGCCCGGCAGCCCATCAGGGCGGAGTTCCGGTTCGACCCGGAGTCCCCCCCTGGTCGTGTGCGTGGAGTTCCTGATCGAGAACGGCCCGCGCGTCATATGGCGGATAGGCCGCGACCTGCTCCGGCAGGGGCTGTACTCGGTGAGCGTCTCGGTGACGTCCAGATCTGGCCGTCGCACCCGGAGGACCGGGCCACCGCGCTGCTCCAGCTGGCCTCCCGGGACATGGCAGCCCTGTTCGAGCTGCCCGTGCCTCCGCTGTCGGAATGGCTGGAGTACACCTACGAGCTGGTGCCCGCCGGTCACGAGCTCGCCGAGGTCGACTGGGACGTCGCCACCGCGGACCTGCTCCAGGGTCCCAGGGCGCAGCCCGAGTGATCGCGAGTGCGCCTTCTCAGCAACGCCGTTGCGTTTACCGATGTGAGCGGGGCGCAAGCCCCTTCTCCATGATCGCGATCTCGGTGTGGAAGGTGTAGGTCTGGGCGGTGGCG
>NZ_JBSFXK010000100.1:0-14092 GCF_053595355.1 Streptomyces sp. NPDC002513 | reverse complement strand
ACACCCCGCTCGAACAGCCCCAGCAACACCGCCCACATCTCACCGATACGCTCCGGCCCCGCATCCATCAGATCGAACGCGGCATACGAAACCCCATACTCGGCCTCCACCCGCCCGGCATCACGGACATCGGTCTTGCCCATCTCCACAAACCGGCCACCCGGCCGCACCAACCGCAGCGACGCGTCCACAAACTCACCCGCCAGCGAATCCAGCACCACATCCACACCCGGCTGGAAACGCTCCTCGAACCCGAGGGTGCGGGAAGAGGCGATCCGCTCCTCGGGGACACCCAGGTCACGCACCACCGGCCACTTCGGCTCACTCGCGGTGGCATACACCTCAGCGCCCAGGTGCTGAGCGAGCTGCACCGCCGCCATCCCCACCCCACCCGCCGCCGAATGAATCAGCACCGACTCACCCGACCGCAGACCCGCCAGGTCGTGCAGCGCGTAATACGCGGTCAGGAACACAATCGGCACCGACGCCGCATCCTCGAACGACCACCCCCGCGGCACCCGCGCCAACAACCGGGCATCGGTGACCGCACTCGGCCCGAACGCCCCGTCCAAAAGACCCATCACCCGGTCACCGACCGCGAAAGCCCTCACGTCCGGCGCGACCTCGGTCACCACACCCGCACCCTCATGCCCCAGCCGGCCCGCATCCCCCGGATACATGCCCAGCACACTCAGCACATCACGGAAGTTCACCCCAGCCGCACGCACCCCCACCCGCACCTGACCCGGACCCAACACCCGCGGCTCCTCCGGAACCACAGCAATACCATCCAGCCGCCCCCGCGCCACAACGTCCAACCGCCAGCCGTCACCCACACCAGCCGGCGGCACCAACACCCCCTCACCAGCCACCCGCACCAGACGCGGCACCAACACCCCGTCACCACGCAACGCGACCTGGGCCTCACCACGCACCACCAGGGAAAGACCAGCCACGCCATCATCAGTGTCCACCAGAGCGAAACGGCCCGGATGCTCACTCATCGCCGAACGGACCAGACCCCACACACCCGCACCCCGGGCGTCCGGAACCTCCCCCTCCCCGACCGCCACCGCACCACACGTGACGAACACCAGCCGGGACCCAGCCAACCGCGGCTCCGCAAGCCACCCCTGCACCAACCCCAACGCCTCCGCCACCACGTCGGCAACAGCACGCCCCTCCACGGCCACCGACGTGATCACCGTCCCCGGCAGCTCACCACCACCCGACCCCTCAACAAGCCCACCAACATCCACGTAATGACGCGCACGCCCCGCCATGGCCTCCCGCAGAACACCACCGACAACAGCACAACCCTCCACCGGCTCCCCCACGACCTCCGCCAAAGGCAGCCAATCGAGCCGGAGGAGACTGTCGCGAACCGCCGTCTCCGCAGAAGCGACAGCAGTGCTCGTCAGCGGTCGCACAACCAGCGACGCCACCTCCGCCACAGCCCCGCCCTGGGCATCCGCGATCCGCAGAGCGACCGAATCCTCACCCTCCCGCGTCACCCGCACCCGCACCGCCGACGCACCCACAGCCCACAACCCCACACCCGACCACACAAACGGCACCACAGCACCAACAGCCGAAGCATCCCCCCACTCCCAAAGCCCCAGCACATGCAACACCGAATCCAGCAACGCCGGATGCAGACCAAACCCCTCAGCGCCACCACTCACCCCATCCGGCAGCACAGCCTCAACAAACCACTCCTCCCCACACCGCCACACCCCACCCAACCCACGAAACGCAGGACCATACGACAGCCCCGCACCACCCAACCGCTCATACAAACCATCCAGCTCGACAACCACCCGCTCCGCACCCGCCGGCGGCCACACCCGCAGATCCCAGTCCAACCCAGCCACCAAAGCCGACGACAGCACACCCGAGGCATGCAGCACCCAGGCGTCGTCGGCAGTCGACTCCACACGTCCGTAGACCTGCAGCGGGCGGCGCCCGAAGTCGTCAGGTGCCTCGACAGCCAGCTGCACCTGCACCGCGCCCGTCGCGGGGACGGCCAGCTGTGACTGGAGGGTCAGTTCGTCGACACGGTCGCAGCCGACGCGCTCACCCGCGGCCAGAGCCAGCTCCAGCAGCCCCGTACCCGGCACGATCACTGAACCGGCCACCACATGGTCCGCCAGCCACGGCTGATCGGCGATGGACAGCCGTGCGGTGAGCAGCACGGTGTCCGACCCGGCAACCGGTAGGGCGGCACCGAGCAGCGGATGCCCGGCGTCACTCAGGCCGAGTCCACCGGCGTCCAGAGCCGCACGCGGGGCGTCGAGCCAGTATCGCTGCCGCTGGAAGGCGTACGTCGGCAGCGGCACCTCGCGCGCGCCCGTACCGTCGAAGAAGGCCGCCCAGTCCACCCCGGCGCCCCGCACGAACATCTCGGCGACGGACGCCAGCAAGGTCCGCGGTTCTGGCTGGTCCTTGCGGAGTGTGGCCGCAGCGGTGGCATCGTCAGTCAGCGCAGTCAGTACGGGATCGGGGCCGATCTCCAGGAAGCGGGTCGCGCCCAGAGTGGTCGTGGCGGTGGTGTAAGCCTCGTGGAAGCGAACAGGCCGGATGATCTGTTCCGCCCAGTAGCCGGGTGTAGTCCACTCGTGCTCCCCCAGCGAACCACCGGTGACCGTACTGACCGCCGCCACGCGAGGCTGACGGTACGTCACCTGCGTGGCGACTGCCGCGAACTCCTCCAGCACCGGTTCCATCAACGGCGAGTGGAAAGCATGCGACACCCGCAGCCGGGTGACCCGCCGGCCCTCGGCACGCGCCCGTTCCACCACCGCCTCCACAGCGGCCTCGACACCCGACACGACCACAGCCGCCGGCCCGTTCACCGCCGCGACCACCACCCCGTCGACCAGCCAGCCGGCCACCTCCGCCTCACCGGCCTCCACCGCAGCCATCGCCCCACCCACCGGCAACACCTGCATCAACCGCGCCCGAGCCGCCACCAACCGCACCACGTCAGGAAGTTCGAACACCCCAGCCGCATACGCCGCCGCGAACTCACCCACCGAATGCCCCAGCACCACCCCCGGCTCCATGCCCCACGACCGCAGCAACGCCACAAGCGCCACCTGCACCGCAAACAGAGCCGACTGCGCATAACCGGTCAGGTCCAGCAGACCGCCCCCGTCCCCGTTTCCGTCGAACAGCACCTCCTTCAACGGCCGGTCGAAACCAAGCTCGGCATCCAGCAGCCCGCACACCTCGTCCAGAGCCGCAGCGAACACCGGGAAGACGGCATACAACTCCCGCCCCATCCCCGTCCGCTGACTCCCCTGCCCCGTGAACATCCACCCCGTACGCCCCTCGGCAACAACCCCTTCGATCGCCGAGTCCGCGACACCCAGCACCGCACGATGCTCAAGAACCGCCCGAGTCGAGGCCAACGACAGGCCCACATCCAGCCCATTGGCATCCACCGATGCCAACCGCTCGATCTGGGCACCCAGCGCCCGCGCGCTACGTGCCGACACCACCCACGGCACCACCGGCACACCCGTACGCACCGGGGCCGGAGACTCGACAACCGGAGCCTCCTCCAGGATCACATGGGCGTTGGTACCGCTGATCCCGAACGAGGACACACCAGCCCGGCGCGGACGGCTCGTCTCCGGCCACGAACGAGCCTCGGTGACGAGGCGGACCGCCCCAGCCGACCAGTCGACGTGCGACGTGGGCCGGTCCACGTGGAGGGTTGCGGGCAACCGGGCGGCGCGCAGGGCCATCACCATCTTGATGACACCCGCGACACCGGCCGCCGCCTGCGTATGACCGATGTTCGACTTCACCGACCCCAGCCACAACGGCACGTCATCCGTACGCGCCTGCCCATACGTGGCAAGCAACGCCTGCGCCTCGATCGGATCACCCAACCGCGTCCCCGTACCATGCGCCTCCACCACATCAACCTCAGCCGCCGACACCCGCGCCGACGCCAACGCCTGCCGGATCACACGCTGCTGAGAAGGACCATTCGGCGCCGTCAGCCCATTCGACGCCCCGTCCTGATTCACCGCACTACCCCGCACCACCGCCAACACCCGACGCCCCCGCCGCCGGGCCTCACTCAACCGCATCAACACCAACACACCAGCACCCTCGGACCAGCCAGTACCATCCGCCGACTCCGCGAACGCCTTACACCGGCCATCCGACGCCAACCCACCCTGACGCGAAAACTCCACAAACGTCATCGGCGAAGCCATCACCGTGACACCACCCGCCAACGCCGTGTCACACTCCCCCGACCGCAACGACTGACACGCCAGATGCAACGCCACCAACGACGACGAACACGCCGTGTCAACCGTCACCGCAGGACCCTCAAAACCAAACACATACGCCACACGCCCCGAGAACACACTCCCCGCATTCCCGTTCGCCAACAGCCCCTCCACCACCCCCGGAACCACCGGCAGACGCGACGCATAATCGTGATACATCAACCCCGCAAACACACCCGTCGCAGAACCACGCAACGACAACGGATCAATACCCGCCCGCTCCAACGCCTCCCACGACGTCTCCAACAACAACCGCTGCTGCGGATCCATCGCCAACGCCTCACGCGGACTGATCCCGAACACCTCCGCATCAAACTCCGCGGCATCATGCAGGAAACCACCCTCACGCGTCGCCGACGTACCAGAACCCTCCCCCGCGAACAACCCCGCCAGATCCCAGCCACGATCCACCGGAAACCCCGACACCCCCTCCCCACCCGACGCCACCAACCCCCACAACGCCTCCGGCGAATCAACACCCCCCGGATAACGACACCCCATCCCCACAATCGCAATAGGCTCATCCACACCGGCCCCCACCACACGGCCCGGCACCACCTCAGCCTCCCCCGCCACCCCACCCACAAGCTCACCGACCAAAAACGCCGTCAGAGCAAGCGGACTGGGATGATCGAACACAACAGTCGCCGGAAGCTGCACACCCGTAGCCACCGAAAGACGATTCCGCAGATCCACACCGGTCAGCGAATCAAAACCAAGATCCCGGAAAGCACGCGCCGGATCCACCACCCCCGCCGAACCATGCCCCAACACCCCCGCAACAGCACCCTGCACCAGATCGAAAATCCGGCGCTCCCGCTCATCCGCAGACAACGCCAGCAGACCACGCACAAAAGCACCACCGTCACCCGCACCAGCCTTGTCACGGACCGCGAAACGACGACGCGCCACAACCGGAACCAGATCACGCACCACAGCCGGCAAAACATCACGACCGGCCAAGAACGCACCCGCATCCAAGGCGAACGGCACGACCACAGCCCGCTCCACACCCACCGCAGCATCGAAAAGCGCAAGAGCCTCATCACTCGTCAGCGGCGGGAAACCCTGCCGACGCAACCGGACCACGTCCCTCTCGGACATCCGGCCACCCATCCCCGCCTCCCACATCCCCCACGCCAAAGACACCGCAGGCAGACCCTGGGACCGGCGCAACAGTGCCAGGGCATCCAGGACACTGTTCGCGGCGGCATAAGCCGCCTGGCCGGCACTACCGACGATTCCCGCGAACGACGAGAACAACACAAACGCCTGAAGGTCCTGGCCGGCAGTCAGTTCATGCAGGTGCAGGGCCGACTCCGCCTTCGCCGCCAGCACCCGCGCCAGCCGCTCAGGAGCCAGATCCGCCACCAGCCCGTCATCCAGCACACCCGCCGCATGCACCACCGCGCCCAGCCGTACACCATCCAGCACGGCAGCCAGCGCGTCCCGGTCCGACACATCACACGCCTCGATGCGAACCCGAGCACCCGCCTCCGTGAGAGCGAGCGCCAGATCAGCCGCACCAGGAGCCTGAAGCCCACGCCGCGACACCAGCAGCAGATCCCCCACACCATGACGGGTCACCAGGTGCCGGGCCACCTCCGCACCCAGCCCACCCGTACCACCCGTGACCAGCACAGTGCCATCCGTCGGCCAGACGGTGCGGTCGGGACGCGGAGCCGGTACGGACAGACGGGCCAGGCGCGGCACGCGCACCTCGTCACCACGCACGAGGAATTGGTCAGCGTCGAGAGACGCCAGTGCCCCGCACAGCGCACGATGAGCAGCCGGCGTGCCATCCGTATCGGCGAGAGCGAAACGGCCCGGATGCTCACTGATCGCCGAACGGACCAGACCCCACACACCCGCACCACTCAACCCGGTGGCATCCTCACCCACCGCCCCGGCAGTGACCACAACCAGCCGGGACCCAGCGAAACGATCATCCCCGAGCCAGCCCTGAACAACAGACAGAACCGCGGAGATCGCATCCACGCCCGCGCCGGGCTCGACCGGGAACAGCACCGTCGCGGGAACAGCACCGTCCACAGCCACAGCCAGCGCATCCAGACCGGCATACGAGGCCAGCGAAGGCGTGACATCCCCCTGCCAAGCCGCGGAATCACCGGTCACCACGGCCCACGGCCCGCCCTCAACCGGATCACAAGCAGCCGGCACAGCGGCCGCAACCCAGTCGAGACCGCAAAGAACAGCACCACTCGAGGCAACAGACGCGGCAGTGGTGTCAGCCAGCGGACGCAGAACCAGACGGTCGACCTCCGCGACCGGCTCGCCCGAGGCATCGGCAACACGCACACTCAAAGCACCATCGCCATCACCGGCGATCCGGACACGCAACGTGTCGGCACCGACAGCATGCACACGCACACCGCTCCACATAAACGGAAGCTGAGCCCGATCCGCCGACTGCGAAAGAGCAAGGGCATGCAGAGCACTGTCCAGCAGAGCCGGATGAAGACCATAGGCCGCGGACTCACCCGCCACATCAGGAAGACCGCTCTCCACAAGAAGGTCCGTGCCCTGCCGCCAGACAGCGCGCAAACCTTGGAACGCAGGACCATAGTCCAGACCCGTACCGGCGAGGCGGTCGTAAAGGCCATCGAGCGGAAGGGGTTGGGCGCCGACAGGCGGCCAGGCACGCAGATCCCAATCCGCGACCGGGGCCCCGGCAGGAGCAAGAACACCGGTGGCGTGAAGAGTCCAGGGGGCATCCGCAGCGGCAGTGTCCGGGCGGGCATGGACACGCAGGGTGCGGGTGGAGTCGGCGCCACCGGACTCGACGGCGATCTGAAGGTGGACTGTGCCGTCTTCAGGCAGGACGAGAGGGGCGTGCAAGACAAGTTCAGCGACAGTGGCACAACCCGCCTGATCACCCGCCTGCACCGCAAGCTCGAGAAGCGCAGTACCGGGCACCACCACCCGGCCCGCGACAACATGGTCCGCAAGCCACGGATGAGTACCCACAGACAAAGCAGCCGTCAGCAGCACCGTGTCCGAACCCGCCACAGCCACAGCAGCACCCAGCAACGGATGGCCGGCGACACCGAGGCCGAGGCCGCCGAGGTCGGTGACGGTGCGGGTGGGGCGCAGCCAGTGGCGCTGGTGGTGGAAGGCGTAGGTGGGCAGGTCGACACGGCGGGCTCCGGTGCCGTCGAAGAGGGCTTTCCAGTCGACGGTGGCGCCGTGGACGTACATCTCCGCGAGGGCGGTGAGCAGGGTTTCGGGTTCGGATGTGCCCTGGCGGAGGACGGCTGCGGCGGGGGTGTCGACGGTGGTTCGGGCGAGGGCCGTGAGGACCGGGTCGGGGCCTATTTCGAGCAGACGGGTGCCGTTCAGGGGGCCCGTGGCGGTGGTGAGGGCGTCATGGAAGCGGACGGGGCGGACGATCTGGTCGGTCCAGTAACCGGGGGTGGTCCAGTCGGCGGCGGTGATGGGGGCGCCGGTCACGGTGCTGACGGCGGCGAGGGTGGGCGGGCGGTAGGTGACGGTGGCGGCGACACGGGTGAACTCGGCCAGCGCCGGTTCCATGAGGGGTGAGTGGAAGGCGTGGGAGACCTTCAGGCGGGTGGCGCGGCGGCCTAGGACGCGGGTGGCGGCCATGACGTGCGCGACGGCTTCCTCGGTGCCGGAGACGACGACCGCGCGGGGGCCGTTGACGGCGGCTATGTGGGCGTCGACGGTGTCGATGAGGGCCCGGGTCTCCGCTTCGTCGGCCTCGACGGCGGCCATGGCGCCGCCCTCGGGCAGGGCCTGCATGAGGCGGGCGCGGGCGGCGACGAGGCGGGCCGCGTCGGCCAGGTCGAGGACTCCGGCGACGTAGGCTGCGGCGTATTCGCCGATCGAGTGGCCGAGGACGAGGTCCGGGCGGGCGCCCCACTGGCGGAGGAGTTCGGCGGTGGCGGTCTGGAGGGCGAACAGGGTGGTCTGGGCGTAGCCGGTGCGGTGGATGAGAGCCGCTTCGGGAGTGCCGTCGGCGGCGAACAGGACGTCGCGGACGGGGAGTTCGAAGCCGGGGGTGTCGGCGAGGGCCGTGTCGAGGGTTTCGCAGACGACGTCGAGGACGGCGGCGAAGACCGGGTGGGAGTCGTGGAGTTCGCGGCCCGTCCCGGGGCGTTGGCTGCCCTGGCCGGTGAACATCCAGACCGTGCGGCCCTCGGTGACCGAGCCGGTGACGACGCCAGGGGTGTCGTGGCCCGCGGCGAGGGCGGCGGTGCGCTCGCGCAGTATGTCGGGGGTGGTGCCGAGGACGACGGCGCGGTGGTCGAGGCGTGCCCGGCCGGTGGCGAGGGACAGTCCGATGTCGGCGGGGTCGGCGCCGGGCTCGGCGTGGGCGGCGAGGCGGGCGGCCTGGCCGCGCAGGGTTTCGTGGCCGCGGAGCGGGTCGGCGCTGCGGGCGGACAGCAGCCAGGGCACGACGGGCGGCGCGGTACGCGGGTGTGGTGTGGGGTCGGGGGTGGCGGGGGCTGCCTCCGTGGTGACGGCTTCCGTGCTGCTGGGCGCTTCCTCGACGATGGCGTGGGCGTTGGTGCCGCTGATGCCGAAGGCCGAGACTCCGGCCCGGCGCGGCCGGTCGGCGCGCTGCCAGGGGCGGGTCTCGGCGAGCAGGCGGATGTCGCCCTCGGTCCAGTCCACGTGGCTGGAGGGGGTGTCGCAGTGCAGGGAGCGGGGCAGCAGACCGGCCTGGAGGGACATGACGACCTTGATGAGGCCGGCGACGCCCGCCGCGGCCTGGGTGTGCCCGATGTTGGACTTGATCGACCCGAGCCACAGGGGGGCGGTGCGGTGTTGGCCGTAGGTGGCCATGAGGGCCTGGGCCTCGATGGGGTCGCCGAGGCGGGTGCCGGTGCCGTGGGCCTCGACGGCGTCCACGTCGGCGGTGGTCAGCGCGGCGGCGGCGAGGGCCTGGTGGATGACGCGCTGCTGGGCGGGGCCGTTGGGGGCGGTGAGGCCGTTGGAGGCGCCGTCCTGGTTCACCGCGCTGCCGCGGATGACGGCGAGGACGGGGTGGCCGAGCCGCTGGGCGTCGGAGAGCCGTACGAGGGCGAGGACGCCGGCGCCTTCGGACCAGCCGGTGCCGTCCGCGCTGTCGGCGAAGGACTTGCAGCGGCCGTCCCCGGCCAGCCCGCCCTGCCGCGCGAACTCCAGGAAAAGGCCGGGGTTGGCCATGACGGTGGCGCCGCCCGCGAGGGCCATGTCGCACTCGCCGGACCGCAGTGCCTGGCAGGCCAGGTGGAGGGCGACCAGGGAGGAGGAACAGGCGGTGTCGACGCTGACGGCGGGCCCTTCGAGGCCGAGGGTGTAGGCGACGCGGCCGGAGGCGACGCTGGGTGTGGTGCCGGTGAGCAGGTATCCCTCCGTCTCGGGGGTGGCCTCGTGGAGGTGGCCGCCGTAGCCGTTGCCGGAGACGCCCGCGAAGACGCCGGTGCGGGTGCCGCGCAGGGAGGTGGGGTCGATGCCGGCGCGTTCGAGGGCTTCCCAGGAGGTTTCCAGCAGCAGGCGCTGCTGGGGGTCCATGGCGAGGGCCTCGCGGGGGCTGATGCCGAACAGGTCAGGATCGAAGAGGGGTGCTTCGGGGAGGAATCCGCCGACGGTGGTGGTGTCGCCGAGCGCGGTGAGGTCCCAGGCGCGGTCCTCGGGCACGGGGGTGATGCCTTCGCGTTCGCCGGCGACGAGGTCCCACAGGGCCTCGGGGGTGGTGGCGCCGCCGGGGAAGCGGCAGCCCATGCCGATGATGGCGACGGGTTCACGGGACGCGGTGATCAGGTCCTGGTAGCGCTGCCACAGCCGGTCGTTCTCCTGGAGCGATGCGCGCAGGGCTTCGACGAGCTGTTCGGAGGATTCAGTCATGTCCTTCTCCAGGGTCGCGGGTGAGCGCAGGCGGGGCGGTCCCGGCGCCGGCCGGCGGCGGTGCGGCCGGCCGGCGCGGGTCACGCCTGGCGCTGAACTCGCTTCAGGGCCAGCTGGACGAGGCTGTCGGCGCCCATCGTGTCCAGGGATTCGGGCTGGTGGGACGGTTCGGCGGGGCCGGCGGTCCGCTCGGCACCGGGGCCGCCCGCAGGAGCGTCACCCGCATGGGCCGGGCGGTCGGCGAGGCGGCGCAGCAGGTCGAGGACGCCGGAGGCGCGCAGCTCGGCCGGGGGAATCGCGGTCAGCAGCTCCCGTATCTGCGGGTCGATTCCGTCGGCCGCGGGGGCTGTCGGGGCGGCGGGGCCGGTGAGGAGCCGCTCGCGCAGCAGCCGTATCAGGTCCTGCGGGGTGGGATGGTCGAAGACCAGGGTGGCCGGGAGGCTGAGCCGGGTGGCGGCACCGATCCGGTTGCGCAGGTCGACGGAGGTGAGGGAGTCGAAGCCCAGATCGCGGAAGGCGCGGGTGGGTTCGACGGTGGTGCCGGAGGACTGTCCGAGGACGGCGGCCACCTGGGTCTGGACCAGTTCGTGGAGCATCCGGTCCTGTTCGGGCGCGGGCAGTTCGGCGAGTCGGCGGGCCAGTGTCTCGGCGCTGCCGGGTGCGGGACGGCCGGCGGTGCGGCGCCTGCGGGCGACGGGGACGAGGTCGCGCAGCGGGCCGGGCAGGGTGTCAGCCCTGGCGGCGAGGGCCGCGGCGCGCAGGGCGACGGGGACGGTGAGGGGTTCGTTGACGCGCAGGGCGGCGTCGAGCAGGCGGAGGGCCTCGTCGCCGGGCAGGGCGGGGAAGCCCTGGCGGCGCATGCGGGCGAGTTCGGCGGCGGACAGGGTGCCGCCCATGCCTTCGGTGGTCTCCCACATGCCCCACGCGAGCGACACGGCGGGCAGACCCTGGGCGCGGCGGGCGACGGCGAGGGCGTCGAGGGCGGCGTTCGCGGCGGCGTAGGCGGCCTGGCCCCCTGAGCCGATGACTCCGGCGACGGACGAGTACAGCACGAACGCGTCCAGGTCGAGGTCGGCGGTGAGTTCGTGCAGATGCAGGGCCGAGGCCGTCTTGGCGGTCAGGACCCGGGCGAGGCGTTCCTCGGTCAGGTCGGTGAGGATGCCGTCGTCCAGAACGCCCGCGGTGTGGACGACGGCGCTCAGGGGTACGCCGTCGAGCGCGGCGGCGAGCTGGTCGCGGTCGCCGACGTCGCAGGCGACGATGTCGGCGTGCGCGCCGCGCGCGGCGAGGTCGGCGAGCAGTTCGGCGGCGCCGGGGGCGTCGGGGCCGCGCCGGGACAGCAGCAGCAGGCTGCGTACGCCGTGCCGGTCCACGAGGTGCCGGGCGAGCAGGGCGCCGAGGCCGCCGGTGCCGCCGGTGATGAGGACGGTGCCGGGTCCGGCCCAGGGCGCGGGCACGGTGAGGACGACCTTGCCGATGTGCTTGGCCTGCTGGAGGAGCCGCAGTGCCTCGGGGGCGCTGGCGATGTCGAACGCGCTCACCGGGACGGGCCGCAGCACGCCCTGTTCGAACAGGTCCAGCAGTGCGGCGAGCATCTCCCCGATGCGGTCGGAGCCGGCCTCCACGAGGTCGAACGCCTGGTACGACACACCGTGTTCGGCTGTGACGGCACCGGCGTCGCGGATGTCGGTCTTGCCCATCTCCACGAACCGTCCGCCGGGCGGCAGCAGGCGCAACGAGGCGTCCACGAAGTCCCCGGCCAGGGAGTCGAGGACGACGTCCACGCCCGGCCGGAACCGCTCGGCGAAGCCGAGGGTGCGGGAGGAGGCGATGCGCTCTTCGGGGACGCCGAGGTCACGGACCGCGGGCCACTTGGCCTCGCTCGCGGTGGCGTACACCTCGGCGCCCAGGTGCTGGGCGAGTTGCACGGCGGCCATCCCGACGCCGCCCGCCGCCGCGTGGATCAGCACCTTCTCCCCCGCCTTGAGCCCGGCGAGGTCGACGAGGGCGTAGTAGGCGGTGAGGAACACGATCGGGACGGACGCGGCCTGTTCGTAGGTCCAGCCCGCCGGGACCGGGGCGATCTCCCGGGCGTCGGCGACGGCCGTCGGTCCGAACGCCGCGTCGAGCATGCCCATCACGCGGTCACCGGCCTCCCAGCGGTCCACGCCGGGCCCGGTCTCCACGATCACCCCGGCGCCTTCGAGGCCCATGCGGCCCGCGTCGCCGGGGTACATGCCGAGGACGTTGAGCACGTCGCGGAAGTTCACCCCGGCGGCGCGGACGGCGACGCGCACCTGTCCGGGGCCGAGCGGGCGCGGTTCCTCCGGGACGAGGGCGATGCCGTCGAGCCGGCCCTGGGTGACGATGTCCAGCCGCCAGCCGTCGCCCGCGCCG
The DNA here is from genome assembly GCF_053595355.1 of Streptomyces sp. NPDC002513. Classification (NCBI taxonomy): domain Bacteria; kingdom Bacillati; phylum Actinomycetota; class Actinomycetes; order Kitasatosporales; family Streptomycetaceae; genus Streptomyces; species Streptomyces sp. NPDC002513. The sequence goes on along the minus strand of NZ_JBSFXK010000100.1, from coordinate 1,514 downwards.
GCCGGCGGGACGAGCACCCCGTCGCCGGCCATCCTCACCAGGCGGGGCAGCCAGACCCGGCCCCGGCGCAGCGCGAACTGCGGGTCACCGAGCGCCGTCCTGACGGACAGGGCGGCGGCGAGCGCCGCACCGGAGGCGGGGTCGGTGTCGAGGTCCACCAGCGCGACCCGCTCGGGGTTCTCACTGATCGCCGTACGCACCAGGCCCCACACCCCGGCCGCCGCGATGTCGCCCGGCCCCTCGTCCCCGTCGCGGACGCGGACGGCGCCCGATGTCATCACGACCAGCCGGGACGCCGCGAACCGGTCGTCGGCCAGCCACTCCCGCAGCCGGGCGAGGACGCCCGCGACGGTGCCGTGCACGTCCGGGGCGGCGGTCACCGGCAGCAGCACGGTGGCGGGCACGGTACCGGTGGCGGCCAGCGCGCCCAGATCGGCGTGCACGGCGGCCCGCACGCCCGGCGGCAGCGACCCGACGGCCGCCCAGTCCGGCTGGACCGGCGCCGAGGTCTCTTCGGGAGCCTCGGTCCACTCCAGGCGGTACAGGCCGTCCGGCCCGGAGGCGGCGAGCCGGTCGGGCGTCAGGGGCCGCAGTACCAGCGAGTCGATCTCGGCGACCGGCTCCCCGGCCGTGTCCGCCAGCCGTATGCCGACCTCGCCGGGCGCGCGGCGAGTGATACGGGCGCGCACCGCACCGGCGCCCACGGCGGTCAGGGAGACACCGGACCACAGGAAGGGCAGCAGTGCCGGGCCCTTCCCGCCGTCGGTGTCGTCATCGTCGTCCACACCCAGCGCGTGCAGCACGGTGTCGAGCAGCGCCGGGTGCAGCGCGAACGACGCGGCGTCCGCGGCGAGGGCCTCGGGCAGTTCGGCCTCCACGTACAGATCGCCCTCGTGGCGCCAGACGTGCTTCAGGCCGCGGAACGCGGGACCGTAGTCGAGGCCGGTGGCCGCGAGCCGCTCGTACAGCGCGTCCACCACGACCGGCTCGGCGCCGCTCGGCGGCCAGGCCCCCAGCCCCTCGTCCGGTGCGGCGACGTCCCGGTCCGTGAGCGTGCCGGTGGCGTGCAGTGTCCAGGGCTGAGCGGCGTCGGCGTCCCGGGGGCGGGCGTACAGGTGCAGGCTGTGGTGGTGCTCGTCGGCCTCGTCCGGGGCGACGGAGACCTGGATCTGTACGGCGCCGTCGGCGGGCAGCACCAGCGGGCTGAGCACGCTCAGTTCGGCGACGCGGGAGCAGCCGACCCGGTCCCCGGCCTGAACGGCGAGTTCCACGAACGCCGTTCCCGGCACCAGGACCCGCCCGGCGACCGCGTGGTCCGCGAGCCATGGATGCGTACGCAGTGACAGGCTTCCCGCGAGCAGTACGGCGTCGGAACCGGCGACGGGCACGGCCGCGCCCAGCAGTGGATGGTCCGCGCTGCCGAGGCCCAGTCCGTCGGCGTCGGAGACCGGCGGCGGCACGTCGAGCCAGTACCGGCGGCGCTGGAAGGGATAGGTGGGCAGGTCGATCCGGCG
>NZ_JBSFXK010000099.1:0-14223 GCF_053595355.1 Streptomyces sp. NPDC002513 | reverse complement strand
GTGTCCGCTCGGGGTATGTCTCACCAGCTATGTGCCCACTCGCCACAAGATCAGAACCCTACCCGACCAAGATCACACTACGGAAGCGACGTTGGCATTGTGCGGGTCTCTGGAATCCAGGTGACTCTCAGCTGGATTTTCGCTGAAGATGAGAGAGACTAGAGGGCACCGGGCCCTTATGGATGGGGTGAACCTGAGATGAGCACGGACAAGAGAATTAAGGCCAAGGCAGAGCAGGCCCAAGGAAAGCTCAAGGAGAGCACCGGGCGCGCCATCGGAAATGAGGAGATGACGGCGAAGGGCCATACCGAGAAATCCAAGGGAGACCTGCGCGAAGCCAAGGAGAAGGCGAAGAGTGGCGCACGCAAGGTGAAGGACGCCTTCAAGCCGTAGTCGAAGGCGGCCGCCATCAGCCTCACGATCACTCCACGTGCATGCCGCACGGATCGATTTCTATCCGCGTGCTGAAGCTGCGGAACTCGACCCAGTGGTCGAGTTGGTGAAAGGCCTCATTCAGGGCCTGCCGCTGGGTCGCCTGCGAGGCGCGCAGCACGAACGCGCGTTGGGGCGCGCTGCACCCGGCCCTCGGCCAGGTCCGGCTCGGGACCTGGCTTTCCGCCGCAGTTCTCGGCCTGATGTCCGGCGCCGAGCGGCCCGCCCGAATCCTCGTAGCGGTGGGTGTCATCAGTGCGGCACCGACGGCGCTCTCGGGCTGGGGGGTGACTGGGCGTGCATGAGCAGCAGATGAGGACTGGCCTCATCCACGCACTGGGCCGTGCCCTGGACTTTGCCGGGCTCAGGGGGGCCGGGTGCGGGGCGACGTTGGGTGGCCACCTCGCCTACCGGCTGGCCGTCGGCGCGAACCCGTTCCGCGCCTGGTCGGGCCGGCCAACCGGTTCGCTACCTGCGAGCCCGCACGCCGCATGGCAGGCGATGTTCCCGTCCTGGTCGTCAGGGACGCCCAGGACGAAGTCCATGTACTCGCCGATCGGTGCAGCCACTTCTCCGGCCCGCTCTCGGAGGGCAAGGTGGCTGACGGCCATATCACCTGTCCCTGGCACGGATCCCACCGAGTGGCGTAACCGATCAAGGCGAGAAGCTGCAGGTCAGCACCGATGTCGGCGCGGCGACGACCTTCATGACGACGAGAGCGACCGATGGTCGTGGGCCTGAGCACGAGACGTGCCGGCCGTAAGACGGCTCACTGCGCGTCGGATGTCTGCACATCCTGGAGGGAGAAAACGGCCGCAGCTGCCGTGCGGCGCAGCTCCTCGAGGGCGTCAATCTGGTTGCGTGCACGGTCCAGAAGATCCTTTAGCTGTGACACGTCCAGATCAGTCCGTCGTGGAGCCAGTGCGAGCAGCGTGAGCCAAAGCAGGGACTTCCCCTCAACTCCCAACCGCAGAGTCTCGAGTTCCACGACCGTGTCAAGGCCCGAGCTCCGGCGGAGGACACCGTTGGGTTTCAGCCGCCTTACCCTCTCTGCCGCCCACCCTGCGCACACCTTGTAGCGACGGGCGGGCACCCCAAGTCCGTCCATGATGGTGAGCAGGGCCTGCCGGTCTTGACCGATCTCATCGGCGATCTGCTCCAGGCGGGATCTGCCGACAGTACGGCGATGACGGTGGGCCACGTGCCGCGCGAGGCCGACGCCGACGGTGGCTCCGGCCAAATGATCGTTGAGATAGATGCCCAGCATGTCGTGATGCATCATGAATCCTTACTCAGCTGTTCTGCCGATCAACCGCTCGCCCCGCACTCGGCGATCGTCCGCCGGATCCTCCGTCACAGGTGCGGCCTGTCCTCAGGCTCACCCAGACTGCCTCCTGACGCATCTGGGCTCGGCATCCGTGGCAGTTTCTGAAGCGACGTGGGTGCGCATCAGGGTCAGGCTGACTTGCCGGTGCAGGAGGGGCCCGCAGCAGCCGACCCGACGGAGGGCTCAGCTACGAGTCGCTCTCCGGCGGACCCCCTTCCTGCCATCCGTCCGCTGCGCCCCGTCTCTTCTTCCCCTTCATCAGCTGCCGTACGATGCCGGGCTCGGCGCCCCCGCCGAGCAGCTGCACGCCGCGGGAATCGACGCGAAGTCGATCGCGGCCGCCGCCCAGCTGCTGGTGGAGCACGCCGTCACACCGTAACGGGAGGGACCCGCGGGCGCCGACTTCGTCAAGTACGGGCGGCGGCCGGGCTGTTGGGGGATCTGCTTGACGAACTGAACCTGCCGTCCGGTCTGATGACCACCGGCTCGCGGGGGTTGCACGCCCTTCACCGTCCGGGCCCGGTGGGGCGCCCTGATTGCATACCTCTGCCACCGAGGGTGTTCATACGGTGCGCAGCGTGACCGGCTGGCCGCGGCACCGCGTCCGATCCTTTTCCGCCAGCCTGAAAAAACAGGCTTCGCATGTTTGTGCAGGAGACGCTGGGCACTCGCGCTACGTGGCCATGCGCAACACACCACGTGCATCGAGTTCACGGACTTTGCCCAAGCAATCGGAGAACGGCGCGGCGAAGGACCGGCTAAGCCCGATGAAGGCGTTGCGCCTCGGGCGCGACCAGTTCACCGAGCTCACCGGCCTGGTTCCCGAGTCCGTGTCGTCCTTCGAACGCACGGCGGACCTCGAACTGCGGGTCAACGGGCCGCTGCCGCCGCACAGCTTCGTCGAGCCCGGACCTGCCGAGCCCGCCAGGACCACGACCGGCACGGCCACCGGCGAGGAGTGACCCATGGGACTGATCACGGAAGCCCTGTTGTTGCCGTTCGCACCGGCGCGCGGCAGCCTCTGGGCGTCAGACAGGTGATCGCCGAGGCCGAGCGACAGTACTACGACCCGGGAAGGCGAGATCACCGAGGAGGAGTTCGACCGTGAGGAGGACGCCCTCCTCGACCGACTGGAGACCGGTCTGGGCCATACATCGGCGGATGCTCGTCGGCGCGGGACGCAAGCTCGGCGAGACCACCGTCAAGCTCAACGACATCGCCGAGGGCAACAGCCCTGGCTTCGTCAAGATGGCACTGGAGGGCGGACGCAAGCTCGCCGAGGGCAAGGGCCCGCTGCGCGCAATCCTGGAGACGGGCGCCGGCCAGGCCAAGGAGAAAATCGGCCAAGCCTTCAAGAGCCTCTTTGGCGGCAAGAGCAAGCGCAAGCGCGGAGGGGGCAGCAAGCCCACGGTCATCATCGAGTCCCTCGACGTCGGAGTGCCGCTGCGGACCGCCTACGACCAGTGGACCCAATACCAGGACTTCAGCACCTTCGCCAAGGGCGTCAAGAGTGCGAGCCGCGACGACGACACCAGCTCCAGCTGGAACCTGAAGGTGCTCTGGTCGAGTCGCAGCTGGAAGGGGCACACCGTCGAGCAGGTGCCCGACTACAAGATCCAATGGACTTCGGAGGGCGCCAAGGGCACCACCAAGGGCGTGATCACCTTCCACGCGCTCGGTGAGAACCTCACGCGCTTGCTGCTGGTGATGGAGTACTACCCCAGTGGCTTCTTCGAGAAGACCGGCAGCATCTGGCGCGCTCAGGGCCGCAGGGCTCGCCTCGACTTCAAGAACTTCGACCGCTTCATCACCCTCAAGGGCGAGGCGGAGGACAGCTGGCGCGGCGAGATCCGCGACGGCGAGGTCGTCCGCACCCACGAGGATGCGATCGCCGAGGAGGAAGAAGCCACCGAGGAGGAAGAAGAGGAACCCGAGGGCGAGTACGAGGCGGAAGAGGAGGCCGAGGAAGAGGAACCGGTGGCCGAGGAAGAGGAACCGGAGGACGAGTACGAGGAAGAGACTGACGAGCGCGAGGCCGAGCGGCCGCCCGCCGGGAGCCGGCGATGACGACACCCAGCAGGCTCCCGGATCCCCTACGGGGGACCCAGCAGCGGTGCCAACCTCACCGACATCCTCGAACGGGTGCTCGGCAAGGGCATCGTGATCGGGCTGCGGCCTGAGAGGCCGCGTTGAACGCCGCGTCGCCGCCGACGACCCGACCCGCTTCCGCGAGTCCCTGCGCGCCCCGTACGCCCAGCCCTGGAAGTGGGTGCCCTGCCCGCACGCCTGCGGCTACGTCGGCCAGCCGGAGATCCGCCCGAGCATCCTGTACGCACTGGTCCCGCAGCTCAGTCCCTCCGCCACGCCGGCCAGTACCGACGACACTCGCTGACCCGCTGGGAGGAAGACACCCATGTCCTTCATCCCGCCAGGAGAGGACGGACGTAAATTCGGGCACATGGACGAGCAGCCAGCACGCATCGACCCCGGCACGGACCGCGCCACCGTCGAGCCCAAGCCGCGCCCTGCCCGCAAGCGCACCCCCGCCAAGCCCGCCCCCTGACCCCACACCCCGATGCCGGATCGCCCACCCCACCAGGTAAGCGGCCCGATCGTGAACACCCCTTCCGCGAACGGTAGATGTAGCTGGACAGTGGCGGCTCTGACCTGCCTGGATATCCGTCTCCCGTCCCGATGTCAGTGGCGCCCGTTAATGTCGCCTCCGCAGTTGCGATCCTGGGGTGGGATATGGATGTCGAGCGGGTGGGCTCGCAGTACGGGACAGATGTGGTGGCTGCGCTTGGCGCGTTGTGGGGAAAGTCGAAGGAGCGGGCTGGAGGCCGGACTAATCTCCTGCTGTCCCATCTTTTGGACACCGCTGCGGTCGCGGAGCTTGTCTTTGATCACTATCTGGCGCCGGTGACGCGTGATGTGCTGGAGGAGGTTGCTGGTCCAGGGCGGGGGCGCCGGTTCTTCGCATGGTTGTGCGGCGTGCACGACTGCGGGAAGGCGACGCCAGCACATCAGCGGCTATGGCCGGAAGGGGCTGAAGCCGTCCGGGCGGTCGGGCTGACCTGGTTGGAAGCCGCGGCTGTGGCCGGCGCGAGGCAGAAGAAGCGGTGGCGCCACGACTGGGCCGGCGGGTTGCTGGTACGGCGGGCACTCAGCAAGGCCGGATGGGCGGCGGAGCAGGTGGACTGGCTGTGGCCGCTGGTTGCCGGTCATCACGGAGCGTTTCCGACGCTAGGGGATGTGCAGGAACCCCGCGTGGCTAAGGGCCAGTTGCGGGGTACGGGGCGGTGGTGTGCTGTGCACCAGGCCGTGCTGGATGTGTTCACGCGTGAGCTGGGAATTGCGGAGCTCGGTGAGATTGAGCCGGCGGCTGTTCCTTCGCGAGCGGTTCAGTTGCAGCTGAGTGGACTGGTGGTGATGGCGGACTGGGTCGCCAGCGACGAGCGGTACTTCCCAGGCGTGGATGATCTGCGTTCGGTAGGGCTGGAGACAGCCCGTGTGCGAGCGCGGGCGGCTTGGCAGCAGCTGGGGTTGCATGGCGGTTGGGGGGCATTGGCGGTTCCCGGCATTGGCATGTTCGAGAACCGGTTCAAGTTGCCGCCACGCAAGTCGCAGACGATGGTGATCGAGGCCGCCCGGCGGATGCGGACTGCGGGCCTGTTGGTGGTCGAGGCTCCGATGGGGGAGGGCAAGACTGAGGCGGCATTGGCGGCGGCGGAGGTCTTGGCGGCACGGTTCGGCTTGGACGGCGTGTTTGTGGGGATGCCAACGCAGGCGACGAGTGACCCTATGTTCACCCGTACCCGCCGGTGGGTGGAGACGATAGATGCCTCGTTGGCGTCACAGGTCGCCTTGCTGCACGGCAAGCGCGCGTTCAACAAGGAGTGGAAGGCGCTCCTTGAAAAGGCCGGTACTGAAACTGACGCCTCCTATGCCGGTGTCGACGAGTACGGGCTCGATGACGATCCGTACGGAATCGTGCCTGCGTGCGGCGGTGCTGCCGAGCGTTTGGCCCCGGCCGAGTGGTTCTTGGGATCCAAGCGTGGGTTGCTGGCACCGTTCGCGGTCGGCACCATTGACCAGCTGTTGCACGCAGCCACCCGGACCAGGCATGTGATGCTGCGGATGGCGGGACTGGCAGGCAAGGTCGTCGTTCTGGACGAAGTCCACGCCTGTGATGTGTACATGGGCCGCTTCCTGCTGGAGGCGCTGCGCTGGCTGGGGCAAGCCCGGGTTCCAGTCGTCTTGCTGTCCGCGACGCTTCCTCCCAGGCAACGTGGGGAGCTGGTAGCGGCCTATCTGGCGGGGGCCGCCTCAAGGGAGGAATTCCCCGTCGCGGTACCCGAGGTGGGCGGTTATCCCAGTGTGATTGCCGCCTGGCTCGACCGGGACACCGCGGCGCCGTCCGTTCACTCCTGGGATGCGGACGCATGGCGTCCGGACCTGACCGTCACTGTGGAGACGCTGGCAGAAGAGAAACCTGCCAGAAGAGCGTCCCGGTCGGAGCGCCGGGCGGTTCAGCGTGCCGCGGATGAGTCGGTCGCTGACCTGCTGGCCGAACAGCTCGCCGAGGGCGGGACGGCTCTTGTGATCCGCAACACCGTCAGCCGTGCGCAGAGCCTGTACGAGGAGCTGAAGGAGCGTTTCCCGGCCGATGAGGTCCGGTTGTTGCACGCGCGATTCACTGTTGCGCGACGCGCCGAGCTGACCGAGGAAGCATTGCGACTGCTCGGCCCGGACTGTCCGAGGCCTGAGGGCGGTCGGCTGGTTCTGGTGGCCACACAACTTGCCGAGCAGTCTTTCGATGTCGACGCGGATCTGCTGGTCACCGATCTGGCTCCCATTGACCTGCTCCTGCAGCGCATCGGACGCCTGCACCGCCATGCCGGCACTCGCCGTCCGGATCGTCTCCGTCAGCCGAAAGTCTTCGTCACTGGTTTTCGCCCGCGCGAGGGCCGTGAGCCGGATTTCCTCTACGCGAGTGAGAAGATCTATGGGCGTCATCTGCTGCTGCGTACCGCGGCTGTACTTCCGGGCGGCGGCGCGTGGGCGGTTCCAGGCCAGGTCCCGGAGCTGGTCAAGGCGGTGTACGCGCAGGAAGCGGACCTGCTGCCCGAGTCGTGGGCCGCGGCCGGGGTGAAAGCGCGCGAGGAACAGCTGGCGGAAGACCGCCGCCGCGCCGAGGCCGCGGACGAGTTCCTGCTCACGCGACATGGGGAACACGAGTGTTCCACGCTGGCCGGGCTGCATTACGGAGGTGTCTCCTCCGGCAGCAGCGAAGAGGAGCTGCAGGCCGCGGTGCGTGACGGGGACGAGTCTGTCGAGGTCGTCCTGGCGGTGCAGGCTGCCGAGGGCCAGGTATATCGCACGCTGTCGGGTCGTGCCTTGACAGTGAACGGTGATGTGGCCCCTGAGCTGTTGGACGAGGTGATCGGGAGTACGGTCCGCTTGCCGACCTCGCTGACCAAGGACGCGCTGCAGCTTTCTCCGCTGCCGGGCTGGCGTGGGCATCCCTGGTTGCGGCACAGCCGCGCCCTGGTGCTGGACGCCTCTCGTCATGCCCTGCTGGGCGACCACTCCGTGCGCTACGACCACGATCTTGGCTTGAGGACCGAGCTGGCAAGCGGGTAGGAGGAGTACCTGTGGCCGGGCGCGTTGCGCCCGGCCACCGGGGTTCCCCGCACACGGCGGGGCCTACGCGTTGCCCTGCGTAGTCGTCAGACGAAAACACGGGCCATCCCCGCATGTCCATGACGGCGGCGACTGCCATCTCATCGGGGCCATGGGCAGATTGCCACATCTGGATTCCAGGAAACCACTGCACGTGCGCGAACCATCCACTAGCTTGAAGACGTAAACACTTCGCCAGTAGGGGGGTATTGGTGTTTTCCCTGTTCAACGACCCATGGCTGAGGCTGCCTCCAGCTATGGGCGGCCCAATGCGGACTCACTCGCTGCGCAAGGCTGTGCTGGATGCGCACACGCTGGGGGACCTTGTCGTCGACCTGCCGACCCAGCGGCCTGCGTTGCTGCGCCAGTTGCTGCTGCCCATCGTCGTCGATGCTCTGGGACGACCCATTGACGGTCGCGAGTGGGTGCGCTGGTTCCAAGCGGGCCGGTGGTCGCCTCAGCAGTTGGAGCGGCTGAACGCCTACTTCGACACCTACCAGGATCGCTTTGACCTTTTCCACTCCACGGATCCGTTCGCGCAAGTCGCTGATCTGCGGACCGAGAAAGGGGAGACGAAGGGGGCGGGGCTGCTGGTGGCGACCGCGGCGACGGGAAACAACGTGCCGTTGTTCGCATCACGCACGGAGGGCGATGTGCTGGCGTTGACGCCTGCTGAGGCGGCGCACTGGCTGGTGCACACCCACTGCTGGGACACCGCGGCTATCAAGACTGGTGCGGTGGGTGACCCGAAGGTCAAGGCGGGTAAGACGACCGGCAATCCCACAGGCCCGCTCGGCCAGCTTGGCGTCACCGTCCCTGTGGGCCGCACTTTGTACGACACGCTGCTGTTCAACATTCCCGCAGGGCCACCGTTGCGCTCCGATGATCTGCCGCAGTGGAGGCGCCGCGAGCAAAACGGCCCGGTGGTGGAGACAGGTTCGGCCGCGACGCCGCTGTGGCAGGAGCGTGCACCCAAGGGGCTCCTGGACGTGTGGACTTGGCAGTCTCGGCGGATCCGCCTTTTCGCCGAGAAGAGTGACGACGGCAGCCTGACCGTCAGCCGGGTCCTGGTCGCGGCCGGCGACCGGATGCCGCACACGCCGGAAGAGGAGCCGCACACCATGTGGCGTCTGGAACCCACCGGTACAAGCGGACGGGCCAAGGGCAGCAAGCGTGCCGGTGTCTTGCCGCGGCGGCCGCTGCGTCTGCAGGCCGGCAAAGCAGCCTGGCGTGGCCTGGATGCCCTGCTCGCGCCTGAGCGCGCGTCCCAGGATGCTGGTGAGAAAACCGCCGGATTCGCCACCAGCAGGCTTCTCGACCAGCTTGCCGAGGTCCGCGCAGAGATCGGTGAGGCGTATCCGCTGCGGGTCGAGCTGACGGGTATGGCGTACGGCACGCAGTCCTCCGTCGTCGACGACGTGATGTTCGACGCGCTGCCGCTGCCGCTGGCCGCGCTGGGGGCGCAGACCTACGTCCACGCCGCCGTTTTGGAGGTGGCCGCTCAGGCCGAGCAGCTGGCCGTGGCCGTCAACAATCTCTCGGCCGATCTGCGGCGCGCGCTGGGCGCGGACCCCATTCCCTGGGACAAAGGCCAGCGGCCCGGCGAGTTCGTGCTCCATGCCCTCGACCCTCTGATGCGGCGGCTGCTGTCCCGTCTGCGCGGCGTCGGTGACGACCTCGAGACGGTCGAGGCACGGCAGACGGAGTGGGAGCAACTGGCGTGGCGGCGCAGCTGGGAGGTCGCCGACGGGCTGCTGCAGACCGTACCGGTCAGCGCCTACACCGGCCGCAAGAGCGACAAGAAGGACGGCGGAGACAAACCCGAGCGCACCTATCGGGCGTCGCTGGCCGAAGCGTCGTTCCTGCGGCGCCGCAAGGAGATCCTCCACCGGGCCGCCGAAGTCCGGCGCCTGGCCCAAACCGCACGGACAACTCTCGCCCAGGGCTCTGCGGGCCCTGACGCCGACGGCGAACCACTTTCGTGAACACGCTCGGAGATGACCTTGTCTGATGACAACCACCGGCAGCGCAGGATCTGGCACCGCTATGCCGCTGCCGACGGCACCTGGCGCCGCAAGGACGGCAGCCCGGCCGAAAGGCGCCCGCCGGGCGAGGACCTGGCCGTGCTGCGCCGCGGGCTGAGCCGCCCGGCCGGCGACGTGCTGGAGATGTTCCCGTTCTACACCTGCCCCGTGGACGACTTCCTGGCCCGTCGTGGACAGATGTCCAGCGCGCAGGAGGCCGAGCACGCGGCACTCGCCCTCTACGGGCTGCACCAGCAAAGCCAGGACCGTCCCATGCACCGCCGGGGAGTGAGTCTCGGACGTGCCATGCGCGCACTGCGCCAGCATGATCGCTCTAGTCCGGAGGCGGTCGACGCCCGCTTCCAGCAGGCCTTCGCGGCCAACTCCGCCAGCGCGCTACGCATCCGGCTGCGTGGCCTGGTCACCCAGCTCAAAGGTATCGACCAGCCCCTGGACTACGACCTGCTCGCCGACGACCTCTACGCCTGGCACCGCCACGAAGCGCGTGTTCGCGTCCGCCGCCGCTGGGGCCTGGACTACTACAACTGGGCCAGCGCCGAGTAAATCCACCGGCCCGAGGCCAGGCCGCCACCAGCAGGTCTCAGGCTGCCTGCCTACCCACCTCAATCTTCCAACTTGCACACACCGCTTGGAGCTCGTGCGATGACTTCTCGCCTCTACGTCGACGTGCACATCGTGCAGACCGTGCCGCCGGCCAACCTCAACCGCGACGACCAGGGCAACCCTAAGGAGGCCATCTACGGAGGCGTTCGCCGCTCCCGCGTCTCCTCCCAGGCCTGGAAACGTGCCACCCGCATCCACTTCGACGCCCAGGCGCCCGAGCCGGACCGCGCCACCCGCACCAAGCGGATGACCGCCGAACTCGCCGAGCGCATCGCACGCAACACCGACCTGGAGAAGGAACCCGCCACCCGCATCGCCGCCGCCCTGCTCGCGCAGCTAGGACTGAGCGCCGGCAAGAAAGCCGGCGAAACCGCCTACCTCCTCTTCTACGGCAACGCCCAACTCGACGCCGTAGCCGAGTTGGTCACTGACCGCGTCAGCGAACTGGCCGCGCTGGACGACGCAGCCCTCAGCGACACCCTCAAGGCCCTGCCCGTGGCGGAAAAGTTCACCACCGGTCACCCGGTCGGCGTCGCCCTGTTCGGCCGCATGGTCGCCAACATCCCCGCCCTGAACGTCGACGCCTCCGTTCAGGTCGCCCACGCTCTGTCCACGCACGAGACACAGCTGGAGTTCGACTACTTCACCGCGGTCGATGACGAGAACGAGAAGGAGGAAACCGGCGCCGGCATGATCGGCACCATCGGCTTCAACTCCGCCACTCTCTACCGCTACGCCACCATCGGCCTGGACCAGCTGACCACCAACCTCGGCGGCGACACCACCGCGGCCCTCGATGCCGTGGGCGGCTTCGTCGACAGCTTCGCCCGCTCCGCCCCGACCGGCTACCAGAACGCTTTCGCTCACCGCACCCGGCCGAGCCTGGTCGCTGTCGTCATCCGCCAGGACCAGCCGGTCAACCTCGTCTCCGCCTTCGAAGAACCCGTCCCGGCGGAGGCCGGCGTCGCGGCCGCTTCCGTTCGCCGCCTCGCCGAAGAGCACACCACCGCCTGCCAGATGTGGGGCGACACCCCCCTCTACGCGGCCGCCAGCCACGCCTTCACACCCGACGATCCCCGCACCAAGGACACCGCTGAGGTCCTCTCCCGCGCCTTCGGCGAACCCGTCGCCTTCCCCGGCCTGATCACCAGCCTGCGCGACCGCCTCGCCTCCAGCGTGGGAGAACCCGCGTGACCCCCGGAGACCAGGCCCAGTCCGTCCTGCTGCTGCGGCTCGCCGGGCCGCTGCAGTCCTGGGGCGACCGCAGCGCCTTCAACCGCCGCGAAACCAGGCCCGAACCCACCAAATCCGGCATCGTCGGCCTCCTCGCCGCCGCCGAAGGCCGCCCGCGCACCGCCCCGATCGACGACCTCGCCGGACTGGCCCTCGGCATCCGCATCGACCGGCCCGGAAGCCTGCTCCGCGACTACCACACCGTCAGCGACTACCGCGACGTGCCGCTGCTGTCCGCATCCGTCAACGCCAAGGGCGTGCAGAAGCCGACCTCACCGGCCAAGCGCACCCACGTCACCCAGCGGTTCTACCTCCAGGACGCCGCCTTCCTCGCCGCCATCGCCGGCCCGCAGGAACTCATCACCACGCTCGAGCACGCGCTGCGCCACCCTGCCTTCCCGCTCGCGCTCGGCCGCCGCTCCTGCGTACCCGCCCAACCGCTGGTGCTGGGCCTGCGCTCCGGCCCCCTGGAGCAGGCCCTGCGGGAGGAGCCCTGGCAAGCGCCCCGCACCGTACGCGAGCAGTGGGGTCGCACCCGCAGCAACCCCGACCAAATCACCCTGCCCGCCACGCTGGACGACCCCGCGGGCGACGACGTCCGCGACGACCTGCCGCTGTCCTTCGACCCGAAGGCCCGCGCCTTCACCATCCGCCGGGTACGCCACACCTACCTCGACGCCCCGACCGGCCTCACACCCGACCCCGACCAGCCGCCCGCCCCCAGCAGCGGCCACGACCCGTTCGCCCTCCTGGGCTGGTGACCCACATGCCCTTCCTCTCCCGCATCCGGATCAACCCGCTGCGCGCTCAAAGCCGCAAACTGCTCGCCAGCCCCCGCGCTATGCACGGCGCCGTCCAAGGCGGACTCCCCACAGCACCTGGCGAAGAACGCACGCTGTGGCGCCTGGACGCCGACAACCCCCACCGCCCCCACCTGTACGTTTTGACGACATCCAAGCCCGACTGGACTCATCTCGTCGAACAGGCAGGATGGCCAGAGGCCGACAGCGAGCACTACGCCATCGCCGACTACACACCCCTCCTCCACCAGCTCGCGGTAGGCCGGGAATTCGCCTTCCGCCTCACCGCCAGCCCCGTACAAAACACCAGCCGCCCCGACAAACCCACAACCCGCCAGGCCGAACGACTGGCCCAAGGAGAGACCCGCAGCTTTCGCCTCGGCCACCGCACCGCCACCGCCCAGATGAACTGGTTCCTGACCCGCACCTCACGCTGGGGATTCGACATCCCTCTCGCCCCGAACCTGGCCGACACCGAGGACACAGACGGCAACCCGCCCCGCGATGTCCGTCTCATCACGCGCGACCGCCGCTCCTTCAGCAAAGGCCCAAACACCAAAGAAGCCCGCGTGGTCATGCACAGCGCCACCTACGAAGGACGCCTGCGCGTCACCGACACCGCCCTGCTCACCGAACGCCTCCTCAACGGAATTGGCCCCTCCAAGGCGTACGGCTGCGGGCTGCTCACCCTCGCACCACTCCAGCGCACCGGGACGTGACCCGTATGCCCGACATCTGGTGGAAGGCTGACCCGCAGGACCTACACCGCCTCATCGACCGCGTCTCCAGCGTCTACGTCGAACGCAGCCACGTGGACCGCGACGAGAACGCCGTCGTCGTCATCAACAAACAGCAGACAGTGCGTGTCCCGGCCGCCATGATCGCCGTGATGCTCCTCGGACCCGGTACCCGCGTCACCCACGCCGCCATACGCCTGCTCGCCGACTCGGGCACCGCCATATGCTGGGTCGGCGAGCAGGGAGTACGGATGTATGCGGCCGGACTCGGGCCCAGCCGCGGCGCCGGCCTCCTGCACCGACAGGCCTGGCTCGTCACCCGCCCCAAAGAACGACTGGCCGTCGCCCGCACCATGTACGCCATGCGCTTCCCCGGCGAAGACGTCAACGGCCTGACCATGCAACAGCTCAGAGGACGCGAAGGCGCCCGCGTCCGCCGCATATACCGCGCCGAGTCCGCCCGTACCGGGGTGCCCTGGAACGGCCGCGTCTACAAAGCCGGCGACCCGCACGCTGCAGGGGACGACCTCAACCGCCTGCTGTCCGCAGCCAACGCGGCCCTGTACGGCATCTGCCACGCGGTCATCGTTGGCCTGGGAGCCAGCCCCGGCCTCGGTTTCGTCCACACCGGCCTCGCTACCTCGTTCGTCCTGGACGTCGCCGACCTGTACAAGGCCGAATACACCATCCCCCTCGCCTTCGACCTCGCCGCCAAAGGCCTTACCGAAGAACGCGACGCCCGTCTCGGTTTGCGAGACCTCATCACCCGCGACAAGCTCCTCACCCGCATCGTCACCGACGTCAAAGCCCTCCTCACCCCTGAAGACACAGACTTCGAGGACGACACCGAAGTAAACCTGCTGTGGGACGAGCACGCCGGCGCCGTCCCCGGCGGCACCGACTGGTCGGCTGACAGCGACCTGTCCGCCCCCAGCATCACGGACCAGCACATCGCCATCATCGGTCCCGAGCACGAGGTCGACTCACCTCAATGACCGTCATCATCCTCATCGCCGTTCCGGAAGGCCTTCGCGGGCACCTAACCCGCTGGATGGTCGAAGTTAACGCCGGAGTCTTCGTCGGCAACCCCAGCCGCCGCGTCCGCGACCGCCTGTGGGAGCTCCTCGCCACCCGCGTCGGCGACGGACAAGCCGTCCTCGTCGAACCCGCAACCAACGAACAGGGATGGGCAGTTCGCACCGCAGGACGCGACCGCTGGCGCCCCGTCGACTTCGACGGCCTCATCCTCTCCTCCCGTCCACAAAACCAACTAAGAGCGTGGTGGTGAACCGGACAGTGTTCGGTGGGTGGGGCTGGCGGGGGATGCCTCGAACGATCTTGCTGGCCGGTCGGCGTGCATGGAA
>NZ_JBSFXK010000098.1:0-14536 GCF_053595355.1 Streptomyces sp. NPDC002513 | reverse complement strand
CCTTAGACAAGCCGGATCATCGCAGGTCACGGGGCACCTTTTGCAGTTCGTGACGCAACGTCACCACCCTGGGAATTCACGGTGAAACACCGAGGTCGGTGAGGTCGTCCACGGTCCAGTCGGCCTGGCGGAGGATGGAGCGGAGGGTACCGGGCGCGAGCGAGCGGTGCAGGGGCACGATGACGGTGCGGTCGTCCTTGCGGTACTTAGCGTGGCTGCCGCGGGTCGCGATGTGGCCGAAGCCGGCGCGTTCGAGTGCCTTGGCGATCTGGGTGCCGGACAGGCCGTGGGGGACGGCGGGGCTCATGCGACGCGTACCTCGACCGGGGCGGTGATCACATCGGCGACGACCTCGGGGGCGGGGGCGTCCTCGAAGTACAGTTCCAGTGCCTCGCGGAGGTTGGCCAGGGCCTCTTCGATGCTCTCCCCCTGGCTGGTGACCTCGACCTGGAGACAGCGGGCCACGTACCACTCGTCCTCACGAGTGACCGCAGCGGTCAGATGCAGTGCGCGCGTCATAGGTGAAAGTCTGGCACGCCGGGTGACGCCGTCGGAGGTTTTCCAGCCCCGGACCACCGGGAACGGTGAACGCCCGGCGACGCGTGGTCGGGGGCGCCCCGGCGCGGGAGGCGGTGCCAGCCACCGCCCTCGGTGAGCCCGGCAGCGGGCGCGGAGGGTCGGCCCCCGGGCCGCCCCTTGCCTGCGATCCGGCCGTAGGACGGTCGTGGGCGACAACTTGCTCCGCCAGGAGCACAGTTCAGGTCAGCCCGGCGGTCCCACCGGTCGCCGCACCTGCGCCCCTGGATCAGGCTCCGAACGACGGGTTCGTCGGCGACGGCGGCCAGCCCCGGCGGGCGGGGCCCGCCTTGAACCTCGTAGAGAAAATCTGAACGCACCGCCCTGGCCAGCGTCCCGGCACGGCGGGTCAGCGGCCCCGCTCGCCGCCGTCCGACTCCAGGGCCTCGACGCGGCCACGAAGGTCGGCAATCTGCTGGGCAGCCTCGGTCAGCGCTCGTTCCAACGCCTCGACGCGGGCCGTCGTCCCGGTGGCGGTCGCGTCCGGGCCGTCGAGGTCATCGGCATCGCCGGCGGCGTGGCCGTGGTGGGCGACGAAGGCTCCCTTACCTGGGCGGGAGACCGCCCACCCTTCCTGCTTCAGCAGGGCCATGGCCTTCTGCACGGTCAGGCTCGACGCCCCGAACTCCCGCAACAACACGGCCTGCGTCGGCAACGCGTCCCCCGGCCGCAGCCCACCCGAGCGGATCCGCTCCCGCACAGCCTCGGCGATGACCTCGAACGTCAGCGGCACCCCACTGCCCGCCGGCCTGCGCCCGCGCCTCCCCACCACCACGCCCGGCCACCCCCGCTTTCCACGCCCTCTACCAGCACAATCCGGCCCGTCCAAACCGGGAAACCAGCCCCACACTACCCGCGCCCCACCGCCTACCAGAAAGGAATCAGGAGGGATGTACTTGAATGTGCCCGTGAGGCGATGTTAACGTCACGCACTCGCCGGTGATCACCACCGCGCCCCGCCGACCAGACCCCCTGGTCCGGCCCTCCGCGCCCCACTCCGAGGCGCCCCCGTTCCCCTGTGAGTCGATCACTTCGGCCTGCCCACGTCACCCCACGCCGTACCGCTTCCGCGCTCCCGCCGAAAGGCCCCGTCCCGCATGCCCGCACAGCTCCCACTCCCGTACCCCGCGACCGTTCCAGCCACCTCGCGTCCCTCGTCGTCGACGTTCACGACGCCGCCCTGCCCAGCGGACGCCACCGCCATCGTCCCGCCGTCGACGGGGCGGTCGGCGCTGGAGCGGCGCGCCAGGCTCACCGCCAAGCTGGCGAAGCTCGCCGCCACCGGCCAACTCGCACCCCTCGCACGACAGATCAGCACGCTCGGCGGCTGCGCGCACCCGATCCGCCTCACCGGACACCGCACCCGACTCGACACCGCGACCGGCGAGATCCTCAACCACCTCGACTCCGGCCGACTCCCGGCAGGCGAACTGCTGGTCCGCTGCGGCAACCGCCGCGCCACCCGCTGCCCCGCCCGCTCCACCGTCTACCGCTACGACACCTACCAACTCATCGCCGCCGGACTACGCGGCGGCAAAACCGTCCCCACCAGCGTCGCCGCCCACCCCCGCGTGTTCGCCACCCTCACCGCCCCCGGCTTCGGCCCCGTCCACAACCAACCCGACACCGGCCGCTGCCACTGCGGCCAGGTCCACCCCGACGACGACCCGCTCCTCGGTACGCCGCTCGACCCCGAGCGCTACGACTACGCGGGCGCGGTGCTGTGGAACGCGCACGCCCCGGCCCTGTGGGCACGCTTCACCACCCACCTACGCCGCGAGATCGCCAAGGCCGCCGGCCTCACCCAGCGCGCGCTGCGCCACCACGCCACGCTCTCCTACGCCAAGGTCGCCGAGTACCAAAAACGCGGCCAGGTCCACTTCCACGCCGTCATCCGCCTCGACGGACCCACCGGCCCCACCAGCACACCACCCGCCTGGGCCACCACCCAGCTCCTCGACCACGCCGTCCGCGCCGCCACCACACGCACCCGCATAGCGCATGAGGGCCAGCAGCCGCAGCAGCCCGCTGGGGCCCCGGTCGGTGACCGAGCTGACCGGTTGGTGTTCCGGTTCGGGCGGCAGATCGACGTCCGCGCGATCCGAGGCACCGACTTCACCGGAGACGGCCCGGTCACCGACCGGCACGTCGCCGCCTACATCGCCAAGTACGCCACCAAGGGCGCCGAGACCACCACCGGCACCCTCGACCGCCGCCTCCGACTCCTCGCCGAACTCGCCACCCACGACATCACCGACCACGCCCGCCGCATGATCCACACAGCCTGGCACCTCGCCACCAACCGCCGGCACGCCCACCTCCGACTGCGGCAATGGGCCCACATGCTCGGCTTCCGAGGCCACTTCTCCACCCGCACCCGCCACTACTCCACCACCCTCGCCCACCTCCGAGCCGAACGCACCGCCTGGCGAACCAGCCAACCCGACACCCAGACCCCGGCACCGGCTGAAACGCAGGTCGGTCAGACGGACGGCAGTCCGGTCGATGACCGCACCGGACACCCCACCGACCTGGCCGCCGGTCACCGCTCCCGTCACCCCAACATCGCCGGTAAGCGCGTGGACTCGGACACCACGCTGGTCATCTCCCACTGGCAGTACGCCGGAACCGGCCTCCTGCCCGAACTCGAACACCTCGCCAACCTCCTGGCCACGACGCGACAGCACGGGACCCGAACCCGGCGCTCGGAACACTCTGGTGACCGCGCCGGTCGCCCCGCCGGTCACCCGGTCGGTCACTCCACTGACCGGCTGACCAGCGCTGCCCGGGCGGGGGCCGTCACGTGACCGCCGGCACGGAACTCCTCACCGTCCCCCAGGTCATGGAACGCCTCCAACTCGGCCGCACCGCCGTCTACGACCTCCTCCGCACCCGGCAACTCCCCTCCCTCACCCTCGGCCGCGCCCGCCGCATCCCCACCCACGCCCTCACCGACTTCATCCACACCCGCCTCGACCAGGAAGCCGCCGCCTGATGACCACACCCCGCGACACCCCCGCATCCCGCCGCACCCGCGCCAACGGCGACGGAACCGTCTACCAGCGAAAGGACCGCCGCTGGGAAGCCGCCGGATACGTCCTCGCCCCCGGCAACACCCGCAAACGCGTCCACGTCTACGGCAGCACGCGCACAGAGGCACTGGCCAAACTGACCGAGAAGATCGCCGCCAGCAACCGTGGCATCCCCGCTGTCGCCGCGCAGGGCAGCCTGACGGCCTTTCTGACGTACTGGCTTGAGAACGTCGCCGTGCACCAACTCCGCGAGACCACCCACACCCGGTACAACGCCGTCGTCGAGCAGTACCTCATACCGGGCCTGGGCAGGAAGAAGCTCGCCAAGCTCTCCGCCAAGGACGTCCGGACCTGGCTGAACACCCTGCGGACCGTCTGCCAGTGCTGCGCACGCGGCACCGACGCCCGACGCGACCCCAACACACAGGCCAGCCGCCGCCCGCGCTGCTGCGCACTCGGCCAGTGCTGCCGCAAACGGCTCTCCCCGCTGACGCTCGCCTACATCCACTCCGTACTCAAGTCCGCCCTGGAGCACGCCGTCCGCGAGGAGGAGATCTCCCGCAACGTTGCCCGCAACGTCCGCACCGGAACACCCCGCCCCCGCCGCTTCAACCCCCTCACCGCCGACGAAGCACGGCAGTTCCTCGCCGCTGCCCACGGGCACCGGCTTGCCGCGCTGTTCGAGCTCGCCCTACGCACCGGACTGCGCAAGGGCGAACTCCTCGGCCTGCACTGGGAAGACCTCGACCTCAACAGCGGCACGGCCAGCATCCGCCGCACCCTCCAGCGCACCCACAGCAGCGGCCTGGCCACACTGCCCACCAAGACCATCAGCTCCGAACGCCGCATCGCCCTGCCGGCCTCCTGCGTCACCTCGCTCCGCGCACACCGCGCCCGGCAAGCACAGGAGAAGGAGGAAGCGGGCTCGCGCTGGCAGGACAGCAGCCACGTCTTCACGCGACCCGACGGGCACCCGATCGAACCCGCCACCCTCACCCGCCACTTCAACGCCCTGCTCCGCGAAGCCCGCCTACGGCCCATCCGGTTTCACGACCTCCGCCACTCAACGGCGACCCTGCTCCTGGAGCAAGGCGTCGAACTCGTCGTCATCAAGGAGTTGCTGGGCCACGCCCACATCGGCGTGACCGCCACCGTCTACGCCCACGTCCGACTCCGTCTCCAGCGCCAGGCCATCGACCTCCTCGGCCACGCCCTCGGCAACCTCAATGGCACCGCCACCGAGTCCGACGGCAACGACGATCCGCCACTTGGTGCAGCACCCGTCCGCTGACGTTGCCGTCAACTACTGCCGTCAGACGCCGCAGCGGCCCCACCGGATGGATCCGGTGGGGCCGCTGCATAAGCCACGGAAATTTAGCGATTTCACTGCCGGATTAGTTGCGCCAAAGTCGTTTCACGACGACTTGGGCGCATCACCGTCGATGCCGACAACCAGCGACTCTGACCCCTCGGCCAGATAGTCATGTTCTGGAAAGTAATCCACATGGAGGTGGTCGCCTTGATCCGCCTCCAAGGCGAACCCTTCGATGTTATCGGCAAGAAGAGCAAGAGAATCTAGCTCGCCTTGAATCTCCATGGCTTCACCGTCTCCCGACGGAGAAATACGAACCTTCCCACTCGCTTGCTGAAATTCGATCCGCGACAACGCCCTATCGTACGGGAATGGATTTGAGGCCTTCGGAATGAGGATTTCCCCTCGGCCGCTCCGCAACTCCCGGCCCAAGGCCAGCAGCTCGGAGCGAGTCCCAGAGAGCTCCATTTCCCCGGTCGAATCTTCGCGCAAGACCTTCAACACCACACCTCCGTCAGTTACCTACGGCCAGTAGTCGCCCGGCCGGATCGTGGATGGATCGATAGGGGTGTGAGGATCCTTGAGTGGGCCACTCGTAACCGTCCTTCCATTGATCTGGGTTTCCAAATTAAGGTGCGGTCCAAGCTTCTGGACATGAGCGCTATTGGGGTTCACATCGAACCGCGCAATCTTCCTAACCGCGTTCCCGGCCTCATCGGTCGTCACGCTCATGAACTGAACTCCACCACTTCCAGACCGCACCACCGTTGCATTGTCGCCAACGTGTGCAACGGCACGGTTGACGGCCTCATCCATCGAAATATCGCAGTTGTGAACCAGGACCGGCGTGGCCCCCGCCAGCACATAGTACGTGTGCTACGCGGACCCCTCTACCTGCTTTTTCGCAGGTCAAGCGCAGTTTGCTGGTCCGGTGACGTGCGCGGGTGTCCGTGGTTGTGCGGGGTTGTTGCCGTCGCTACTGCCGTCAGACGGTTCAGCCCAGGTACGGCTTCTCCCGGTGTTCCAGGAAGTGCCGGATCCTGAGCCGTTGGGTGTGGTGCATCGGCAACTGCTCGATCTCTCCCGGTGGCACGAACCGGAGCTCGGTGGACTCGTCGGAGATTGCCGGCCGGCCGCCGGTGACGCGGGCGGTGAAGCAGACGTTGAACTGGCGGCGGACCTCGCCGTCGGTGTAGGCGATGATGTGTTTCGGGTCGGTGTAGGTGCCGACCAGGCCGGTGATCTCGACGTCGAGGCCGGTCTCTTCCTTGACCTCGCGGACGGCCGTCCCTGGTAGGGAGTCGCTGAGGTCCATGCCGCCGCCGGGCAGCGCCCACAGGTCATTGTCGCGGCGGCGCTGCAGGAGGATGCGCCCGTGGTCGTCGGTGACGACGGCGGAGGCGGCGACGACCATGCTGTTCGGCTTGGGGGCGTTCGGGTCGTCGTAGTACTCGGTACGGGCCACGGTCAGCCCTCCTCTCGTACGGGGGTTGCGGTCGCCCACACGGCATCGAAGCTGTCGGCGTAGGTGTCGAACATGCCGCCCTCCCGGTGCCGGCGAAGATGCCACACGGGGGAGGCGTAGGCGTTGACGCCCCAGACGTGGGCGTTGACGAGTTGCTGGTCGTCGGCACGGTAGAGGGAGTTGTAGAGCGTGGTGGCGTGGGTGCGGACGTCGATGCCGGGGGTGTCGGCGAGGGGTCTGTAGTGCATGAGCGCGAGGCGGCAGCGGGATTCGATGCCGTGGCCGAACCGCTCTTCCTGGCCGCGGGCTTGGACGGTGTCGCTGTCGGGGTCCCCGATCGCGATGCGGACGGTGCAGCCTTCGGCGGCGCGTTCGGTGAGGAGTTCGTTCAGCCGCGGGTACGCCTCGTGGAGGAAGACGGCCGCGTAGACGAGAATGTCGATCCGTTCCCGGGCTTGGGCCATCAGGTCGGTGAACGCCGAGACGGGGATGTCTGCCCGCTGCTCGTAGAGGGCCACCAACTCAGGGCTGATGGCGCGGGCGGGGCGGGCCTGGCGGAGTGCCGGCCAGAGTGCGTGCACGTCTTCTCCCAGGGCCTTGGCCGCCTGGAGGGCGGTGGCACGACGTGGGGTGCGCCCGAGGTTCACCCAGCGCTCGACCGACTTGGGGTCGACCTCGACCTGCTGGGCGAGTGCGGCGTACGTCCAGCCTCCGGCCGCCATGACGGCTCGTAGTCTCTCGTTCGGCACAAGTCTCCCCCTTCGTCTCAGGACGGCACTAGGGACGTTCTACACGGTGCAGGACGTCCCGGAGTGGGGTTTGGTGGAGGTTCCTTCGTCCTGGTGACCGGCGTGATGATCGGTGCCGACCCTGCGGCACCAAGAGGCCCAGGGGCACGCATCAACGCCGCCGAGGAGCGTCACCGTGCGAATGAGCGCCACCCCATGTGTTCCCGCCCTGCGACTGGATGCCTGGTCGCGGACCGCCTCGCCGGGGTGGTCACGATGACGTCCCCCACCCCTGATGCCGACGGGCACATCGTCTCGCCCGATTCCGGCGCCCTGGTGGTCGACCGGCGGAGCGGCAAGGTGGGCGTGGTGATGGGGCATGTGGGGCCGTACGTGCAGCTTCGGCCACCGCGCGGTGGCCGGGAATGGGACGTGCCGCCCGAGGACGTTCGTCCGCCGACTCCGACGGAGGAGTTGAGCGCGAAGGTGGCCGTGGCCAACCGGAGGTGGGGACGGTGACCCCTCGCTCGGTCCTGCGCTACGAGGCCTGGACGCTCCAGCCCGACCGCGAGCCGGACGCGGAGCCGGTCCTGTACGCGATGCAGTGCGCCGTGGACGGCGAGACCTCGCCGACGAGCGAGGACTTCGCCGAACCGCAGGACTGGGTGCTGCGGCACTGCGGCCAGAACCCGTCCCACTACACCTACCGGGAGATCATCACCCGCCCCTGGCGGACCTGGCGCCAGACGTGATCCGCCTCGCTCGCGAGGCCCGCACCGTGCTGACCCACCCGACTCCCGTCCCTGCCGGGCGCAGCCGATCGAGGCTCCCCCGCACTCGTCAGCCCCGGCAGGGACGGGCCCTCACGTGCGTGCCGTGCCCATGACTGTGGGGGTTCTGGCCTCTGCCGCAGAAAGTCAGCCACGACGGCGGGCGCGCCGACCGGCCACCCGTCACGTGTGTCTCGCTCAACCCCGCACCGGCATCAGCCCAGTTATCTCCATCGTCACGGCCCCAGCCAGGCAGCAAACATGGGCCGTCCGGGACGGCGCGAGCCCGCCTAGCGGCCTCTCAGGTGCCCGGCCAGTCTGCTGCTGAGCGGTCGGACCGGGGCTTCCGATTGGTGGTCCGGCCTACGCTCCCGGGCTCTGCGCGCCGAGTGGTCGGCGGCCGTCGCCAGCGGGGCGGCAGACAGGAGCGGGCGGCGGTCACCGACCGCCGGCGCGCGGCGGCCCGCGTCAGCGGGACGCCCTTGAAAGACGTAGAGAAACTCTGAACAGCTCTCCGGAAGTCAACCCCCCTGCTGCCACACGGTGGCGTGGTTCGGGGTCAGCGTCGGCGTCGGCCTTCGGTAAGTCTGTCGCGCAGGAGTTGGACCTTGGCGGCCTTCTCCTCGGGGGTGTAGTCGCCGCTGAGGCGCTTACGTTGCTCCATGACGGCTCGCATCGCGTCGCGGTGGGCTGTGGCGGCTTCGAATTCGACGCTGGCCTTCGCGAAGCGTTCTTCGGCGGCCTCCAGTTCGGCGGCGACTTCATCGTCGGTCTTGCCGCTGAGGCGTACGGCCTCTTCGTCCGCGCGGCGCTGGGCCGCAGACTTGTCAAGCATCTCGTGGTAGCGCTTGAGGAACTGGTCGTGCGGGCTGAGCTGGCGGACGAACACGCCCCGGCCCTGGACCGAGTAGATCAGCCCCTCGTCCTTGAGTAGCCGCAGGGCGTTCTGCGCGGTGGAGTTGGCGATGCCGAACTGTTCTTGCAGCTCGCGGGCGGAGGGGAGCTTGGCCCCTGGTGCGAGCCGGCCGTCCTGGATCTGCTTGCGGAGTGCGTCCGCGGTCTGCACGTACGGGGGGCGGGGGTCGTCGGTGGGTGCCACCTGCCATCCCCGCCGAAGGTCACCGAGTCCGACGTACGCGGGGTCAGACTCGCTGGCGGCGGCCTCTTCCTCTTCTGGCTCGGGCTCGCCGTCGTGGGCGCGCACGTAGCTGCCCCGCCCCAGGACGGAGTAGATCAGCCCCTCCTCTTTGAGCAGGCGCAGCGCGTTCTGGACCGTCGAACTCGCGATTCCGAAGCGCCGTTGCAGCTCGCGTGCGGAGGGCAGTCGCTCGCCCGGACGCAGCTCGCCGTCACGGATGGCGGCGCGTAGGACGTCGGCGGCCTGCACGTAGGGCGGCCGGGGGTCCTGGTCCAGAGGCAGCGTCATGACACGAGGGTAGCGGCGGACCGGCACCCACGGCATACCCGGCCACCCCTGCGTCCGAGACGCGCAGGTGTATCGATACGAATCGAGTGTTGCGGGTGTAGCGGGCGTGCGGCTATGGTCGTGTCGAGTCGATCAAGCGGCTCCATCTCGAATGATGAGGATGTGATGGCATGGCCATGCCTCGAATCCGTGTTGCTCTGCTGCCGTCGGCGGTGTGCATCGCGGGCACCGAGCCGGTGCTGAAGATCAAGGACCAGCAGACCGGGGAGGTCGCCACCGACCGGGAGACCGGCGCGTCGCTGTACACGGTGACCGTGATGCTCATGGAGGACGGCCGGGCCGAGGTCCTGAAGATCACGGTCCCGGAGACGGGCATCGCGGCCGGGCTGAAGCCGGGCGTGATGGTCCGGCCGGTGGAGCTGTTCGCCACCCCGTGGGCGCGGATCTTCAACGGGCAGCTCTCCGACGGCGTCGCCTACCGCGCCACCCGCCTGGAACTGGTCGCGGCGGAGGCGGCCCAGTGACCGGCTTCGACACGGGGAGCCTGACTGGTCACGCGCCGCAGGCGCTGTTGATCGCGGCCGTACTGGCGGGCATGTGGCTGCTGCTGGTCGTGATCCGCTACGTTCGGGCCGATCGGGGCACGCGGGTCAGCATGCGGCAGGCTGTGCGGGTTCGCTGGGGCTGGGTGCGGCTGGCTCGGATGGCCGGGCTGACGGTCACCGATAAGACCCCGGGTCTGCTCGCGCAGATCACCGCACAGAAGGACAGCCCCGCCCCCGCGCCCCGGGTGTTGACTCCCAGGATCAAGGTCAAGCCGGACCGGTTCGGCGTGATCGTACGGTCCAGGACCCTGCCGCAGGTCGGGCTGGAGGAGTACCAGAAGGCAGCACGCTTCCTGGCGGACGCCTGGCGGTGCACGCGGGTCTCCGTCCTGCCCGACGGACCCGGCAAGGTGGTGATCCGGGGCGTGCGCTCCAATCCTTTGACCACGCCGACCAAGCACCGGCCCACCGGCCGCCCGCCGGAGGACGTGGCGCGCTGGGAACTGGGGGTGGACGAGTACGCCGCACCCGTCTGCGTGTCTCTGGCGAACGTGCCCGGGGTGACGGTGGCCGGCACCCCCGGCGCGGGCAAGACCTCGGGGATCAACAAGTTCTACGTCTCCGACGGCGACGCCGCCCGCATCGCGGAAGCCACCTCCCACCTGACCGCCGACCCCGCCCTGTGCCTGGACGCCCTCCTCGACACCACCGGCCACACGAACCCCGGCGACGACGGGCCGGACGGCCCGGCTGTCCCCCTGGCCAAGCCCTGAACGCCCCCGATCCCACGCCCCCGAGAGGAGGCCCCGCGCATGGCGGAGGAACGGTTCACCCGGCGCACCGTGACCATGGTGATGGCGGTCATCGCGGCCTTGGCCTTCGTCTTCTCCTTCGGCAACGTCTGGGCGCTCGCCCTGCGGCTCAGTGTCCCCCGCCCCATTGCCCCGCTGATCGCCCCCATGGTGGACCTGTCCGTCGTCGGCCTCCTGGTCGCGCTGCGGTTCCTGGCCCTGCGCGGCGTCCCCAAGGCGGAGCTGAAGGCCGGCACCCGGCTACTGCACCTGTGCGGGCTGCTCACGCTCGCGCTGAACACCGCCGAACCCCTGCTGACCGGACGCTACGGCCGCGCCTGCCTGGACACCGTCGCCCCGCTCCTGCTCCTGGGCTGGGGCCACGTCGGCCCCGCCTTCCTCGCCCACTTCCACACCACTGCACACCTGAAGGACACCACCACAGCTACCCCGGCCCCCGCGCCCATCGCTGAACCGGTGCCCACCTCGGTGCCCGCTCCCGAGACGGCGGCCCCGGACCCCGAGCCGGTCCCCGCCTCGACACCTGCGCCCCCTCCGGCCGAAGTACCCACCGTGATCGAGGTGCCCGACTCCGCCCCCGCCCCGGCTGTCGCCAAGGCGCCTGCCACCGACATCCGCCCGGCCCTGCCCGCCCCGCTGCTCGCCGCAGCCAGGCTCATCGCGGACACCCACCACGCCGAGCACGGAACACCGGTCACCGCCGCCCAGCTCGCAACCCGCATGGGCATCGCCCTGCCAGTGGCCACCGCCGCACTCGCTCAGCTCTGAGCGACGCCCCGGCCACCGGCCGGATCACCTCTCCCTGAAATCCACGCCCACCCGGTGGGCCTGGTTCGTCATGCCCCGAGCAGCACCAACACGCCTTCCTACCTGGCTGGTTGCTGCTCGGGGCCACACACCCGACAGAAGGGACACGCCCCGAATGGTCACCCTGGACCTGCACCACGTGGCAAGCCCCGCCGTGCGGGACCTGCTCCACCTCATCAACCAGTCCGACTTCGACCGCACACAGAAGCAGATCGAACGCCTCGGCGGCTGCACCGAACCTGTCCGCCTCACAGGCCAGACCACCACCATCGACTCCACGACCGGCGAGGTCCTGCGCTCCTACAACACGACGGAGGAGCCCGCGGGCAGCCTGCTCACCGCGTGCGGCAACCGCCGCTCCTCCCGCTGCCCGGCCTGCTCCCGCCTCTACGCCGCCGACACCTACCACCTCATCCGCGCCGGCCTCTCCGGCGGCAAGACCGTCCCCGACACCGTCCGCACCCACCCCCGCGTCTTCGCCACCCTCACCGCCCCCTCCTTCGGGCCCGTCCACAACCGCCCCGACGCCCGGCCCTGCCGCTGCGGAATCCGGCACGAACCCACAGACGCGCTGCTCGGTACGCCGCTCAATCCGGCGACGTACGACTACGTCGGCGCGGTCCTGTTCAATGCCCACGCCGGAGCCTTGTGGGCCCGCTTCGCGATCTACCTGCGGCGGGAGCTCGCCACCCGGCTCGGCATTACGCAAAAGGCCGCCCGCGCGGCGTTTCGGGTGTCCTTCGCCAAGGTCGCCGAGTACCAGAAGCGCGGCCTGGTCCACTTCCACGCCGTGATCCGCCTCGACGGCCCGGACGGCAACACCCAGCCCCCACCGTCCTACGCCTCCGCCGCCGTACTCACCGACGCCATCCGCTCCGCCGCACCACGCGCCCGCATCTCCATCACCTCGGACGCAATCGGGGAACGCGAACTCTCCTGGGGCCAGCAACTCGATGTACGCGAGATCGCCGCCTTCGGCACCGACAGCGAACTCACCGACCAGGCTGTGGCCGCCTACGTGGCCAAGTACGCCACCAAGTCCGCCGACGCCTCCGGCACCCTCGACCGCGCCCTGTGCTGCCGCCCCTGCCAGGGACGCGGCGCCACCCTCCTGCCCCACGGGACCCCGCTCACGTGCACCGCCTGCGACGGCACCGGCCAGGCCCGCCCACTGCCCCGACTCGCCGTCGCCCGCCACGTCCGGCAGATGATCCGCACCTGCTGGGAACTCGGCCGCCTGCCGGAGTTCGCCGAACTCAAGCTCTGGAAGTGGGCGCACATGCTCGGCTTCCGCGGCCACTTCTCCACCAAATCCCGGTCCTACTCCGTCACGCTCGGCGCGCTGCGCGACGCCCGCCGCGCCTGGCGCACCGAACAGGCCCGCGCCCACGCCGGCCTCCCTGAGCCCGACCCGAAGACCACGCTCGTCGTCGGACATTGGGACTACCTCGGCTCGGGCTACAGCCCCGGCGCGAGCCTCCTCGCCGCCTCCGTCTGGCACCGCAAGGAACTGGAACGGCAGTTCGCGGCCGAAGGGGGCTGTTGATGGCCTCGCCCCCGCCCACCGTCCTCCGCACCGAAGCGGTCCCGGCCCTGGCTCTCCTCACAGTGCCCCAGGTGATGGCCCGCCTCCAGATCGGCCGCTCCGCCGTCTACGACCTCCTCCGCACCGGCCAGCTCGCCTCGATCACCCTCGGCCGCGCCCGCCGCATCCCCACCCACGCCCTCACCGACTTCATCCGCACCCGCCTCGAACAGGACGCCGCCTGATGACCACGCCACGCCCTACTCCGCCTCGCCGCTCCCGTACCCGTGCGAACGGCGACGGGACCGTCTACCAGCGCAAGGACGGACGCTGGGAAGCCGCCGGATACGTGCTGGCCCCCGGCAATACCCGCAAGCGCGTCCGCGTCTACGGCGCTACCCGTAAAGACGCGATGACCAAGCTCACCGAGAAGATCGCCGCCAGCAACCGCGGCCTCCCCGTCGCAGCGGCCGACAGCACCGTGAGCGCCTACCTCGCGTACTGGCTGGACGGCGTCGCCGTTCACCACCTGCGGGAGAACACCCACACCCGCTACGCCGCCTCCATCCGCCTCCACCTCAACCCCCGCCTCGGCGCAAAGAAGCTCGCCCGACTCACCACCCGCGACGTCCGCATCTTCCTCGACGGACTCCGCACCACCTGCCAGTGCTGCGCCCAGGGACGCGACACCCACCGGCGGTCCTGCTGCGCCATCGGGCAGTGCTGCGAGAAGCAGCTGTCACCGCTGACCGTGACGTACGTCCACGCGGTCCTCAAATCCGCCCTGGAACACGCCGTCCGCGAAGACGAACTGCCACGCAACGTCGCCCGCAACGTCAAGACCACCACGCCCCGCCCCCGGCGCTTCCAGCCCCTCACCGCCGCCGAAGCCCGGCACTTCCTCCAGTCGGCTGGCGACGACCGGCTTCATGCTCTGTACGAACTCGCCCTCCGCACCGGACTCCGCAAGGGCGAACTCCTCGGCCTCCACTGGGAAGACCTTGACCTCGATGGCGGCACCGCAACCATCCACCGCTCCCTCCAGCGCACCCGCAGCCAGGGCCTGACCGTCCTGCACACCAAGACCCTCGCCTCCGAACGCCGCATCGCGCTCCCCACCGAGTGCATCACCTCCCTGAAGATCCACCAGGATCGGCAGCAGGAAGAGCGTCAGGCGGCCAGAGCGGGCTGGACGGACAACGGGCTCGTCTTCACGACCGTGAAGGGCGGACCCCTCGACCCCGGCAACCTCACCCGCCGCTTCCGTCGCGTCCTCCACAGCGCTGGCCTTCGGACGATCCGCTTCCACGACCTCCGGCACTCGACCGCCACCCTGCTCCTGGAACAAGGCGTCGATCTCGTCGTCATCAAGGAACTCCTCGGCCACGCCCACATCGGCGTCACCGCCGGCGTCTACGCCCACGTCCGACTCCGCCTCCAACGCCAGCCTCGGTGTTTCACCGTGAATTCCCAGGGTGGTGACGTTGCGTCACGAACTGCAAAAGGTGCCCCGTGACCTGCGATGATCCGGCTTGTCT
>NZ_JBSFXK010000097.1:0-14783 GCF_053595355.1 Streptomyces sp. NPDC002513 | reverse complement strand
GTCCGCTCGGGGTATGTCTCACCAGCTATGTGCCCACTCGCCACAAGATCAGAACCCTACCCGACCAAGATCACACTACGGAAGCGACGTTGGGCGCGAGGAGGACATGGCGGAGTTCCTGCCCAGTCCGGTAGGGGCGAACCCCGGTGAGTTGATGCCGGTGGCGACGGCCACGACGGGCGAGGCGGTTTTCCTTCGTGTTCCCGACGATCCCTCGTCGCCCTGGCGCGTGGTGGTCCAGGAGTTCGACAGTCCGGCGTGGACTCTCTATGAGATGACGTTCAGCGAGTGGTTGCTGGCTTATCTCAGGGGTGAGGACGTGACGTTGAGTTCTCGCAACTTCGCGCCTGACGGCCCGTTCTGGGAATTCCTGCCCTGAAAATGAACGCGGTGGTACCCCCTGTCCTGGTGACAGGGGGTACCACCGCGTGAGGTTTCCCCAAGGTCGGGTAGTTAAGGCTTCGTTGGGGGATGCAAGCGGGACGGTGCGGCCGGTGGGGGCGGCTGTGTAGCGGCCGGTCCTGACTCTTTTGATCAGTCCTTTCTCGGTCCAGCGGGCGAGTTGTCGGTAGGTGGCGACGAGGGTGACGTCGCCGAGGAGTTCGGCGATCTCCCGTGCTCGCCACTGGCGCCCGGGTTCTGCCTGCAGGAGGTCCAGGACGCGGGTCATGCGGTTGCTGGTTCGGCCGGGCCCGGCGTACTGCGGGATGGTCGTCGCGGGCAAGGGCGGCTCGGGTGGTGGTGCAAGGGTCGTGATGGTCATCGAGGTCACGGCCCGGCTGTCATCGGGGCGGCCGTCCATCTTGCGTTCCGCGTAGCGCGAGATGGGGGACTTGACCTTGCGGGTGCTGACGCGGAGGCGGCGCGCGGGCAGCAGGGCCGACAGGAGTCGGTGGCCGATCTCCCCGAGCCGCTGCTCGGTGATTCCTTCCGCACGAATGAGCAGGTCACGGGCGCTCTGGAAGGCGATGGTGAAGCCGCATCGATCGGGGTTGGTGCCCGGCCGGGACTCCGCTGCCTCGACCATCGTGCGGCGCAGGAGCTGGTAGAGGGTGAGCAGGGACCACATCTCCTGCTCGACGCCGGCCGGGTCGTGTGAGCGCAGGACGCGGGCGTGCAGGATGGTGTGGCGCAGGGCGTAGTAGGCGCTCTCGTGTTCCCAGCGCTCGTGGTAGAGGCGCACGAGATGCTCGGCGGGGTAGCGGCGGGCGTCCAGGAGCGTGGTCGCCAGGCGGTAGGAGTCCTCGAAGGTGCTCCCGTCGGCGCAGGTGAGGCTCACCCTTGCTTCGATGATGCGGACCGGGACGGTGCCGATGACCGAGAGGTAGGAGGAGTCCTCCAGCTGCTGGAGGACCGGCGGGCGGCGGCGCCGGGTGATGCGGCCCAGGACGCGGGCGCCGGTAGTGTGCACGGCGGCCAGGAAGTCGTTGCCGTCAAAGCCACGGTCCCACAGGACCAGCATCTCGGAGTTCAGGTGGTGCAGCAGTCGGGTGGCGTAGGCGGTCTCACCCTCGGCGGTGGGGCCGAAGACCGCGCCGATCACGGCCCGGGTGCCGGTCTCGACCAGCGTCATCAGCTCGATCTGAGGGTAACCACCGTGCGAACAGCGCCCCAGCCAACCCCGGTTGCGCTCGCTGTCAGGCACCTTGATCGAGCTGCAACCGTCGAAGGAGACCGTACGGTAAGGACCGAAACGCACTCCGGGCGTGTGCGGCTGGGCCAGTGCCCCGGCCACCACCTCGAACAAAGCCCGCATCGGCGCGCACCCCACCCTGCGGCGCAGATCCCGCAGCCCCTTCGCGGTCGGCGCGGGCACGCTGCCGCCGAGCCCGGAGGTCATCTTCTGCCACACCAGCCGGTATCCGACCTCCGGGAACAGGCACATCGCCAGCAGGAAGTAGACCCCGACACGGGACGGCAGGTCCCGCAGCCGCCGTTGGAGTGCCCGATGCTCCTGCAGGACGGCGTCCACCAGCTCGAAGGGCAAGAACGGGGTCAGGCCGCCCAGATGCCCGGCGGCGAATCGCCCCGCGGCCACGGTGATTTCCCGGGAAAGTGTCATCAGGGCGGGCGGAGAGGCAGAATACGAGGACAACGCGGCTCCGTACAGGACGTCTTGGTCGACAACCTGTCTCAACGGAGCCGCGTTGCCCACGTTCCGGCCAGCACACAAGCCCCCGACTACCTGCTTGCATCCCCCAACGAAGCCTTAACTACCCGACCTTGGAGGTTTCCCCTTCAGCGTGGACAGCGGGTGGTGACGCTGCGAGGGCGTAGAGGTGCGGGGTCCGGAACCGGAGAGGTCCAGGACCCGCACCCGGGGGCTGCCGTCAGGTGCTGACGACGACGCCCTCGCTGATCACGGCGCTCGGTGTCCTCAGTGTCGTGATGTCCTCCAGCGGATTGCCGGTGAGGAGCACCGCGTCACCACGGAAGCCCTGGGCCAGCCGCCCGGCGCTGTCGGTCAGTCCGGTCAGCCGTGCCGCCGTCGTGGTGGCGGTGCGGATCGCGTCCAGGGCCGTCAGGCCGGCCTGGTGCATCAGCACCACCTCGCCGCCGATCGGATCGACCTGCCCTCCGGCGGAGTCGGTTCCCGCCGCCAGCGGGACGCCCATCTCGTGCGCCGCGCGGACGGCCTGCTGGAGGACGGGGAGGAACGCGCGCCCGCGCGCGGCGAGTACGGGGTCGTCGGATTCGACCAGCCCGGCGATGGCGGTCAGGGTGGGGGTGAAGTACGTACCGCGGCGCCGCATTTCGTGCAGCGTGTCCTCGGCGACGAAGACCCCGTGCTCCAGACTGCGGATACCCGCGAGGACGGCGTCGCGGCAGCCCTGTGCGCTGTAGCTGTGGCAGAGCACGCCGGCCCCGCGACGCCGTGCCGCTGCCACCACCGTGGTGAGCTGCTCACGGTTGTACACCTGGCGCAGCGGGTCCTGGTCCGGCACGCCCGCGCGGTCGTTGACCCGGGTCTTGATGACATCCGCGCCCCGGTCCAGGTTCACGTCGACCACGTGGCGCAGCGCCTCGGACGAGCGCACGCCGTCCGTGAGGCGGGCCAGCGGGGCGAGGTGGGGGTCGGCCAGGATCGTGTCGCCGAGGTCCGGGGTGACGAAGATGCCGGCAGCACGCATCCGCGGCACCTGGCCCGGGGCACGCCGGGCCAGTTCGCGCACGGCTATGTCCTGGTAGAAGGTGGTGGACCCGCTGCGCACGCTGGTCGCCCCCCGGCGCAGGGCCGTCCGCGCCTCGGTGACGGAGTTGAGGTGGATGTGGGCGTCGACCAGGCCGGGAAGCACCCATCGGCCGTGCGCGGCGACGACGCTCACGCCCGCCGGAAGCGCCGCGCGGGCACGCCGGGTGGCGTCGCGGCTGCCCGCGGCCCGCACGGTGCCGTCCACGATGACGACGACGGAGTCGGCGGTCACCTCTCCGGTCAGCGGGTCGAGGAGGGTGCCGCCCTCGATGACGAGCGTGCCGCCGGACGGTGCCGGGCCGGTGCCGGGCGTGTCCCGTTCCGGCGTACGGGCGACCGCGTCGCCCGCCCCGGCGAGCACGGATCCGCCGGCCAGTGCCATCGCGGCGGCGAGGACACCGCGCCGGGCGAGCTGTGCGGGCGGTGCTTCGTGGTGGTTCAGACACATGGTGATGCTCCTTCGGTTACGTGGAGGGGAGGAAGTGGGGAGCGGGGGCCGGGCCGGAGCCGCTTGTGCGGCGCCGGGGTTTCCAACCAGGCCGGGGGACCGCGTCGAGGAGGGCTTGGGTGTACTCCTCCTGTGGGGCGCGCAGCAGTTGCCGGGTCGGTCCTCGCTCGACCACGCGGCCTGCGGACAGGACGATCGCGGTGTCGCTGATCTGGTTGACGACCGCCAGGTCGTGCGAGATGAACACGTAGCTGATGCCGCTGCGCTCGCGGATGTCGGCCAGCAGGTTGAGGATCTGTGCCTGTACGGAGACGTCCAGTGCCGCGACCGCCTCGTCCAGCACGAGAACCTGTGGTTCGACGGCGATCGCGCGGGCGATGGCGACGCGCTGTCGCTGTCCGCCGGAGAGCTGACGGGGCAGCATCACGGCGTGCCGGTCGGTCAGCCCCACGGCCTCCAGCAGCTCCAGGGCCCGACTGCGCCGCTGGTGGGCGCTGAGGGGGAAGTGCAGAGCGAGGCTGGTTTCGATGACGTCCCCGATGCGCTGCAACGGGTCCAGCGAGGAGTACGGGTCCTGGAAGACCATCTGGATCTCTCGGGCCCGGCGGCGCCGCTCGGCCGAGCCGGTTCGGCCTTTCCGCGGGCGTCCGCAGATGCTGACCGTGCCGGCCGTAGGGGTTTCCAGTCCCAGCAGCATGCGGGCGACGGTGGTCTTGCCCGAGCCCGACTCGCCCACGACGGCCAGCGATTCACCGCGGGCGACGGTGAAGGACAGGTCGTCGACGGCGACGGCGCCCTTCCCGTAGACCTTGCGCAGTCCCTCGGCCCTGACCAGGATCTCGGTCACGGTTCCTCCTCTCGTATGCAGGCGACGTGGGTGCCGCCCACCGCGCGCAGCGGGGGGCGGGCGGTCGAGCACTCCGGTGCGCTGACCGCGCAGCGGGGGGCGAAGGCGCAGCCGTCGCCCGCCTCGTAGGCCGCGACCGCCCGGCCGGGGACGACGGGCAGCGGACGGACGACCCGGTCGATGCTCGGGCGGGCCTTCAACAGGCCTCGGGTGTAGGGGTGTCGGGGCGACTCGGTGAGCGCCTCGGCGGACTGCACCTCCACGATCCGTCCGGCGTACATGACGCCGATGCGGTCGCAGGTCGCCGCGGCGAGTTCGAGATCGTGGGTGATCAGCACCATGGCCATGCCGCGGTCCCGGCGCAGTTCGTCCAGGATGGCCATCACCTCCGACTGGGTGGTCACATCCAGAGCGGTCGTGGGCTCGTCGGCGAGCACCAGGTCGGGTTCCGCGGCCAGCACTGACGCGATCATGACGCGCTGCAGCAGTCCGCCGGACAGCTCGTGGGGATGCTGCCGCATCCGGCGCTCGCCGTCGGTGATGCCGACGTCGGCGAGGAGACGGACGGCCTTGGCGTGCGCCTGCTTCGGGGGTACCGACAGGTTGGTGACCAGCGCCTCGGTGAGGAAGTCACCGACGCTGCGGACCGGGTTGATGTGTGCCCGGGGGTCTTGGAAGATCATCGCGATCCGCCGCGCCCGCAGGGCGCGCAGCTCACGCGTTCCGAGGTCGAGGACCGGCGTGCCGTCGAACGAGATCCGGCCACTGAGCCGTGTGCCGGGCGGGGTCAGCCGTAGGACGGACCGGGCGGTCATCGACTTGCCGGAGCCGGATTCGCCGACGAGGCCGACG
The DNA here is from genome assembly GCF_053595355.1 of Streptomyces sp. NPDC002513. NCBI lineage: Bacteria > Bacillati > Actinomycetota > Actinomycetes > Kitasatosporales > Streptomycetaceae > Streptomyces > Streptomyces sp. NPDC002513. The sequence goes on along the minus strand of NZ_JBSFXK010000097.1, from coordinate 9,443 downwards.
GCTTCGCCCGGGGCGACGGTGAGGCTGACGTCGTCGACGAGCGTCCGCCATTCCCTGCGTCCGGCCGGAACCTCGAGCCGCAGCCGGTCCAGGACCAGCAGATCCCTGCTCATCGCGCACCGCCTTGCTGAGCACCCATCCGGTCGCCGAGCACCGTCACCGCGACCACCACGATCACGATCAGCAGGCCCGCGCTGACGGCCTCCATCGGCTGGCCGCGCATCGCGCCGTCCAGTCCGTTCTTGACCATCAGGCCCCAGTCGGCGGCGGGTGGCTGCACACCGAGTCCGAGGAACGAGATCGCGGCCAGGTCGATGATCGCGAAGCCGAGCGCCGACACCGACTGGGCGACGATCAGCGGGCGCAGGTTGGGCAGCAGATGCCGCCCGCAGATGGCGACGGCCGATCGGCCCTGGAGCCAGGCGGCCGAGACGTAGGAAAGGCTGCGCTCCCGCAGCGCCGCGCTGCGTACGACGCGGGCCACATACGGCGTGTAGGCCACGGCCAGACCGATGACCACCCCGGTCATACCCGGACCGAGCACGGCCACCGTCACCAGGGCGAACACGATGCCGGGCACGGCGAACAGTACGTCGAGCAGCCGGGAGATGACGGCGTCGACCCGGCCTCCGGACCAGGCGGCGGTGAGGGCGAGCGTGGTGCCCACCACGGTGGACAGCGCGATGGTGATCAGCGGGCCCAGCAGCGTCGTGCGGGCCCCGAACATCAGCCGCGACAGGATGTCCCGGCCGAGCGCGTCACCACCGAGCACGTGGCTGTCGGTGCTTGCGGTCAGCGCGTTGTAGAGGTCGGGCCGGTGGGGATCGTAGGGGGCCAGCAGCGGCGCGAGGACGCTGACGACGGCGACGACCGTGAGCAGGACCACTGCGGCCAGACCCGTGGGGCCCAGGCGTGCCTTCATGCCGACTCCCTGGGAGACAGACGGGGGTCGATGAGCGAGTAGCACAGGTCGACCACCAGGTTGACGATGACGAACGCGATGACCAGGACGAGTACGACGCCCTGCACCACGGCGAAGTCCCGCTGGAGAATGGCCCGCACGAGCAGCGAGCCGAGCCCGTCCAGCGCGAAGATGTTCTCGACGACCACGGAGCCCGCGATCAGGCCGGCCACGGTGAGGCCGGTGACGGTCACGACCGGGATCGACGCGTTGCGCAGCACATGCCGGCGGACGATGTGGGACTCGGTGAATCCGCGGCTGCGCGCCGTCTCCACGTGTTCGCGGCGCAACTCCTCGCCCACCGCGGCGCGGGTGATACGGGCCAGGAAGCCCGCGCTGCCGAGGCTGAGCGCGATGGCGGGCAGCGTCAGGTGATAGAGCCGGTCTCCCGGACCCGTTCCGGGGCCGAAGACGGGGAACCAGCCCAGACCCAGGGCGAAGACGACGACCAGCACCACGCCCACGACGAAGGTGGGGGTGGCCAGGAAGACGCTGTTCACCACGGAGACGGCCGCGTCGACCGGGCCCCGTCGCAGTGCCGCGAGCAGGCCGAGGGCGACGCCCGCGACGACGATGATCACCGTGGCGTACAGCACGAGCAGCCCCGTCGTCGCCAGCCGCGTGGACATCAGGGCGGACACGTCCTGGCGGTAGACCAGGGACTGACCGAAGTCACCGTGCAGCGCGTCGCTGAGCCAGGTGAAGTAGCGGGTCAGGAACGGCTCGTCGAGGTGGTACTGGTGGCGGATGGCCGCGATCTGCTCGGGGCTGCCGCTGCGGTTGCCCAGCAGGAACGCCATCGGACCGCCGGGGACCGTGTAGAGCAGCCCGTACACCAGGAACGAGGCCACCAGGAGGACCGCCGCGAGCGCGGCCAGCCGCCGCGCCAGGAATACCGGCCACCTCATCGCGCACCGATCCCGGCGGCCCAGGGGTAGTACAGGTACGAGAACGAGGGGACCGCTCCGGTGATCCGCTTGTTCATGTAGAGGATGACGGGCAGGGAGGTGATGGGTGTCCAGGGCACGTCCCGGCTGACGGCGGCCTGGATTCCGCTGACCAGCGCGGCCCGCCGCCCGGGGGCGTAGGCGGCCTGTGCCTGTCTGACGGCGCCGTCCACGGACGGGTAGACGTCGAAGTTGGACCGGCCGCCCTTGGTGAAGACCCGGTAGACGTCGAGGGGATCGGGCATGTTGCCGTACCAGGTGCTCAGGAAGGCGTCGATGCCTTCACGGGCTTTGGGGTCGTTGTAGAGGTTGCCGTACTGCTCGACCGGGATGACCTTGATGGTGACGTGGAGCCCGAGGTCCTCACCGGCGGCCTTGATGATGCTCGCGGTCTGTTCGTGCACCGCCGAACTGCCCTGGATGCCGATGGTGAGGGGACGAGACGGCTTGCCGGCGGCACTCAGGAGCCGCCGGGCGCGGGAGAGGTCGGGGCGCGCCGCGGGCAGAGCGTCGTGTGCGGTGCGGAAGGTGTCGGCGGCATAGCCCCAGTAGTCGGAGTTGGCCAACGTGCTTTCCGGGGCGGCGGCCCCCTGGAAGATCACCCGGGCGATTCCCGGGCGGTCGAGGGCGGCCGACAGCGCCTCGCGCACGCGCGGGTCGGCGTACGGGCCGGACCTGGCGGCGCCGAGCAGGGCCCAGAAGGTGAGGGAGCGGCCGAGCGTGACCGAGCCGGTGGGGGAGTTGCGCAGTTGGCTGAGCCCGGCAGGGGGGAGGTAGAAGTACTGCCCGTCGACCTCGCCGGACCTCAGGGCGTTGACCGCGGTGGTCTCGTCGGCGATGAAACGGAATACCAAGGTCCGTGACTTTGCCCTGAGTTCGCTGTTCCAGTAGCCGTCATTGCGGGCCAGCCGAAGGGAGTCGCCGGGCTTCCAGCCGGCGAACTCGAAGGGTCCGGTGCACATGAGGCCGCCGGTGGGAGAGCCGAGGTTCGTTCCGGCCTTGTCCAGGAACGCCTTCTCCACGACCGCACCGGCGGCGGTCGCCATGGCCTGGTTGAAGAGCACGTCGGGCTGTTTGAGGTCCACCGTGACCTGGTACGGCCCGGTCGCCTTGATGGCGTCGACGGTCTCGAAGTAGTCGCTCCACCAGGTGCCCAGCGCCGGGTCGAGGTGGCGGTTGAGGCTGGCCGCCACGTCGTCGGCGGTCATCGGGCGGCCGTCCCAGAACCTGACGTCCTTGCGCAGGGTGTAGACCCACCGGGTCGGGGTCGGGTTCGCTGCCTTCTCGGCCAGGCCGGGGCGGATCTTCAGGTCGGGAGTGAGCCGCATCAGGCTCTCGCACATGTTCGCCAGCGCGGTGTTCTCGGCGTAGTTGAAGGAGCGGATCGGGTCGAGCGTCTGGGGCTCGTAGGGCAGGTTCCAGGTGATCCGGTCCACGCCGTGGGCGGCCGACGCGGTGGTGGTGGCGAGGTCTGCCGTGGTGCTGGACGCCTGTCGCCCGCTGAGCGCCGTGGTGCCGCAGGCAGTCAGGGCGAGCGCGAGTCCGCCGGTGAGCAGGGCCGGCCGGCGGCGCTTCACCGGACGGCCTTCTCGAGGCGCCCGTCACGGGCGACGACGTTCCCGGCCCGCACGACCATCGCAGGCAGCGGCCGGTCGACGAGGACCTGGGCGACGGACTCCCCGGCCAGCAGAACGAAGTCGGCGGGGTCGCCGACCCGCAGCTCGGACCGTTCCAGGCCCATGACGTCCGCGCCGCCGTGCGCCGCCACGGCGTAGCACGCCGCCAGCTCCTCGTCGGTGCGGGCATCGGTGCGGTACGCGAGCAGGTACGCGCGGGTGAACATGTCGCCGTCGCCGAACGGGGTCCAGGCGTCCCGCACGCCGTCCGAACCGGCGGCCACCCGCACGCCCCGCTGTACCAGCGGCCGGAGGGGCACGACCGGCTCGCTGCCCAGCGCGCACGTGGTCACCGCCACGTCCGCGTCGGCCAGGAGGTCGGCGGTGCGCTCCAGCTCTGCGGGGTCACCGTCGGACAGGCAGAACGCGTGGCTGATCGTGACCTTTCCCTGCATGCCCGCGGCCCGGGTACGGCCGGTGATCTCGGCGATCTGGTCCAGGCCCGTACGGTCGCGGTCGTGCAGGTGGATGTCGATCGGTGCGCCGGTGCGCTCGGCGATGCCGAACAGCACGTCCAGATGTCCGTGCAGGTCACCGTCGATGCCGACCGGGTCCAGGCCGCCGACGATGTCGGCGCCCTCCTTGACGGCCTGCTCCAGCAGGTCGGCGGTACCGGGCTCGCTGAGGAGGCCGAGCTGGGGGAAGGCCACCACCTGCAGGTCCATCGCCGTCGCGAACGGAGCGGCGGCGGAGCGGATCTCCTGCACGTGGGAGAGGCCGTGGACCGGTGCGACATCGGCGTGCGCGCGCATCGCCCTGGTGCCGCGGCTGACGGCGCGGGCGATCAGGGCACCGGCGCGTTCGTGCACCGGAGAGGTCATCGCGCGCTGGACGGCGACGTCGTCCGCGATCAGCTCACGGAGCGTGCCGGCGGGTTTGCGGCTCAGCCACGGCCGGCCCCAGGTCGACTTGTCGGGATGGATGTGCGCGTCGACGGGGGAGGGCAGGGCAAGGGCGCCACCGCCGTCGACGACGACGCAGTTTTCCGGCCGGGTCGCGGGACCGATGGCCGCGATGCGGCCGTCGGTCACCAGGACGTCATGAGGATCGCCGCCATGGGGACGTATATGGGTGAACAGGGCGTGGGTCATGCCAGCGACCCCCTTCGAGTCGGTGAAAGGGCTGGAACTCCGTCCCTGGAGAGTCATATGGTTATCAAGTCATCAGATGACTGGGAAGAGGGGTGCATGAAACGCGTCGGACGAGTGTCGATCGTCGACACCGTGATCAATGAGTTGCGCGGAGAACTCGCGCGGGGCACATGGCAGGTCGGAGACCGGATACCGCCGGAGGACCAACTCGCCGCAACCCTCGGCGTGAGCCGGCTCTCCATCCGCGAGGCGGTCCGGGTCCTCGTCCACGCCGGACTGCTCAGCACCCGCCAGGGCGACGGCACGTACGTCACCGCCACCGACGAGGGACAGGTCGCGCTGCGCCGGCACTTCGACCGGGCGAGAACCGCCGACATCCTCGAGGTCCGCCGCGGCCTGGACATCGTCGCCGCCCGCCTCGCCGCCACGATGCGCACCGACGACGACCTCGCCGCACTCCGCGACGCCCTGGAACGCCGGGGGTCCGCACGCCGGGCCGGGGACGTGGACGCCTTCACCGACGCCGACGTCGACTTCCACCTGCGCATCGCCGAGGCGTCCCAGAACCCGCTGCTCAGCGACCTCTACCGGAACCTGAGCGACGCCCTGTGGGAGACCGTCAAGGCCAACCAGTGCATGGACGACGCCGGCGACGACCCCTTCCATTCGTCGCTGTTCGACGCCGTGCGCGCCGGTGACCCGGCCGCCGCGACCGCCGCGGCGCTCGCCATCCTGGACGACTACCCGGAGGCGGAGGCGTGACCGCCGCCGATCTGCTGATCCGCGACGCCGACCTGGTCGTCACCATGGACGAAGCCCTGGGCGACCTGCCCGGCGGCTGGGTCGCCGTCACCGGCGGTGTGATCACCGGCCTCGGAACCGCCGCCGACCCGCCGCCTCCCTCCCTGAGGGTCGTCGACGCGAGCGGCTGTCTGGTCACCCCCGGACTGGTCAACTCCCACCAGCATCTGTACCAGAACCTCACCCGCTCCGGAGACCGGCCGGACCTGGACGGCAGCCTGGAGGCGTGGTTCTGGCACTACTTCGGCATGTGGTCCCGACTGGACGAAGAGGCCGTCCGGCTGTCCACCGCGGTCGGTATGGCCGAACTCGCCTGGTCCGGATGCACCACGACGGTCGACCACCTCTACGTCCATCCGAAGCCCGGGCTCCTGGACGCCCAGATCGACGAAGCCGCCCGGCTGGGCCTGCGATTCACCGCCGTCCGCGGCACGATGACCCTGGGGGAACGGGACGGCGGCATCTGTCCCGATCACCTCGCCGAGGACGAGGACGCCTACCTCGCGGACTGCGAACGACTGGTCGCCCGACACCACGACCCCGCTCCGTCCGCGATGATCCGCATCGCCCTCGGGCCCACCAACCTGCTCAGCTGCACCCCCTCCACCATGACCAGGACGGCCGAGCTCGCCGACCGCCTCCACACGCACGTCGCCGACGACCCCGAAGAACACAGGTTCGTCACAGCCCGCTACGGCCGCCGTCCGCTGGAGGTCCTCGACGCCCTCGGCTGGCTCACCGCGCGCACCTGGTGCGCTCATGTCGTCTACCCCTCCACGACCGAGATGGCGCTGCTCGCCGGGCGCGGTGTCGGAGTCTCCCACTGCCCGAGTTCCACCGTCATCGGCGGTGGTCTGCCCGGCGGCCCCACACCGGTACGCGAGATGCTCGACGCGGGCATCGCCGTCGGCATCGGCTGCGACGGCGCCACCGCCGCCGACCACCAGTCCCTGTGGATGGAGACCAAAACGGCCATGCTGCTGGCCCGCCTGCGGGGCGGTACGGCCGATGCCATGCCGGCCCGTGAAGCCCTGTGGATGGCGACCCGCGGCGGCGCCCGTGCCATCGGGCGCGACACGGAGATCGGCGTTCTGCGCCACGGCGCCTGCGGAGACCTCGCCGTGTGGCGCATGGACACCCTCCCCTACGCCGGGGCCCTGGCCGACCCGGTCACCGCCCTGTTCCACGGTGGCCCCACCTGGGCCTGGCACACCATCGTGGGCGGACGCTTCCTGGTCGAGAACGGAGAGCTCCGCATCACCGGACTCGACGAGACCCTCCGCCGCCATCGGGAGGCCGCACGCAGGATCCAGGCGGTGGCCGGTCCCCGCGGATAGCTCCTTGGGTTCCTCCTGCCGGTGGCTCGCTCCGCCCTCAGCAGTCCGCGACTACCTGGCCTCTTCCTGCCCGGCACGTTGGGGACGCCGGACACCTTCACCGCCGGGCATCGGTGTGGCCGCGGGCGGCGGTGAGATCGCCGGCGAGGCGGGTGAAGGCGTGGGCGGCGGCACTCTGGTAGCCGCTCCCGCGTCGCAGCAGGGCGACGGTGCGGGCGGGCAGGGCCGGTTCCAGGAGGACGGGACTGAGGTGGGGGTGGCCGTGGGTGATGGCGTCGGGAAGCACGGTGGCGATCGGGGTGCGCCGGACGATCTCGATGAGGGCCTGCACGGAGTTGGTCTCCACCGTGATCTGCGGCCGCACCCGGTGGGCCGCGAAGTGGGCGTCGATGTGGCCACGCGTGGCGAAGTCACCGCTGAGCAATGCGAGATGACGCTCATTCAGTTCCTGAATGGGGAGCGGCCCGGGGTGGCCGCCTTCGGGGTGGTGACCGCCGGTGACGAGGCTGAGGGTCTCCGTGAACAGGGTGGCGGCGGTGATGCCGGGCAGATGGGGACCGGCGAAGGCGATGCCGAGATCGAGGTCGTCGGCGAGCAGGGCCGACTCGATGCGGTCCTGGGTCATCTCCCTGACGTCCAGGGTGATGCCGGGGTGGCGGCTGTGGAATTCGGCGGTCAGGGGGCCCACCAGATAGGCGGTGAAGGTCGGCGTGACGGCGAGGCGCAGGTGGCCGCGGGAGAGGTCCTGGACGTCCTGGACGGCGCGTTGGGCGACCGCCAGGTCCCGCAGTGCCCGGCGGGCGTATCGCGCGTACGTCTCGCCTGCGTCCGTGAGCCGCACGCTGCGGCCGGTGCGGTCCAGCAGTTGCACCCCCACGGTCCGCTCCAGCTGTCTGACCTGCTGGGACAGGGTGGGTTGGGAGATGCGCAGGTCTTCGGCCGCGCGAGTGAAGCTCCCGCGCTCGGCCACGGCGAGCAGGTAGCGCAGATGACGCAGTTCGAGGGCCATGGAATGAACTATAGATGAGAACAATGGCTTGCATGAGTATTCACTCTTGGACTCTATAGGCACTGGTCATGCATGGTGGATTCACCGAGCCCGACAGACCGGAACCCTCACAGAAGGGAGGACCCATGCGCGATCTCGCCGAGGGCGTCACGCGTTTCCAGCGGGACGTCCATCCCGTCAAGGCGGACCTGTTCGCCCACCTCGCCGAGAACCACACGCCGCACACGCTGTTCATCGGCTGCTCCGACGCCCGCGTCGTCCCGGAGCTGATCACGGCCAGCGAGCCGGGCGAGCTGTTCGTCGTCCGCACCGCCGGCAACCTTGTCCCGGCCTACACCCCGGGCCCCGACGCGGTAGCGGCCGGCATCGAGTACGCCGTCGCCGTGCTGGGGGTGTCCGACGTCGTCGTGTGCGGACACTCCGGCTGCGGCGCCATGACCGCGCTGGCCGAGAACCACGACCTGAGCGCCGCGCCGGCGGTCGCCCAGTGGCTGCGGCACGCGGACGCCGCCCGCGCCCGTACGGCCGCCGGCGGGGAGGTCGCGCCTCTGGTACGCCAGAACGTGCTCGCCCAGCTGGCGAACCTGGTCACCCACCCCTCGGTCGCCCACGCGCTGGCCGAAGGCACCCTCACCCTGCACGGCTGGGTCTTCGACATCGCCACCGGAGGCGTCGAGACCCTGGGCTCGGCCGGACAGGGCACCGCGTTCGCGGCCTGACCACCGATCTCGCCCCCCGTGCTCCGGCCCTGCCGTATCGCAGCGGACCGGTTGTTCCCCCCACCTTGAACCCGAGAAGGAAAAGCTCATGGTGCACGCTCAGTTCGACCCCACGGCCCGTCAGGCCCTGGCCGCCGCCGCGGTCGAGGCCAAGACCCGCAAGAACCTCACCTGGCAGCAGATCGCCGACGAAGCCGGCCTGTCGCCCGCCTTCACCACCGCAGCCGTGCTCGGCCAGCATGCCCTGCCCGAGCCGGCCGCGCAGGCCGTCGGCGAGCTGCTGGGCCTGGACGCCGACGCGGTGCTCCTGCTCCAGACGATCCCGACCCGGGGATCGATCCCCGGCGGCGTCCCGACCGACCCGACCGTCTACCGCTTTTACGAGATGCTCCAGGTGTACGGCACCACGCTCAAGGCCCTGGTCCACGAGCAGTTCGGGGACGGCATCATCTCCGCCATCAACTTCAAGCTGGACGTGAAGAAGGTCGCCGACCCCGAGGGCGGCGAGCGCGCGGTGATCACCCTGGACGGCAAGTACCTGCCGACCAGGCCCTTCTGATCCCCGCCGGTCACACGAGCCGGGGCGCGCTGGACCGGCTCCCCTTCCCCTTCCCCTTCCCCGTCGCCGGCCCGCCCCGCTTTCCCGCCCGCCATCGGTCCGCCGGCCGGGTGGCTCCGCTTCCTCCCCCCCCAAGGACCCCCAAGAACCTCCAGAACTCCCAAGGACCCCCATGGACTTCGCGCAGCGCACCATCGACCTCGCCCGCCGCAATGTCGCCGAGGGCGGGCGCCCGTTCGCGACCGTCGACCCTGTTGCCCATTCGGCTACGCGGCGAGGCTGAGTTCGAGTCGGGCGAGGTGGCTGGTGTGGCGGCGGTCGAGTGGCTTGCCGTTCCACCAGG
>NZ_JBSFXK010000096.1:0-14869 GCF_053595355.1 Streptomyces sp. NPDC002513 | reverse complement strand
CACGGCGGCCGCTCACCCCTTCTCATGTGCAGGCTAACAAGTCATCAGACCCCTTCATTCCGAGGCGAGTTGCAGCATTCTGTTAGGAGTTCTTACGGCGGTCCTGGGGACCCGACCCCAGGGAGACTGGATCGCGGAGCACCGCGGGCGCCTGGAACAGGTCCGGCAGACCTGGCCGCGCGAAGTCATCGAGACGGCCCCAGGAACCTACGAGTGGAGCCCCAATCGCAAGCGGTGACCACCTGATCCAGGCAGCCGACATCACGCTTTCAATCTCAGTAGCGACACCGACGCGATGTCGGCGAGTGCCCAGGGATAGTAGGTGATGCCCTCATCCGGGCGGTGCATCCAGCCGCGTCCGATTTCCGGGATGCCGAACTGCGCCGAGACTGACGCGATGTGCGGGATGAGACTCTCCGGCGCGTAGCGCCGTACGCTCTTGACGTACCGCCGTTCCGGTATGACCTCGAATTCGGCATTATCCATGCCTTGGATCATGGCACTTCCCTTCAGCCCCGCGCCCGCAAGCCCATGTCCTGAGTGTCCACTTCTACGACGACACCGCAGCCGGTGCGCGGGCGCCTTTCCGCCTTCTGCAGAGGTAGTCGGAAGAAAAAGTGCACCAGGGAGCGGAGGAAGGGGCACGGACGCCAGCCTACGACGCTGCCAGCCTTCCTGCCGTCGGCGAGAGCATGGCCCCGACGGGGCCGCCGCTCCTCTGGCTCAGTCGCGGCCGAGTAGGCGGTTGAGGAGTCCGCGTCGGCGTTCGGGCTGCACCGGAGGTGCTGGTGGTGAGGGTGGCTGGTGCGGAGTCGGTGTCGGGTTGTTTGCGGGGATCGGGGGGAGTGGAGGGGGTGTGGGCTGCGTGGCGGGTTCCTGTTCTGCCTCGGTGGTACGGGTGAGGGGGAGGGCGAGACGGGCCTGCTGGGTGGCGGCGGTATAGGCCGGGTAGGTCAGGCCTTCGGGCCAGGAGTAGGACGGTGCGCGGAATTCCTTTTCGGTGGGGGTGCGGCCGAGGAGTTCTTCGAGCTGGATGAGGCGGGGGGCTTGGGCCACGAGGCGGGTCATGGCCCAGCTTCGCTGGAAGCCGGGCACGTCGCCGCTGGTGTTGGTGACGTAGCGGCCGCCCAGGGCGTGGAACAGGTGGCGGCACAGGGCGGTACGGTCGTAGGGCAGCAGGTGGATGCGTTCTTGCTCAACGGGGGTCTTATCGCCGATGGCCGCGCACAGGGCGGCCAGGTCGCCGCCGAACCACCGGTTCGCGACGGGCGTGGCGATCCGGGCGAACTGCTTGACGGTCAGGGGTTTCCCGCGGCCGTTGGCGGCCCGGTTGAGCTCGCGGGAGACCTCCCGCAGCTGTCCTTCCCATGAGCCGAGCGCGGTCTCGAGGTGTTGGCGGGCCCAGGCCCGGCGGTGGCGGGTGATGATGTCGCGTAGGAGGGGGAAGCCGTCGCGGCGCTGGCCGACGGTTGTGGTGGCGGTGATGGTGTAGCCGTCGGGGTGGTCCATCTTGATGGGGCGCTGGATGTCCTGGGGCGGCCCCAGGCGCTGTTCTGCGTCGGCGAGTTCGGTGAACAGGCTCGGACCGACCGGGGTACCGGTGGCCTTCAAAGCGTCGGTGCGGCGGGCGTGGTAGTCAGCCAGGCCGTGCAGGTCGCTGCGGGCGTAGGGGCCTTCGCAGATGTACCACGCGCTCAGGGCGATTTCGTGCCAGAACGTGAGCGCGGGCCCGAACGCTTCGGCCATGCTGGCCTGGGGCAGCAGCGCGGAGACCAAGCGGTCGGGGTAGCGCGGATGGCATTCCGAGCCCCACAGCTTCTCGGTTTCGGCGAGGAGCTGCGGCGGCAGGACGCGCTCGTAGACGGGGGTGGGGAAGGCTTCGTCTTCGTCCGGCGGGATCCAGGGGTTGCCGACCAGCTCGAGCAGCGGCGGCTGGCCGGGGCGCTGGGCGGCGTGGAGGGCGTCGAAGGTCTCCCAGTAGCGGCGCAGCACGGTGACGCGCTGCTCGATGGGGGAGCGGATCTCGTCGCTGCCCAGGTAGCTGGCGACCATTGAAGCGACCTGCTCGACGGGCAGCTTCTGCTGTGCGGCGATCTGCTCGACCTTCGCGGAGGCGCGCACATACAGGCGGGCGGCGGGCAGGGTCGTGACGATCTGTTCGTCGTCGGCCGGCTGCTCGCCCAGGTAGTCGAGGAACGCTAGCCAGTCGCCGTCGAAGAACGCGGCGAGGGTGGGCTGCAGCGCCTTGGTGAGGACGGCGCGGGCGCTGGGGCGGCCCTTCTTCGCCTTGAGGTAGTAGCGCTGCACCAGCACCGCCAACTGAGTGGCGCGCCAGCGGGCGGTGGTGGTGGTGTCGACCGCCGGCGTGAGAGCGTGGACCAGGGCTTGGCGGGCGGCGATCTGCTGGTCCGTGGTCAGGCGGGACCAGCCGCCTCCCGGGCGCAGCCGGGCGAGCGCTGTTTCCACGGGCGCGGTGAGCAGGCCCAGGGCGCGGTAGCGGGCCTCGGCGTCGGCCCAGGCGGCACCGGCTGCGGTGGGCTCGAGGGCGCCGGCCTGCGGTCCGCGCAGGACCAGCGGGGCGAGCAGGTCGGTGGCGTAGGGAATGAGCAGCGCCCAGCAGGCGAACGCGTCCGGGTTGCTGGCGAGTGAGGAGCGCACGGAGACCATGGCGGCGATGTTCGCGGCCCACCGCGGGTTGCCCGTGTAGTAGGCGGGCAGATTGACCGGGCCGGCTTTGACCACCGTGCTCTCGGGCAGCCACCAGGCCCCCTTGGCCTGCTGCCTTGCGAGGTCGAACCAGCCGCTCATGGCTGCGCGCGCCGACGGCGACAGGCGCAGGGACAGGTGTCCGTCGGCGGACAGCTCCACCGGCGCCGTGCCGGTGAAGCTGGTCGTCATACCGGTCGCGGCCAGTTCCTCGAACGGAGCGAAGCGCCCCTCCTGTCCATCGGCACGTTCGGCCGCGAGGAAGGCGTCGGGGCCGGTGGCGGCCGCGAAGGTGCGGCCGAGGCTGTCAGTCATGCAGCGCTCGTACGACGTCGACGTATTGCTCGAACGACACGGGGCTGTCGGTGCCGGCCGCATACAGTGCGTAGCGCTGGGCGAGGGCTTCGCGTTCGCGTTCGGCGCGCCGAGTCTCGACGCGCTCGGAGTCGTGCACGACGCGGCTGGTGATCTCGCCGCGTTCGAAGAGCACGAACGCGTCCATCCGGCCGGTTTCGTCGCCGCCCCGGCTGCCGGGAAGCGGGGCGGTGCCGATCGGCTCGGGCGCGTCGTCGGCGACCGTGCCGGTAGCCGGGTCCATGTCGTTCTCGGCGTAGAGGGTGTCCAGGTGGTCGTCCAGGCCGAGCTCGGCGTGCAGGACGATATCGAGGAACTGCTGCTGGGGGCCCACCCGGCCCTGCAGCGAGGGGTGGGACAGGATGCGGATGCCGCGGCCGATGAACTGGTAGAACTCGCTGAAGCTGCCGTAGGGGCGCATGGGCACCACCAAGCAGATGGGCGGGAAGTCATAACCCTGGCCCAGCATCTTCAGCTGCACGATGCCGTCCAAGTCTCCGGCGTCCGACTCGAACCGCTCGCGGACCTTGGCGACGGCCGCATCGGTCATCGAGTGGTGCAGGACGTCGCAGGCGATGCCGTGCTCATCGGCCAGGCGCGCGATCTGCTCCGCGTGCTGGCGGCCCATAGCAGCGAACAGCACCCGCGGCTTGACCGGGAACAGCAGGTCGCGCTGCTGGTCGAGCAGGCGTTTCACGACGCGCATCACCTGGCGGATCGGCTCGGTCGACCTGGCCGTGATACGCGAGAGCTTGCGCTCGTCTTTCAGGACGGCCAGCAGCTCGTCCCGGCCGGTGATCTCCTCCCGGCGGCCGTCCGGCCACACCAGCTCGTAGGTGGTGGCCGCGCTGTCGGGGGTGAACCGGTGCACGCGCAGGTTCTTGGCGTTGCCGTCCGCGATGGAGTCGATGAGGCGGTACCGGTAGACCACCTCCGCATCGATCGGCTTGCCGTCCAGGCGGGTGAAGCAGGCACTCATCAGCACGACGCACGCCGAGGCGAAGTGCGCGAACAATCGCTGGTAGGACTCGGCCGCCGCGATGTGCGCTTCGTCTACGACGATGAAGTCCACATCGTCCGGGGTCAGCTTGGCCAGCAGATCGTCGGGGTCCTGCCCGCTGCCCAGGGAGTGGAAGTTCGTGATGATGACGTCGGCGGCCAGCAGCTTCTGCCGATCTACCTTGCGGACACCCCCGGCGTCCCGGTCCACCGTGAGCACCGAGGGCGGCCGGCACCCTGGGATCAGCGGGCCGCCTCGCAGCCCGTAGAGGGCGTTACCGACAGCCCGGTGGTCCAAAGCTGTGTCGAACGTCCCGCGGATCACGTTGCCCGGTGTGACGACCAGCGCGCGCCTGAGGGCCACGGAGAGCAGAGCGGCCACCCCCAGCGCGGTCTTGCCGGCGCCGACACTCATCACACACGCCGCCTTGGTGCCGCAGGCGGCGTAGAAGTCCTTCAGCGCGGCCAGCGCCTGCTTCTGGCACTCGCGCAACGTCCGCACATCGACGGCCTCTCGCGCAAGCGTGAAGTAGTCGCGGTCGCCGGCCACGGTGCTGATGCGCGGCGAGGGGCCGAAGGCGGCCCGGGGATCGGGGTCCATAGCGGGTGTCTCCACGAGCGGATGGGCGATGACAAGCAGGGCCAAGGCGGGGTCACGGGCCATGACCGCCTGAAGTTGGGCGACGCAGCGGGCCGTGTTGATACGGATGGAGTCGTAGGAGAACCGGACCACCGCGTGCCCAGCAGCAGTGATGTCGTTCTGCCGCAGCCGGTCGCGGGTGAACGCCTCCCGGCCGCTATGGGCCGCGAAGCCGTCGAGTTCGACCGCCACCTGCAGCCGGTCGCCCGCCACGAGATAGTCGAGCCGGTAGCAGTGCCCGCCCACATCCAGCGGCGCCTGCGCCCGCACTCGGTCGACGATGGCCGGATGAGCCGCAGGGGTCAGCACCCATCGCACGAACGCGTACTCCAGGAACGACTCGCTGGGCAGGACCTGCGCCAGACCGGGATGCCCCGTCATACGGCCGCGTCCTCAGCGGCCACACGCGCTGCCCGCTCCCGCGCTTTGCGGACGCGGGGCCTGTCACCGGCCCCGACGTGTTCGGCGGCTTCCGCCACCCACAGGGCATCTGCCAGCAGCCCCTCCGTGAGGTACATCTCCAGCAGCCAGTCCACGGCCCCTATGTACACGAACTGGCCCTCGGCGAACGAGACCGCGTCCGGAACGGCCAGGGCCAGCTGCAGATCCAGGCGGCACAGCCGCTCGATCTCGCCAAAAAGTTCCGGACTTGTCTGGCGTCGCCTACGCAGCTCCGCGACCGTGCTCTGCAGCGCGTAGTGGTAGTCCGACGCCTGGCCCGGGAGCTCGAGCACCTCCGCGAGGTTCACGAGCACCTCAGCGGTCGAGACGTCTTCGGTGCGCTGCAGGGCATGCTGCTGAGCCGGCGACTGGGTGGTGTTTCCCCACCACAGCGACGGCTCACGCCCCTGGAACCGCTCGATCCTTGGGCGTTGCCCCCAACCGGCGGCCCGTAGCCGGTCCATATTCAGACCGGTAGGAGGCTGATAGACCACTCCGCGTACCGCAGCTAACCGCGCATACCACCCGGGTGCCGCCACAACCCCCCCGTTCCAGAGCCTGCTTCCGCATCCTGGCAGGTATGTGAAGGTGATGTGATGGCCAACGGCGCTTCGTGACCCAATAGTTGCCGTGGCCACAGAGTCATGGTCCGTCCAGGCAGCAGCGCCGCGGGCACTTCCGCCCCTGACCGACTTCGCCGCCATGGCATACCGCGACTTCGAGGCCAGCACCACCCCTGCCGCGGCGGCGGTGCCCGTCGCGGCAGGACGGGGGTGGCGCAGGACAGTGGCTTCTGTGTTGGCACGCCCACCTGGCCGCCCTGCTACAGACTGGTTTGCTCGCGATCTCGAATGAAGGATGGATTCGCGTGATCTCTCTCAGTGGAGCGTCGTTGTCGCCGTTGGGGCAGCGGTTGAAAGAACTGCTGGGTGCCGAGCGTGCCGTGGGTGATCTGCGGCGTTACTTCGGCATAGGCATGTCACCCGGTGAGGCGACGTTCACCGGCAGCCGGTTCGAGCATCTGGCCGGTGGGGGAGACCAGCCGGAGATCGCCGACCGGATCACGGCGGAGGACCTGGTCGCGGTGCAGACCTTGTCGGTGACCGTTCCGGCTTCTGTCGCGCTGGACATTCTGGAGGGCACCCTCGGCGCGCAGCTGTCTGGTCTGCTGCACGACATCCCCGCGGACGTCGACATGGTCGACGCCGAAGCGGACGTCTTGGCCGGGGGCTCGCCGGCGGACCGGGCCTGGCACCTCCTCTGCGCACAGCACGGAGTTGACTGGGTCATCGCTGGGAAGCTCTTGGCTCGTAAGCGTCCGCAGCTGTTGCCGGTCTACGACAAGGTGGTGCGCTGCGCTCTGGGCCGCCCGCGCCCCTCGTTCTGGCTTGCGCTGCATGCCGCGCTGCGCGCGGACGACCGTTCCCTGCACCGCCAGTTGCTCGCGCTGCGCCAGGTCGCGGGGGTGCCGGAGACGGTGAGTGCGCTGCGGGTATGCGACGTGGCGGTGTGGATGGGGCACCGGTCGGAGGGTCACGCTTGTCCTCGCTGACTTCGGCAGCGAAGGTCCCCTCCGGTGTTCTGGCGTATGAGGGTGACGGACTTTACCAACCGTCACTGGGGTGTGTGGGACGTTCGCGTGGGGGGCCACCGGGGTGGGCAAGAGGTGCGGACTCGCGGCCGGGGTGCCGCCGGCGGTGCGGTCCTGGGGCTGGAGGAGGCGTGTCCGGCGCTGGGCGTTGCGGGATCCGGGGGCTGGGCCGTGATGCGCAGGAAGGAACATTGCTTGGTGATCGGGTTCAGCACCGCGACTTTCAGCGGGGTGCGGGCGGCGGCCTGGATGCGGGCCAGCCAGGTCTGGCCGGGGACCAGGATGGTCAGCTCGGCCGGCCACTGGGCGAGTGCCTGGGGATCGGGGCACACCACACCGGCGAGGGTGAACGCGCGGCCCGGGCTGGGCCTGCTGTAGACGAGCAGGCCGTTGCCGTGGGCGGGGCTCTGCACGCCGTACTCGACCGGTTTGCCGGATGCGCTGCGGAGCAGTTGCGTGAAGGCGGGCCACAGGTGGGCGTCTATTGCGGCGTGTTCGAGGAAGGCGGCCAGACGTTCCTGCTCGGCCTGCCGTTCCTGGGCCCGCTGCAGGGCGTCTTCAAGGCACCGTTCGGCGGCGGCGGCCCGCGCCGCGGCCGCCCGGCGGGCCTGCTCGGCAGCCCGGGCACGTGCGGCGGCCTCGGCTTCCGCCTCCATCCGGGCGCGGGCGGCCGCCAGTTGCACGTACGCGTCGGCCGTCCACCACACCGTGCCGCCCGGGCCGGTATGAGGGTGCACCCGCCCTTGGAGGATCCACCGGATGGCATCGCCGAGCGGGCATGTGATGTGGGTCCATCCCGCCGTCCCCGCCAGCGTGCGCGGAGCCCAGGCGTAGCGCGCCATGCCGTGCCGCACCGTCCAGCCGCCCCGCGGCCTTCGGGGTACTCCACCCGCAACGTGGGCACGGCACGCTGCCAGGGCCTGCCCTGCAGCCCGACCCAGCACACCCCACACCATCTCGTGCATAGCGGTCGGTGCGCATCCGCGCCTCTGGCGGCGTCATCGGCGACAGCTGCGCTTCCAGAGCCATGAACGCCCTGCCCTGCTCATCGAAGACCAGCACGTCGGCACGCCAGTTGCGCCGCTCGCTGCTCACCTCCAGCTCTGCTGTGAACCCCGCCGCCCGGGCGGCCGTGGCCAGCTCCAGCTTCAGCAGGTGGTGTTCGTACGACTCGTTCGCCAGCTCGCAGTCACGCGGCTGCTGCTGGTGGTAGAAGTGCCGGGCATGGTGTGAGGAGACCCGCGCGAACACCCGGCCCCCACACTCCGGGCACGCCAGCGGCACCCCCTTGACCCGATGGACGTCCTCCCAGGCACGGCCGCACCCGAGATCGTCCAGCGACGCATCCAGCCGCCCCCAGTCGGCATGGACCGCGGTGAACCCCATCCGCCCTCCCCCAGGCGCGCGGTGTCTCAAGCTCGGTGCCGGTGGCCCGTCGTTGGCCTCAGCGTCCCTGGGCAGGGCAGCGGCGGCGACGAGACTGCCGCTGCCGTCGCACGATGCCGGCCCACCCCCTCGGCGCGCAGGACACGCAGCGCCGCCTGAGCGGTGTCCCCGGGGGAGGGTGCACTGCTCCTTGGGGCTGCGCACGGCAGGCCGCCGTTCACCCGGCCACAGCCGGCCGGCCAGCATCTGCCGCCTGAAGGCCTGCGGCGGATCCGCTGGCAGGCAGGCAGCAGGGCAAGGGACCGAAGTCGGCAGCGGCGTGGCGTCGACCGCCGTGGTCACCGACTGCCGGCGGTGTCGCGGCGGGGCCGGTTCGGTTCCCGGCCGATCTGCGCGGCGACGTGCCTGATCTCTGCCTCGCCGTAGGCGGTGCGCACTCCGGAGGGGCTGTATCCGGCGTGGCGGGCGAGTTCCTCCAGTTGGCAGGGGCGGCTGCCGTGGAACTCCCTCCCGTAGGCCAGCAGTTGCCGGATCCGGGCGTCCACGGCCTCCTTCTGCGCCTTCAGGTCGTCCAGCGCCAGCAGCAGCGGGTCCGTCTCGAGCTCCTGGCTCGCGGCCTCCAGGCCGAGGGCGTCGTTGCTGCGCTGCTCCGCCACCTGTTCGCAGGCGTTGGCGTAGCAGTCCTCGGGGGTGACGGTGCCGGGTTCGGGCATGGGGTGGCGCAGGGCGGCCAGTTCTTCAAGCGGATGCATGGTGCGACCATCGCAACTATTTGCGATGGTCGCAATGGGCTGGCAGAGGACAGGGCGAGGAAGACATGGGCGGGCGGGGGCAGGAAGCCCGGCGCGGGTCGACGAGTTCTACGCCCACGCCGTCGTGCGCAGGTACGACCCGGAGGGCCGAGGTATCCCGCGCGTACTGAGCACGGTGTCCGTGGACCAGCGGAGGAGGGCGGGCGGTTTCCACTACGATGCCGACCGGCAGGACGCGCACCGCCGACCGCCGATGCTGTATCCCCGCCCGCGCCGGGGCAGCTCAGACGGCCAAGGTCCCCACCCGGGCCCGCGACACCCACCCGCACGACTGCGGGCAGGCGCGGGGTGCCCGGAGAGAAGACGTCATGCCACGCAACCAGTCCCGCGTCGGCCAGCGCGCCCGCGCCGCGCAGAAGGCCGCGGGCGGCACGGGCAAGTACACCGAGCTGCTGCGCGCCAAGCTCGGCCCGGGCGGCGTCCGCCGGGAGCCCGGCCACGCCGAGCCCGCCCGCCGTCTCGCCGCCCGGCTGCGCGCCGGCTTCGGCGCCGAGGGGGAGAAGGCGGCCCGCCTGGTGGATGCGGCGGTGGCCTGGGCGGTGAAGGATCGCGAACTCAAGCACGCCCTGTTGCGTACGCAAGGCGACCTCGCCGCCCGCGCGCGCCTGCAGCCCGCCGCGGACGAGCACGCCGCCAGCGAAGTCACGGTGCACGACACGCCCCTCGTCCAGGTCGTGTACATGGTGCTGGAAGCGGCCGCCTGGGAAGAGGCAGAGGTGAGCGCGGAGTTGCTGCGCGCGGCCGCGGACGTCCTGGACCGGCTCGTCGGCGCCAGCCACATCTGTAATCCCGCGATCTACGGAGTGCGGGCCGACGGATGGCTCACCGAGCCGAGGATGTTCGAGCGGATCTACACCACGACCGCCCCGGTCGCGGTCATCGCGGCAGCTGCCCTGCGCACGATGCGGGAAGCCGCCCGCATCCCCGACGAGGACGAAGCTACCGACGCCGACTGCATGTTCACTCTCCAGGAGGCGGCCCGCTTCGCGCGTACCGCCGCCGACCTCGCCGCCCGCCCGGCCGCCTGACCCACGGGGCTGGCCCGCTGTCCCGTACCCGCCTGGTACGGGACAGCCCCGGATCCTCACCGCGGAACGCCGACAGCGGCCTGTACGACGAGGGGCGGACCGTCTGGCACGCGACGCTGCCGGACAACCCCGAGGAACACGGCTGACCTGCCGTCAGGGGGTGACGTGCGCGCTGTCGAGCCGTCGGTGGACCATCGACAGGGTGGTCAGCAGTTCCAGCAGCTCCTCGTCGGTGACCGTGCGGTGAAGCCGCGGCTCGTGCGCGGCCGGATTGCGGAACATGCTGAACAGTCCCTTGACCAGGTTCGCCAACCCCTTCTGCTCGTCCAGCTCGGGCCCGGTGGCGTTCGCGTTGATGGGCACCCGAGCCGTGCCTTGGCCGGGCATGAGTACCGCGTCGACCAGGCGCGCCCCGTCCAGACCCAGGCCGGTGAGCTGCCGCAGCCGGTCGGCTACCGACTTGACCGCCTCCAGGCTGGCGTGGAAGGGGTTCTTGGCCAGGATCTCCAGCGTGCAGTAGCGCAGCACCTCTGGATGCGTGGAGCGGCGGCGCAGTTCCGACCGCAGCGAACTGGCGTGCTGGGCGGCCTCGTTGAGAGTGGCCGCGATCGGTCCCTTGGCGAGCTTTCCCTCGTCGTTGACCCGTAGCCCGACGTGGACGAGGACCTCGTTGAGATCGTCCCGCCGACGCGAGAACGTGTGCGGTTCCTGCGCGTAGCGCACGGGAGCCATCGCCTCGCTGATGAACGCGATCACGCAGTTGGCCGCTTGCTGGCGTGCCTGCTGCGCCAGCAGCGCCGCGGCCAGCCGGTCCCGCTTGTTGCCGCCCTCCGCGTCCGGCACTCTCACGGCCGCCAGCAGTTGCCCGATCTCCCGTCCGGTCAGCCCCTGCGCGGTGTCGCCGAGCACACCGGCCACCGCCGTGACGACCCGTGCGGGCCAGGGCTCGAATCTACGCGCTGCCATGTCCTTGCCACTTCCCCTCGTTTCATGGCCAACCGGCCAGGATGACACGGGCGCGGACAGGGCGGCTGCCGCTTTCCCGCGCCCACAAAGAACCGCGGCCCCCGGCATGTTCGTCCCGGGCCACGGCCGACCCCGGCGCAGCCGGGGAATGATGTCCGTGCGTACCTGCATCCGGCTGCGGCCCCGGGAGCCGTGGGCACCCGGGGCCGCTCATGCCTCTCGACCTGCGGCTATGTTGAACCGGCGTCCGTCCCCGCACCGGCGGGGCCGAATTGTGCCCGCCGGCCGATGTTGAGGGCCAGCGCGGCGGGTGTCTGCGTGAGGTCGACCCGCGGGTGAGCGGATCCGTCCACCGGGTTCAGCAGCCGGGCCGTCCACCCCTCGGCGTTGCGCACCACCTCCAGGGCGCTCTGGTCGGCCAGGGGCAGGATGGTCAGCAAAGACCAGGCCCCCCGCCGGGCCACGCCGGTCGTGGGGTGCGCGTAGTGCTCGGCCAGCCGGTCGCCGACCGCGCCGGCGCCCTGGCGGCACACGCTGCCCACGTACTGGCACCCGCGGCGGCTGTCCCACGCGACATACACCGCGCAAGTCGCCGCCGCCCGGCGGCGCACCGCATCCGGCCGGGCCGGGCACACCACCACCGGCGCATGCCTGCCGCCGCCCCGCACCACGTTGTCGTCGAGCACCGGGCCCACCAGCCGCAGCACCGGCTGCAGCGCCCGGCCGATCTGCGCGGGCAGCGTGAGAGGGGCGCTCACTCGGTGTCCTCCTCGTCCTCGTCGAACACGAAGAGGGAGGTGTCGACGGGCCCGAACTTCGTGAGGATCTCGGCGAGCTGGGCCAGCTGCTCGCGCTGGCCCTGGACAGCATCGAAGGTGCCGAACACCTGGTTGCCGCGCCTCTGGCTCATGCGGGCCAGCGCCCGCGCGGCCTTGGCGGCCGAGGTGATGCCCTGCTCGAGCGTCCGGCGCAGGCGGACGTCCTCCGGCTCGGGCTCCTGGTGCTTGCCCCCCGTCTTGGCCTTGGCCTCCGCGCGGTTCTTGGCGATGGTCTCCAGGGCCTGGGCCGGGTCGGCGGCGTGGACGAGGTCCCACTCGTAGTCGATGATCATCTGCTGGCCGGCCTTGTCGAGCATGGGCTCGCCGTCGCGGACCAGGACACCGTCGACCTCGCGCTCCTGGGTGTGGAACAGCTTGGGCAGCACGGCCGGGTCGGCGGCGACGTGGGCGCGGGCGATGGAGTGCAGCATCCGCAGCCCCCCGGCACTCCGCGCCAGCAGATCCAGCAGTTTCACCGGTGTCGCTCGGAAGGGCGCCTTGCGGGCCTCGCGGTCGGTGCCTTCCTTTGAGCCGCGGTCCCGGGTGATGTAGCCGTCGAGGATCGCCGCGGTGCCGCCCAGGACGGTCAGCTCCGCCACGGCGCCCGTCTCGCCGGCCACAGCGCGCTCGAGGATGTCGTCGAGGACCTCGAAGGTGTCCTCGCCCTTGGTCAGCTCCCATGGCTGCTTCCACACGGTGTCGGTGATCGTGCCGCCGTTGCCGAAGGCGCGCAGCGGCTGTTCGATGCCCTCCTGGCTGCGGTAGTCCGACAGCGCCATGGGCGCCAGACGCTCGCTGACCCGCTGCCGGTCGGCCTTGCCCATCCCGAATTCCTGCTTGATCAGCCGATTCATGGCGTCCGCGTGCGGCCCGGCGAGCACCGCGTGCTGATGGACCGCGGCCGACCACAGCCGGTGCGCCGGAACGCCGAGCAGTTCGTGCATGGCCTGCGCGCCCACGGTTCCCGACAGCACCCGGTGTACGTCCGGGGTGATCAGTCCCTCACGGTGGGCGTGCCGGTAGACCCGCTGCATGCCCTGTGTGTTCTGCGCCCCCGGGGTCCAGGCGGTGACGTGCACGTGCAGATTGGCCAGCAGGTCGTCCCGGGCCGCCACCAGATCCGCCAGCGGCTCGCCGCTGTCGGACCGTGCGCCGACGACGACGGTGGCCGGGAAGGCGAGCGTGTGGCCCTCGCGCCGGGTCGCCTCCGTCAGCACGAGCGCGGCCAGGTTCTTGCGGGTGCGCGCGGTCAGCTCGGCCACCCGCCGGCGCGCGGCTCCCTGCTCGGCACGGCTGCGCTCGCCGGGCTGGTCGGTCGAGCCGATGACGGTGCTGATGCAGGCCGAGATCGCCTGGTAGATGTCGCCGCCGGTGCGCGCCAGCCACATGCTCACCAGTCGGC
The DNA here is from genome assembly GCF_053595355.1 of Streptomyces sp. NPDC002513. Lineage (NCBI taxonomy): Bacteria > Bacillati > Actinomycetota > Actinomycetes > Kitasatosporales > Streptomycetaceae > Streptomyces > Streptomyces sp. NPDC002513. The sequence goes on along the minus strand of NZ_JBSFXK010000096.1, from coordinate 1,726 downwards.
TGTTGCCGTCGCCCGCGATCAGGAAGGTGTCCTCGCTGCCGTCGTCGTACACGACGCGCATCGCGAACAGCGTCAGCGGCTCCTTCACGCCCTGCTGGAGCACGCTCTGGGTGTAGTCGTTCTCGCCCTTCTGGGCGTAGAAGGTGTTGAGCATGCTCTCGGAGACCGCACTGGCCAGGGCCTTGCGGTCGCGCATGCGGACGGTGAAGACCGCGATCGGCTCGCCGGTCTCCGGATCGGTCAGCGTCTCGTACGAGGTCACCAGCGACGTGGGCGGTGCCGCGTCCATGGCCGTACGCAGCTGGTCCGCCCACCGCTGGTTGATGAAGTCGGGCAGGACGTCGAGGTCGAGGTAGCGGTCGTGCGGCGCGGTCGCGTACAGCGTGCCGCCGACGACCGGCTTGGCCGTCAGCAGGCTGACCGGCTCACCGCTCACCAGAGCGCGCAGCCGCGCGGGATCCACCGCGCCCGAGGTGACGGCGTTCGCCGCCGCCTCGTCCAGCGAGGTGTCGGGGTTCTCCTGCAGTGCCCTGCGCGCACCGCGGAGCCGGGTCACCGGCTGCGGGTCCGCCACCGGTGCGGGGCGGCGCAGCAGGGGAGGAAGGCCGTCGTCGGGTTCCTGCCCGTCCCGGCCGTCGAATGCGTCGATCGAAGTCATGGTCTCGCCCTCCCGGGCATCGCGCGCAGCAGGAAAACCCGCGGGCAGGGTCGCCCCTGCCTCCACTGCGCGCCGTCCGCAGGGGGCGGCGAGCGCCGTCACGATCCATCAGCGGCTCCCACGCCGTGACGTCCCGTGCCGACTGGCGTTCTACGTCGCCGACGAGCCGCTGGTCAGCCGGTCCGAGGACCGAACGCCCGTCGATGACGGGTGCCAGCTGCTCTCATGCCTCAGCTCGAAGTCTGTGACATGCAGTTTCCGTGTAGCCAGAGCGGTGCGCGGCCGGCACAGCGTTGCTGGACCGGCAACCCCTGAGTGTACGTCAGCACGAGCCGGACCACGCCGAGTTCATGGCGATCGAGGCCGCCGGATGGGGCACCCCTCGGGAGCCCTACCCGCACCTGTGCGACGACTGCAAGCAGCGGGCCATCACGGCCGAACGCCAAGCTGAGCAGGCTGAGCCAGTCGAGCGCCAGCACCAGGCCCAGCGCCAGGCGGTGCCTGGGCAGAGGGCCGGTGGCACCTGGCTCTCGCGTTTCCGAACCGGATCCCGGTGAGAGCTCCTGCGGGCATCCGCACACGGGTCACGTCTGCACCGCATAACTCGCAGCAGGAAGGAGGGAAGATAGGGATGATGTCGTGATGGTTACCCCACTGTTCGCCGCTTCGATGGCGGATTTGACGATTGAGCGCATACGGGCGCTGGCCGCGCGCCCGGATCAGCTTGAGAGCCAGACGCTGGAGTTCAAGCGCGAGTACTCCTCCAGTCTGTTGAAGTCGATCGCCGCCATGGCCAACACCTACGGCGGCATGATCCTCGTCGGCGTCAACGACCGCGCCGCCGACGGCGAAGACCGGGTCGTAGGCGTCGACGCACAGAGCGTGCTCGACCAGATCGTCAGCGGCTGCTACGAGAAGTTCGACCCGCCATGGGAGCCCAAGTTCATCACGGTGCCGCTCGACGACGGCTCCGGCCTGTCGGTCTGTCGTGTAGTTACGACATGAAAATGCTCCTGACCTGCTGTGCTTAGAGTTCGGAGGCGAAGCAGTGATCTTGAGTGGTATGGC
>NZ_JBSFXK010000095.1:0-18169 GCF_053595355.1 Streptomyces sp. NPDC002513 | reverse complement strand
GTGTCCGCTCGGGGTATGTCTCACCAGCTATGTGCCCACTCGCCACAAGATCAGAACCCTACCCGACCAAGATCACACTACGGAAGCGACGTTGGATGTTGACCAACGGTACGGCTCGGGCTGTCGGGCTGGAGAGGACATATGCGTGGCGCTCGCTCTCGAAGACCGCCTGGCGATCTCCGAACTGGTCTCGTTGCATGGCCACCTTGTCGACGATGGAAGCCTTGAGCGGTTGGAGGAACTGTTCACTGCGGATGTCGTCTACGACCTGACCGACTTCGGCCAAGGCCGTCTCGTCGGAGTTGTAGCCATCCGGGAAGCGGCTCTGGCCCTGGGGTCCGCCAACCCCGTTGGGCATCACGTCACCAACATCGTCATCACCGAGTCGGCAGACGGCCAGGTACGGGTTCGGTCCAAGGGCCTGGGCGTCAAGGCCGACGGCTCCTGCGGTTCCGTCTCCTATGACGACGTTGCCGTCCGCGCTCGTGATGGCTGGCGGATCTGCCATCGCAAGGTATCGGCACGGCGGACCCCCTTGAACGGCGTGATGCAACCTTGACTGGTCTTGGAAGTCGGAGTGGTGCAGCGGCATACAAGAAGATGCACGCCACATGGTTCGAGGATCGGCACGGCAAGCTGCCCGTGCAGGAGGGCACCCGCCGCCGCGGAATCTTCAACGTCACGAGGCTTGCCCTGATCGCCCGTCTTGATCAGGGACCCTGGTGGTCCTTGAACACCTGGCATCCCCGGTGCGATCCACGAGTTCCGATCCGCGACCGGGAACCCAGGGCATCTGAGCGATGCAAGCCGGAACACATGGCCATCTCCTGGCTACGGGAAGCTGCCAAGTTCTGCCTCGGGACCACGCTGGAGGCGGGATGTCATGGAGCACGATTCAGGATCGGATCACGGCTCTCGCCCGCTTCGACCGCTGGGTAGGCACATGGGACTCACCAGCCGAAGCGCATGGCGTTGGTGAACGCGTTCCGCCAGTACTTAGTGATAGAAACCAAGTGAACGTGCAGGTTGTGGACAACATGGCGACCGGTTCTGACATCGGGATGAGGGTTCCAGCGCGGTGACATAAACCAATGCTAAGTTTTCGGTTGTGAGTCACAACGCCCTGGTCAAGCGGCAGTTCGGGCACCGGGCCCGGCTTGCACTGTCACCTTGCGAGGTGTTGACGACAGACGGCCAGGCGCACGCCGCGCGCACGATGTGGAACCTGCTGCACGCGTGGTGGCAGATGATGCCGAAGGAGAAGCGGACACTCGCGAACGCGGACGCCGCGATCCGTCAGGCCCGCCGGGACATCGGCTTCCTGGCTGTCCTGCCCGCCCAGGCCGCGCAAGCGGTGCTCAAGACGTACTTCCAGGCGTGGAAGAACTGCTGGGACGGCCGCGCCGACGCCCCGAACTTCAAGGACCGCCTGCGCACGGTGATGTCCGTGGACATCCCGCAGGGCCGGGACCTGAACATCACCCGCGTGCACCGCCGGTGGGGCATGGTCGACATTCCCAAGGTGGGCCGGGTCCGCTTCCGATGGACCAAGGACCTGCCCGTGGGCAGGCACGCAGACGCGGAGAACCGGATCACCGGGGCACGACTGACCAAGGACACGCTCGGCTGGCACATCGCCTTCCGCGTCCAGGCCCTGGAAGCCGGGCCCGCACCCCACCAGGGGCCGGACATCGGCATCGACGTGGGCGTCACCGTGCCCATCGCCCTCTCCGACGGCGAAACGTACGAGCACGGCGAATGGCTGACCGGCAAGGAGAAAGCCAGGCTCCTGCGCCTGGAGCAACGCGCCGCGCAGCGCAAGCGGCACCGCAGACCCGGCGAGCGCACCAGCCGCAGACTGCACCACACCTACGACCAGATCGCAGGACTGCGCGCGAAAGCCAAGCGCCGGGCCCTGGACTGGCAGCACCAGGCGACCACCGACATCGCCCGCACCTACGGCACCGTCGTGGTCGAAGCACTCACCATCACGAACATGCTCAAGTCCGCCAAAGGAACGGTCGAAGAGCCAGGGAAGAACGTCGCCCGGAAGTCCGGGCTGAACCGCTCCATCAGCGAGGAGGCATGGGGCCGCACGGTCACCATGCTGACGTACAAGACCGCCCGGCTCGGCGGCACCCTGGTCAAGGTCCCCGCCCCCGGCACCTCCAGGCGCTGCTCAGCGTGCGGCTTCACCACGCCCGGCAGTCGGGAATCCCAGGCCGTGTTCGTGTGCAGGAACCCGGACTGCGGCTGGTCGGGCAACGCCGACCACAACGCAGCCCGCAACGTCCTGCACCTGTACCGGACGGGCCTCGCGCTCATCCCGGCTGCCGGGAGGGCAGTCGTCAGGCGCGCGAAGCGCGTCAAGCCCGCTGCCGCAAGGTAAGCAGGAATCTCCCGGCCTCAGCCAGGAGAGCACTTCAACTCACCGCTCTCACCCTCGGCACCGCCGCTCTGGGCCACCTCGCCCTGCGCCGCTTCGCCCGGCGGGTGCAGACCTGACTCCGCTGCTGCCGCAGTAAAGGTCGCCGCACAACGGGGATTCCGGCCGCCCGCCTTCGAGCAGTTCCGACACGATGCCGGCCCGGACGGGGCCCCGTACGTCGGATCGCCCGAAACCGTGGCGCGGAAGATCGCCGCCACGCTCCGCACCCTGGGCGCGTCCCGCTTCGACCTGAAGTACGGGATGAACGGCCTGTCGCACGCGTCCCTGACGACCTGCATCGAGCTGTTCGGCACCGAAGTCGTGCCCCGGGTGCGCGAGATGACGGCCGCCTGAGCGGCCGGCAGGAGCGCCGGACCGTCGCCGCCGAGCGGGGTAGTCTCCGCAGTATGCGGATCTCCGTTTCCTCGGACATGGACGAACCCGTGGCCCGCGGTCTGATCGGGGAGTTGCGCGGTCGCGGTCACGAGGTGCTGGTCCACGGTGCCTTGAAGCCCGGCGACGACGCCCAGTGGGCGTCGTGCTCGGAGGCGGCGGCGCGTGAGGTCGCCGACGGGACGGCGGACCAGGCCGTCGTGTGCTGCTGGACCGGCACCGGGGCGTCGATCGCGGCGAACAAGGTGCCGGGGGTACGGGCGGCGCTGTGCACGGACGCGTACACGGCCGACGGCGCGCGCCGCTGGAACGACGCCAATGTGCTGGCGCTCAGCTTGCGGCTGACGTCCGAGCCGCTGCTCAAGGAGATCCTCGACGCCTGGTTCGCGGCCCAGGCGAGCGGGGACGCGGACGACCGGGAGAACGTGGCCCGGATCGGACGGCTCGACCTCGGCAGGCCGACGCCATAGCTGGGCCGGCGGTGGTGGGGCGACGGCGGTCTGTCCCACCACCGCCCCGGTCAGCGGTTGCCGTTGAGGTAGGTCACGTCCCAGTGCGAGCCCTCACGGGCGTAGACATTGCCCGCGGGCGACTTGTACTGCCGCGCGCGGTCGCCGGGCCGCTGACCGACGTAGCGGAGCTTGGTGGTGACATAGGTGTCCACACACGACGTCACCTTGATGTCGACCTTGTACCCGTTCCTGTGGCTGTAGGTGCCGGAGGCGTGCCCCCTCTCCGTGCCGCCGGTCAGGGTCACCGCGCATCCGCTCGCCCGCTTGAAGGCGATCACGCCGGAGACGGTGGCCCTGTTGATCTGCTCGAAGGACGTGCACCGGGAGTTGTTCCGGTCGCTGCACCCGCCCGACGAGGTCCAGCGGACGCCCGCCTGCCGCAACTGCTGAGCGGCGGCCGCCTGGGTGTACTTCGCGGGCGAGGCGGTGACGGAGGGCGCGGTGGCCGCGAGCAGCCCGCCGGCCAGCAGGACGGCGGAGGCGGCGAGTGCGGCGGGACGGGCCAGGCGTCGGTTCATGACGGTCGTTCCTCTCGTGAACGGCTCGGTGACTACGTCCGCATCACTGCCCGCACGCGCACTTCGGGCGAACTTCCGCAACGGGGGCGTGAGGGTGCATCAGGCGCATTCCGCATCCCCTCGCGCGCGGCCGGGCACGCCCGGCATCAGGCGCCGCACCGGGCGTCGGCCCACGCACGGCCCCGCGTCGGCTCAGCCGCCCGCCACCAGCTCCGGGACCGGCCGCAGCACGGTGTCGTCGGCCGCCGCCCCCACCAGGTCCTCGCCCCGGTCCCGTACGCTCCACAGCCACCGCACATCCCGTCCGAACGACCACACCAGGGACACCAGCGCGCACGCGACGATCCCCGCCGTCGCGGCGTCGGACAGATACCCGGAGCCGGCCACCAGCAGCGCGACGCCCTGGAAGGCCGCCACCGTCTTGCGTGCCATGCTCGGCGGCAGCCCGCCGTTCAGCCACGGCAGCACCCGGGCCGCCGCCACGAACACGTACCGCATCCCGCCGATCAGCAGCACCCACGGGCCCAGCGACATCGACACATGGACGCTCAGCACCAGGATCAGGAACGCGTCGACCTCCATGTCGAAGCGCGCGCCCAGCGCGGTCGACGTGCCCGTGCGGCGGGCCACCTTGCCGTCCACGCCGTCCAGGATCAGCGCCACCGCGGTCAGAGTCACGAGCACCGTCACCGGCGGCGAGCTCTCGAACGAGTCCGCCACCAGCGCCGTGACGCCGCCCACCAGGGTGGCCCGGCCCAGCGTGACCCGGTTGGCCGGACCGAAGGAACGCAGCCGGGAGCGGAGTACGGCGCGGGTGAGCACGGCCCAGGTGGCGAGTGCGAACGCCAGGCCGGTCAGCCAGCCGGCCGGCCCCATCCCGATCGCCGTGCCCAACAAGGTCAGCAGCAGCACCTGCACGCCCGCTCCCACGGTCGTCTCCTGCTGCAAGAGCCTCGCCTCGTACATGTGGTTCAGGGCCACCGCTCACCCTCCGGCCAAGTGACAGACTCGATCTTCGCCGCGTACCTTGTGCGCGACTCCTCGTAGGTGCGGTACGTGAAGAGTCGGCCGATCGTTCAGGAGGACGCACATGGACCTCACAGCTCGGGCTTTCTGGCTGCGCTCGCCGGGGCACGGGGAGGTGCGCCGGGCAGAGCTTCCGGAGCCCGGCGCCGGCGATGTGCTCGTGCGCGCGCTGTACTCGGGTGTCAGCCGTGGCACCGAGACCCTCGTCCTCCGCGGCGGCGTGCCGGAGAGCCAGCAGGCCGCCATGCGTGCCCCGTTCCAGGAGGGCGACTTCCCGGCCCCCGTGAAGTACGGCTATCTGAGCGTCGGGCACGTGGAGCACGGACCCGCGGACCTGGTCGGACGCACCGTCTTCTGCCTGTATCCGCACCAGAGCCGGTATGTGGTCCCGGCCTCGGCCGTCACCGTCGTCCCGGACACCGTGCCCGCCCACCGCGCCGTCCTGGCCGGCACCGTGGAGACCGCCGTCAACGCGGTCTGGGACGCGGGTCCCCTCATCGGGGACCGGATCGCCGTGGTCGGCGGCGGCATGGTCGGCTGCTCCGTCGCCGCCCTCCTCGCGCGCCATCCCGGTGTGCGCGTCCAGCTCGTGGACGCCGACCCCGCCCGCGCCGAGACCGCCCGCGCGCTCGGCGTGGACTTCGCCCTCCCCGAGGACGCCCTCGACGCCTGCGACCTCGTCGTCCACGCCAGCGCGAGCGAACAGGGGCTCGTACGGTCCCTGGAACTGCTCGCCCCGGAGGGCACCGTCGTCGAACTGAGCTGGTACGGCGACCGGCGCGTCACCCTGCCGCTCGGCGAGGCGTTCCACTCGCGCCGTCTCACCCTGCGCAGCAGCCAGGTCGGCACCGTCTCGCCGCGCGCCCGGTCCGGACGTACCTACGCCGACCGGATGGCCCTCGCCCTCCACCTGCTCGCCGACCCCGCCTTCGACGCGCTCATCACCGGCGAATCCGCCTTCGACGACCTCCCCGACGTGCTGCCCCGCCTCGCGAGCGGCGACCTCAAGGGGCTGTGCCACCGCATCCGGTACGCCGCCGCATGAGTCCCGGTTCCGCCGCCCGAGTTGTCCGAACTCCCGGGGAACGCGCGGAACACCTCGGCCACAAGGCGAACGGGCGGCTGAACAACGCGCCGTGGCCGGCCGTACTACACGACATGCCCCGGCAGGGGACCAGACGTACCGCACCTGGAGGGTCGTCCGTTGTTCAGCATCACCGTCCGTGACCACCTGATGATCGCCCACAGCTTCCGCGGCGAGGTCTTCGGGCCCGCACAACGCCTGCACGGGGCGACGTTCCTCGTGGACGCCACCTTCCGCCGCGCCGAGCTGGACGACGACAACATCGTCGTCGACATCGGACTGGCCACACAGGAGCTGGGCGCCGTGGTGAGCGAGCTCAACTACCGCAACCTCGACAACGAGCCCGACTTCGCGCACACCAACACCTCGACGGAGTTCCTCGCCAAGGTGATCGCCGACCGCCTCGCCGAGCGGATCCACAAGGGGGCGCTGGGCGAGAGCGCCCGGGACATCGCCGGCCTCACCGTCACGCTCCACGAGTCGCACATCGCCTGGGCGAGTTACGAGCGTGCCCTGTGACGGACACGACCATCGGCCACGCGCCCCCGGACCCCCGTGGCCGTATGCCCCAGACCCGGCTGAACTACGTGCCCGTGCAGAACACGGCCCTGAAGAACGCCGACATCGTCCCCATGTCCCTGCGCACCGTGCACTTCGTCATGCCGGGCGGTGTCGACGACCCGTCAGCCCCCAGCGGCGGCAACGCCTACGACCGCCGCATCTGCCTGGACCTGCCCGGCTTCGGCTGGCAGGTCCGGCGGCACGCAGTGGACGGCTCCTGGCCCCGGCCCGGGGCGTCCGCCCGCGCGGAACTCGCCCGTACGCTGCGGGAACTGCCCGACGGCACGGTCGTCCTCCTGGACGGCCTGGTCGCCTGCGGCGTCCCCGAGATCGTCACCCCCGAGGCCGAACGCCTGTGCCTCGCCGTCCTCGTGCATCTGCCGCTCGGGGACGAGACGGGCCTCGACCCGCGGACAGCGGCCGAACTCGACGCCAAGGAGCGCGCCACCCTGCGGGCCGTGCCCGCCGTCGTCGCCACCAGCGACTGGGCCGTGCGCCGGCTCGTCTCCCACCACGGACTCGCCCCCGACCGCGTCCACGCCGCCGCGCCCGGAGCCGACATCGCCCCGCCGGCCCCCGGCACCGACGGCGTCTCACGGCTGCTGTGCGTCGCCGCGGTCACCCCGCGCAAGGGCCAGCACCGGCTCGTCGAGGCCCTCGCCACCGTCAAGGACCTGCCGTGGAGCTGCCATTGCGTCGGCGGGCTCGGCCACGACCCCGAGTACGTCGCCCGACTGCGCGCCCTCATCGACGCCCACGGCCTCGGCGACCGGCTGCACCTGGCCGGGCCGCAGTCCGGCGCCGCACTGGACGCCAGCTACGCCGCCGCCGACCTCATGGTCCTGACCTCGTACGCGGAGACGTACGGCATGGCCGTCACCGAGGCACTCGCCCGCGGCATCCCGGTCCTCGCCACCGACGTCGGCGGGCTGCCGGAGGCGATCGGACGCGCGCCCGACGGCGGGGTGCCCGGCATCCTCGTACCGCCGGAGGACCCCGCCGCGCTGGCCGCGGAGCTGCGCGGCTGGTTCGGCGAAGTGGACGTACGGCGCCGGCTGAAGGCCGCCGCGCGCGGTCGTCGGGCCGCGCTGGACGGATGGGCGACCACGGCCCGCAGTGTGGCGGGCGTCCTGGCCAGGCTGCGCCCCGAGCCCCGGAGGGCGGCATGAGTACGCGGACGACTCCCCCCGGACCCCAGGCGCACCCTGCGCCCGCGGAGACCGCCGGGCCTGCGGACCGCTCCGCCCTTGCCCCGCCCGGCGGTGCAGAGCCCGACGTCCCCCGGTACGCCCCGCAGTGGCTGCACCTGCGTGAACCGGCGGACGCGGCGGCCCGGGCGCACGAACTGCTCGGCCCGCTGCGGACCCGGCTCGCCCACCGGCCCGGGCGCGCCACCGATCCGGTGGTGCACGATCTGGTGGTGCACGACCTGGGCTGCGGCACGGGGTCGATGGGCCGCTGGCTCGCCCCGCTCCTCGACGGCGCCCAGCACTGGATCCTGCACGACCGGGACCCGTATCTGCTGCACTTCGCCACGGTGGGCGCCCCCAAGACCGCCGCCGACGGCAGCCCGGTCACCGTCACCACCCAGCGCGGCGACATCGGCCGGCTCACCCCGGACGCCCTGGCGGGCGCCTCGCTGGTGACCGCCTCCGCGCTGCTGGACGTCCTCACCGCCGACGAGATGGAGACGCTCGCCGCGGCCTGCGTCGGCGCCGGCTGCCCGGCACTGTTCACCCTGTCCGTCGCCGGACGCGTGGAACTCACGCCCCCGCACCCCCTGGACCGGGAGATCGCCGACGCCTTCAACGCCCACCAGCGCCGAGGTGGCCTCCTCGGCCCCGACGCGGTCCCCGCGGCCCGCGAGATCTTCGGGCGGCTGGGCGCGAGCGTACGCGTCCATGCGAGCCCCTGGCGGCTCGGCGCCGAGCAGGCGGAACTGACCGGGGAATGGCTGCGCGGCTGGGTCGGTGCGGCCGTGGAGCAGCGGCCGGAACTCGCGGCCCGTGCAGAGACGTATCTGCGGGACCGTCTGGCCGACGGTGCGGCGGGCCGGCTGGACGTGGTGGTGCACCACAGCGATGTCCTGGTCCTGCCGCGACCGACGGGAGGGACGGAATGACGGCGCGGACTCTCGCCCCGGGGCACGCGGGGGAGGGGAGCCGCGGGGCCTCGGCCACCGCGGTCCTGCCCCCGAGCACCACGCCCGCCGGGCCGGGCAACGGCCCGGTCCCGGACGAGGCGCCGTCGGCCCGTCGCCGCCTTGTCCCGCGCGCCCTGCGCACGCACCTCGGCACGGTCGCCGGTGCCGCCATCCTCGGTGTGCTCCTGTGGCGGCTCGGCACCGGCGTGTTCCTCGACGGACTGCGGCGGATCGACGCCCCGACCCTGCTCGCGGGCCTCGGGATCGGCGTGCTGACCACCGTGTTCAGCGCCTGGCGCTGGTGCCGTGTCGCCCACGCCCTGGACCTCCGGCTGCCGTTCGGCGCCGCCGTCGCCGACTACTACCGCGCCCTGTTCCTCAACGCGGCGCTCCCCGGCGGTGTGTTCGGCGACGTGCACCGCGCAGTGCGGCACGGGCAGAGCGCCGGCGACGTCGGACGCGGCGTGCGCGCCGTGGTCCTGGAGCGCACCGCCGGTCAGGTGGCCCTCGTGGCGGTCGGCGTGCCCGTCCTGCTCACGTTTCCCTCGCCGGTGCTCGGGCAGGCCCGCCGGTTCGCCGGGCTGCCGGCGCTCGCCGCCCTCGGCGTGCTCGCCGTCGTGGCGGCGTTGCTGATGGGCCGGGAGTCCCGGCCCTCGCGCCGGTCCCACGCGCTCAGGGCCACGCTCGCCGAGGCGCGCAGGGCCCTGCTGGCCCGGGGGAGCCGGCCCGCCGTGCTGCTCTCGTCCGTCGTGGTGCTCGCCGGGCATCTGCTGATGTTCCTGGTGGCCGCGCGGGCCGCCGGGTCCCACGCGTCCCCGGCCACGCTGCTGCCCCTGGCCCTGCTCGCCCTCATCGCCATGGGGCTGCCGTTGAACGTCGGCGGCTGGGGACCCCGCGAGGGCGTCACCGCCTGGGCGTTCGGCGCGGCGGGCCTCGGCGCGGACACGGGGCTGGCTGTCGCGGTGGTGTACGGCGTCCTCAGCTTCGTCGCGAGCCTGCCCGGGATCGTCGTACTCCTCGCCCGGTGGTCCGCGGGACTGCGCGGCCCGCGCGCGACGACGGACGCGGAGCCGGCCGGGGGAGGCCAGCGGGTCCGCACCGAGGGCGAGGGACCGGTGCGCGCCGAGGAGACCGCCTCGGCCGGGGCCGCCGAGCGGGCCGAACCGGTCGCGTCTGCCGACGCGTCGGGCTCCTCCGAGGCGCCGAAGAAGCGTGCGGAGACGGCGAAGAAGCCTTTCGAGGGGGCGAAGAAGCGTGCGGAGGCGGCGAAGGAGCCTTCCGAGGCGTCGAAGGGACCCTCCGTACCGGGCCCGGAGCGTTCCCCCCACGCGCTCCGGGCCCCCGTGCCGTACGTCCCCTACCCGCGCTCACCGCCCGGGCCGCGGCCCGCGCCGCTGACGCGGCGTCATATCCGCTGCGGGCCCTCGGGAGCCGTGGCCCCGGGCAGGCCGTCGACGGCGGGATCCGTTGAGGCGACCAGGGAGAAGTACGGCGCGAAGGAGTCGGCGAGCGCCGCGAGCAGGTGCTTCCCCTTCTCCGCGGAAGCCAGCGAAGGACGCCCGATGACACCGGATTCGGTATAGGCCGACATTCCGAGGGTGAGGAGGTGCCTGCGGTCGTCGGCGATGAAATCCGTGGTCTCGTAACCGGGCCTGACCAATTCGGGACGGCAGTGCAGAAGAATGGAGGTCTCGATTTCCCCGGCATGCATGTCGCTGAGCAGCGAGGTCTGCACACCGGCCCGCTCCCGGGCCTCCTCCCAGTCCTCCGGGGCCGGGAAAAGCGCCATCCGGACACCGCTGCCCGCGGATTCCTGGACGACATTGCCGAGGACGTAATTCCCGCCGTGGCCGTTGACCAGTACCAGGGCCTCGACGCCCGAGCGGCGCAGCGATGCGGCGATGTCCCGTACCACCGCGTGGAGCGTGACCGAGGAAATGCTCACCGTTCCCGGCCGGTCCGCGTGCTCGTGCGAGCAGGAGATCGTCACCGGAGGAAGGAGGTGAACCGGATACGCGGCGGCGACCTCGCGGGCGATCGCGCAGGCCACCAGCGTGTCGGTCGCCAGCGGCAGGCAGGGACCGTGCTGTTCGAAGCTGCCCACGGGAAGGACGGCGACCTGACGGTTCTGGCCCTCCGCCCGGGCCCGCACGTCCTGCGAGGTGTCCGAGGGCAGCACATCCGCGCCGCGTCCCACAGCGTGCCCGGGGGCAACCGCGTCATCCGCCGGCCGCGTCCCAGAAGTATCCGAAATTCCCGAACCGCTCATGGTTCCACGGCCTTTCGTCTCATACCGCCTGCGCTTACAGATAGGAACAGATCATGACAGACATCGATGGGGTGCCCGGCGGCGATGACCACCTCTCGGAAGTCCCCCGAGCGGTGAACGGTCCCTCCTTGGGGGTCACTCGGGTCGTGAATGCCCCCCTGCCCACCAAGTACGGTGACTTCCAGGCCATCGGCTACCTCGACCATGACCGCGGTGACGAACAAGTCGCCCTGGTGTACGGCGACATCGAGGAAGAAGGCATGCTCGTCCGCCTTCATTCCGAGTGCCTGACGGGTGACGCCTTCGGGTCCACGCACTGCGAGTGCGGGCCCCAACTCTCCACCGCGCTGCGGGAGATCGTGGCCGCGGGGCGCGGCATCCTCGTCTACCTGCGCGGCCACGAGGGCCGCGGCATCGGCCTGCTCGGCAAGCTGCGCGCGATGAAGCTCCAGGCGGAGGGCCTGGACACGGTGGAGGCGAACCTCGCGCTCGGTCTGCCGGTGGACGCGCGCGACTACCGGGTCGCGGCGGAGATCCTGCACGACCTCGGCGTCCGGTCCGTGCGGCTGCTCTCCAACAACCCGCGCAAACGGGACGCGCTCCTCAGGCACGGCATCACGATCGACGAGCAGGTGTCGCTGCTGATACCCCCGTGCGAGAACAACATCACGTATCTGCGCACCAAACGGGAACGGCTCGACCATTACCTGCCGCACCTCGACGCGGTGGTGCACTCCTCGTGAGCGGGTGCGCGGCGGCCACCGACGCCGGCCGCCGCGCCCGCCCCCACGGCGGCACGGCAGGCACCCGCAACGGCCGGCCCGCACCCACGGCAGCACGGCAGGCAGCGAGATCACGCCCGACCGCAACGCGCCGATCAGCAAAGCGAGTTCACCCTCCGCTTCGGTACGCCACCGGCTTCTGCGACCACGACTTCCTCCCGGGTCCGGCTGTCGGCGAGGTCCTGAGGGGATCTCCGCCTGGGCCGCGTACGCTTCGTCGACGTCAGCCCCCTGAGCGTCGAACGCTTCGCTGCCGACGCCCCGCGCCCGGAGGTCAACCGCGCATGACCGCGCTCCATCTGTGGCTCCGCCACGAGACCCGTACCACCGAACGACGCACGCCCCTCGTGCCGTCCGACGCCCGACGGCTCGTCGAGGGCGGAGTGACCGTCACGGTCGAGGACTCACCGCAGCGAGTCTTTTCGGCCGGGGAGTACGAGGCGGCGGGCTGCCGCCTCGCCGCACCCGGCTCCTGGGTGACGGCACCCCGCGACGCGGTGATCCTCGGCCTGAAAGAACTGCCGGACCAGCCAGCGAACCTGACGCATCGACATATCTTTTTCGGGCATGCCTACAAGGGGCAGCCCGGGGCCGCGGCCCTGCTGCGCCGCTTCCTCGCGGGCGGCGGAACCCTGCTCGACCTGGAGTACCTGGTGGACGACACCGGGCGCCGGCTCGTCGCGTTCGGCTTCTGGGCCGGTTACGTGGGCGCCGCCCTCGCGCTGCTGCACCACCGCGACCGGCTGACCGCCCCGCTGCGGCCCACCTCGAAGGAGGAACTGGACGAGCGGCTGCGCGCGGTCGCGGGCCCGGCGCGGGCCCTGGTGATCGGCGCGCTGGGCCGCAGCGGGCGCGGTGCGCGAGTCGCGCTGGGCGTGGCCGGGGTCGAGCCGACGTGCTGGGATCTGGCCGAGACCCGGGATCTGGACCGCCCGGCCCTGCTGGACCACGAGCTGATGGTCAACACCGTGCTCACCACGAGCCCGGTGCCCCCGTTCCTGACGGACAAGGACCTCGACGACCCGGACCGGCGGCTGCGCACCGTGTGCGACGTGACGGCCGACGTGGGGTCGCCGCTGAACCTCCTGCCCGTCTACGACACCCCGACCGACTGGGACCACCCGGTCCGGAGGCTGCGCGAGGAGCCCGCCCTCGACCTCATCGCCATCGACAACCTGCCGTCGCTGCTGCCGCTGGAGGCCGGCACGGACTTCTCGGCGGCGCTGACACCGCTGCTGCTGGACTTCGAGGTGGGCGGCGTCTGGGGGCGCTGCCGGGAACGGTTCGATGCGGCGGTCCGGGAACTCCGGTCCGGGGAAGGGGAGTCGAGCGATGTCTGAGTCTGTGCAGACGCCGGTCCCGGCGAGCGGTACGGTCCACTGGATCGGCGCGGGTCTGTCCACGGGCAGCGGACTCGCGGCGGTCTGCGACAGCGCGGCACGGGTCCGGCTGTGGCACCGGACCGAGGAGCGCGCCGCGCGGGCCCTGGCCGGACTGGGGCTGGCGGGACGTGCCGAACCGCGTGCGTTCACCCTGACCGCGCTGGCGGCGGAGCTGGTGCCGGGCGATGTGGTGGTCTCCATGCTCCCGGCGCCCGAACACGCGGCTCTGCTCGGCGCCTGCGTCAAGCGGCGGGCTCACTTCGCCTGCTCCAGCTATGTCTCCGACGCGGTCCTCGAACTGGTGCCTGCGGCTGCCGCGGCCGGGCTCGTGGTGCTGACCGAGGCGGGCCTGGACCCCGGCATCGACCATCTCTTCGCGCACAGCCTGATCGCCCGCGCCCAGGAGGAGATCGGCGCCGATACGCCCGCGGAGGTGAGCCTCACCTCGTACTGCGGCGGCATCCCGGCGGTCGCCAACGACTTCCGGTACCGCTTCAGCTGGGCGCCCCTCGGCGTCCTCAACGCGCTGCGCTCACCGGCGCGTTACCTCGAGAACGGCGCTGAGGCCACGGCGGCCCGGCCCTGGGAGGCGACCCGCCCCCAGGTCATCGACGGCGAGACCTTCGAGGCCTACCCGAACCGCGACAGCGTGCCCTTCGTCGCCCAGTACGGTCTGCCGCCTGCATGGAAGCCGGTGACCTTCGTCCGCGGCACCCTGCGCCTCGACGGCTGGCTGCGCGCCTGGGACCGGGTGTTCGAAGAGCTGAAGACGGGCGACGACGCGCGCATCGCGGCGCTGGCCACCGAACTCGCAGCCGCGTATCCCACGACGGACGAGGACCGCGACCGGGTGGTCCTCGCCGTCTCCCTCGACGTACGGGCCGGTTCGGGCGAGCCATGGTCGGGCCGCTACCTGCTGGACCTTCAGGGCACCAAGGAGGAGAGCGCGATGGCCCGCTGTGTCTCCCGCCCGCTGGCCCTGGGCGTCCGCCATGTCCTGGCCGGCGACCTGCCCGCGGGGCTCAGCCGGGCGGCCGAGACGGCCCCGCGGTCCGAGGAGTGGCTCGCGGAACTGGCCGGGGAGGGGCTGGAGTTCCGCCTGAGCACCGGGGCGTGAGAGGCGGGACGTGAGAGCCGGGTGCGGGGCGGCCGGGTTGCCGCCCCGCACCCGCGCCCGGCGCCGGGCACGGGCGGTCTGGCCCGCGTGCGAGCCTCCGGCCGCCGAGGGCGGTCAGCCCGTCAACGCCTCGTGCACGAGCCGCTTCAGCTCCGGGTAGACCGTGTGCGAGCCCGTCGGGCGCAGCTGGGTCAGGAACTGCACCGTCAGATCGTGCTCCGGGTCGACCCAGAACGTCGTGGTGGCCACCCCGCTCCAGCCGAACGTGCCCCGGACCGTGGGCGACCGGGTGACCGCGGGGTCCGTGACGACGGAGACGCCGAGCCCGAACCCGAGGCCCGCCTTGCCGGGCTCGCGGTGCACCGGACTGCCGTAGGAGTGCAGGTCGGCGCCGCCGGGGAGGTGGTTGGACGTCATCGCGGCGACCGTGCCGGCGCTCAGCAGACGGGTGCCGTCCAGTTCGCCGCGGCGGCGGAGGAACTCCATGAAGCGGTGGTAGTCGTACGCCGACGCGACCATGCCGCCACTGCCGGAGAGCAGCCTCGGCCGGCCGTGCACGGGCAGGCCCGGCACCGGGGTGATACCGCCGTCCTCCGTCTCGCCGTACAGTTCCGCGAGCCGCGGCGCCTGTTCCTCGGTGACCCACAGGCCCGCGTCCTCCATGCCCAGCGGGGCGAAGATCCGCTCGGTGAGGAAGCCGGCCAGGTCCTGGCCCGACGCCACCTCCACGAGTCGGCCGAGCACATTGGTCGCCACCGAGTAGTTCCACTGGGTGCCGGGCTCGAACTGCAGGGGCAGTCGGGCGTAGGCCTCACAGGTCCGGGCGAGGTCCGTGCCGGGCACCACGGACGAGTCGATGCCGGCCTCCCGGTACAGGGCGTCGACGGGATGTGTGTGATAGAAGCCGAACGTGAGCCCCGCCGTGTGGGTGAGCAGATGGCGGACCAGGAGGGGCCGTTCGGCCGGGCGGGTCCGGACGTCCGGGCCGGAGCCGTCGACGTAGACCCGCGGCTCGGCGAAGGCCGGCAGGAAGTCCGCCACGGGGGTGTCGAGCCCGAAACGCCCCTCCTCCATGAGGATCAGCGCGGCGACCGAGGTGACCGGCTTGGTCATCGAGTACATCCGCCACAGCGTGTCGGTCCCGACCGGGAGCCCTTCCCGCACATCGCGATGCCCGTACCGGGTGAGGTGCGCCGTGCGGCCGTTCCGGGAGAGGGCCACGAGGAAGCCGGGCAGCTTCCCGCCGTCGACCTGGTGCGCGAAGTGCCGGTCGAGGCGGGCCAGCGCCTTCGGGTCGAGGCCGACCTCGTCCGGCTCCACCTCTTGACGCAGCTGTCCCATCGTTCCCTCCGGTCCGTCCCGGTGCCGTCCCGGGCTTCCGGCTCCAACATGTCACGGCTCCGCACGGACCCGGGCCCGTCCCCGGGCCGCTGCGATACGGATCACTTCACCAAGGAACGCGCGGCTCGCCGAGCATCCCGCCGAAGTGCTCGCGCCGGTCCGCGACCACCGGGTCCCGGCCGAGCGGAAGCCCCCGCCCGTGCGTTCCCGGAGCGGACCGAGGCCCGGGCCCCACCGTGGGCGCAGGCGGCGAGCGCCGCGTCACGGTGTGGCCCGGGCCTCGGTGGTCCGGGCGGTGCCTGCCCGTTCTCGTCGGGCGTACGACGCCGGGCAGGGCACCTGGCTCCGTGACCGGATCACCCGGGGGTGTCCGGCACGAGCATGGCCTAGAGGTCGAACTCGTGCGGCGGGAGGTCGAGCGCGAAGCACGCCTCCCGTACCACTGCCTGCTCGTCCTTGTCGAAGTTCCCGTCGGCACCTCCGATGACGATGCAGATCTGGATCACGGCGCGGGCCTCGGCGGGCTTCTTCTTCGCCTTGCCGACCTCCTGCAGAACGCTGACCTTGCCGAAGTCGAAGTCGGCGGCCAGCTTGTTCAGATTGTCCTCGAAGCGGCGGCGCAGGTCGTCGGCCGGGAAGTTCTGCAACACCTCGTTCGTGGCGATGAGCTGGGCGACGCGCTGGCGCTCCGAGGGGTCCACGGTGCCGTCCGCCGCGGCCACGAGCGCGCACATGGCCATGCTCGCGTCGCGGAACGCGCCGCTCTTGAGATCGTTCTTCTTCGCCACGAGCTGGGTCTGCATCGTCGAAGCGGATTCCCTGATGCGGTCCCACAGGGCCATGGAGAACTCCCTACGTCATCGAGGCCGGCCCGTCCCGGTGGACGGGCCGTGCCTCTCGTTTCTACAGCAACGTAGAAGGAAACTGATGGGACGCCGCAGAAGTTCCGCGTGTGTTCCATTCCGCGATCACGGGCCAGTCGTGCTCGGTGGAGAGCCGGCTGACCGTCCCCGTCTCCAGCCGCAGCAACCGCCCTTCGGCGGCGGTGAGGCCGAGGCGCCGGGCGGCCAGGACACGCAGGAAGTGACCATGGGCCACGAGGATCACGTCGCCCTTCGCGAGGGCGGGCGCGATACGGGCCAGTACCCGGTCGGCGCGTGCCGCCACCTCGGCGGGCGACTCGCCCGGATGCCCGTCCGGGCCGGGCGGAACCCCGTCGGTCCACAGGCACCACTCGGGCCGGGTGCGGTGTATCTCGGCCGTGGTGATGCCCTCGTAGGCGCCGTAGTCCCACTCGTGCAGATCGGCGTCGGGTACGGCGTCCAGCAGCCCGGCGAGTTCCGCCGTGCGTACCGCCCGGCCGAGCGGGCTGGTGAGGGTGAGAGCGAAGGTGCGTCCGGCGAGCAACGGGGCGAGGGACTTGGCCTGTTCCTCGCCCCGCTGCGTGAGCGGCAGGTCGGTCCAGCTGGTGTGCTGTCCCGATATGCTCCACTCGGTTTCGCCGTGGCGGACCAGCAGGAGGTCGCCCACGGCTTGTTACTCCTTCGCCGACTCGACCGCGTGGCCGCCGAACTGGTTGCGCAGCGCCGCGATCATCTTCATCTGCGGCGGGTCGTCCTGCCGCGAGCTGAACCGCGCGAACAGCGACGCCGTGATGGCCGGCAGCGGCACCGCGTTGTCGATGGCCGCCTC
Source organism: Streptomyces sp. NPDC002513 (assembly GCF_053595355.1). NCBI lineage: Bacteria > Bacillati > Actinomycetota > Actinomycetes > Kitasatosporales > Streptomycetaceae > Streptomyces > Streptomyces sp. NPDC002513. Next base: position 921 of record NZ_JBSFXK010000095.1, on the reverse strand, counting down.
CACGGTCCAGCGGCCCTCGCCGGAGTCCTCGGCGTAGCCGCGCAGCTTGTCCAGGTGCTCGTCCTCGTCGAGGGCGTTGACCGCGAGGTCCAGCAGCCAGGAGCGGATGACCGTGCCCTCCTGCCAGGAGCGGAAGACCTCGCGGACGTTCTCCACCGACTTGATCTTCTCCAGCAGCTCCCAGCCCTCGGCGTAGGCCTGCATCATCGCGTACTCGATGCCGTTGTGGACCATCTTGGAGAAGTGCCCGGCGCCGACCCGGCCGGCGTGGACGTACCCGTACGGGCCTTCGGGCTTGAGCGCCTCGAAGATCGGCTGGAGGCGGTCGACGTGCTCCTTGTCGCCGCCGACCATCAGCGCGTAGCCGTTCTCCAGGCCCCAGACACCGCCGGAGACGCCCGCGTCGACGAAGCCGATGCCCTTGATGCCCAGCTCGGCGGCGTGCTTCTCGTCGTCGGTCCAGCGGGAGTTGCCGCCGTCGACCACGATGTCACCGGGCGACAGCAGGTCCTTGAGCTCGTCGATGACGGACTGGGTGGGGGCGCCGGCCGGAACCATCACCCAGAGCACGCGCGGCCCTTCGAGCTTCTCGACCAGTTCGGGGAGGTGCTTGACGTCGGAGAGGTCCGGGTTGTGGTCGTAGCCGATGACGGTGTGGCCCGCGCGGCGGATCCGCTCGCGCATGTTGCCGCCCATCTTGCCGAGGCCGATGAGTCCGATCTGCATATCAGTTCACTTCTTCCTGAGCGTGCGGTAAGCGGCCACGAGGGCGGCGGTGGAGGGGTCGAGGCCGGGCACCTCGGCGCACTCGGTCAGGGCCGGTTCGACGCGCTTGGCGAGGACCTTGCCGAGTTCGACGCCCCACTGGTCGAAGGAGTCGATGTTCCAGACCGCACCCTGGACGAACACCTTGTGCTCGTA
>NZ_JBSFXK010000094.1:0-19405 GCF_053595355.1 Streptomyces sp. NPDC002513 | reverse complement strand
CCATCTCCTCGGGTGTCATACCCGATACAAGATCACACGCTACCGATCAGACGGCAGTTGGGCTACCTAACGAAGCCCTACTAGGGCCTGTTCTGTCTCGGGAGGGCCCGCCCGCGTGGGGGTTCCGCGGGCAGGCCATGGCGCCGTACGGAGCCGGTGGCGCGCGCTATGCGCCGGGCGTACTCGTTCCCGGGGTGTGGCCGCCGGTGGTGGCCGACTGCCGGACCACGGGCGCGGGTGCCTCCGGTCCGCCGCCCGGCACGAGGGGCACCGCCCGTGGCACCAGGGCCGTTCCCGCGCCCTGCGGCGCTCCGAAGCGCGCCAGGCAGTGCCACACCTTCTTCAGATCCTGCGGATCGTACCGGCCCGTGCGCACGGCGTCTCCGATGACGGCCGGATCGAGGTGTCCTCCGACGGCGATGTGCGCCCCCAACTCCACGTACCGCGGGCCGCGGAAGTCCGCGTGGCGGCGCAACTCGGCGACGGAGAGCCGGTATCCGGGGTGCCATTCGAGCGGGCACGGGAGGCGGCGGGCGGCGGCCTCGACCGGGGTGCCGCGGTAGCTCGCGTCCAGGACCAGGGCCTCCACGTCCCGCTCCAGCACGACAGGACCGTGCACCTGCGCTTCGATGTAGTCGTCGAGGGCGTCCCGGTCGTCGGCCTCGGCGCGTTCGATGAGATCCGTCCCCGCCGCCACCCCGAAGTGGGACGGCTCGGCCGCGCTGTCCGGGTAGCAGAACGTGGCCCGCTCCAGCGCCTCGGCGGTCAGCCGGAAGTGGGAGGAGCCGAAGCGCGGCGCAGCGCCGACCGCTTGACGGCGGAAGTCCAGCCCGCCGTACACCGGTCGCTGGTGCGCCGGCGCGGTGTCGTACGCCCCGCCGAAGATCCGGCTCTCCCAGCGCCAGCGGTCGCCCCCGGGGTGTGCGGTGAGCCCGCCGTTGCTGGTGCCGGTGACGAACTGCGAGCGGTACGCGCCGTCCGCGGCCAGGGTGTCGAGGATCGGCCGACCGCCCGCGAGCCGGTCAGGATGGAAGTTGAGCGTCAGCCGCAGCCCCCGGCTCACCGGGGGTCCCGAGGAGCGGGCGGCCACATGGCGCAGGGCACGCTCAGCCGCCGTGGAGATCTTCGGGCCGCTCCGGAAATCCATTGGTTCTCTCCGATCCACCTTGCTAGTTTAGGCAGAAACCTACGAATCCTAGGTTGGTTCCATGGTTCCTGGATTCAGCGTCGTTCCGCAGAAGGACTCCTCATGAGATCGCTCACCGAGCAGGACATCCGCAACTCGTTTATCAACTGCTCGAAGGGAGAGGCGAAGCGGCTGACGATCCCCCGCGACCTGGACGAACGCCCCTGGGACGACCTGGACTTCCTGGGCTGGCGGGACCCCGGGGCACCGGACCGCAGCTATCTCGTCACCGAGCGGGCCGGCGGCCTTGCCGCGATCGCACTGCGCTTCCCGTCCTCGCAGCGCGGCTTCCTGCACCGGAGCATGTGCTCGCTCTGCCTGACCACGCACCCGGGCAACGGCGTCTCCCTGATGACGGCCCGCAAGGCGGGCACGGCGGGGCGCGAGGGGAACTCGGTGGGGATCTACATGTGCACCGACCTCGCCTGCCCCCTGTACATACGCGGGAAGAAGGTGCCCGAGGCCGGCGGCCGTTTCGAGGAGACCCTCACCACCGAGCAGCAGCTCACCCGGATGAGGGACAACCTGTCCGCCTTCCTGGACAAACTGCACGCCTGACCCGGCGCGCCCCGCCGCGCGGGGGGCGAGGGCGCCGCCTGTACACGGCGTCGCTCCCCGCCCTCACGTTCGACGCCGGGGTGGAGAGGGAAGAGCCATAGGGATGCGAGATGTGCGAGATACGTGGGCGAGGGTCACCGCCCGGATCGTGAAGCTGCGCCAGGTGCCCGAGGTCGTCCAGGCGATTCGTTCGACCGCGGCCGCGACCGTCGCCTACGTGGTCGCCGTGCACCTCAGCCCCGGGCCCGCCCCGCTCACCGCGCCCCTGACGGCCCTCCTGGTGGTCCAGGTGACGCTCTACGCGACGATCACCAACAGTGTGCGCCGGGTGAACTCCGTGGTGGCGGGTGTCGTCATCGCCATCGGCTTCAGCATCCTGGTCGGCCTGACCTGGTGGAGCCTGGCCCTGATCATCATCGCCTCGCTGGCCGTCGGGCATCTCGTACGGGTCAGCGAGTACGTCCCCGAGGTGGCGATCAGCGCCATGCTGGTCCTCGGGGTCACCCAGGTGGGCAGCACGGCGTGGGTGCGGGTCCTGGAGACCGTGATCGGCGCGGTGGTCGGCCTGCTGACGAATCTGTTCTTCGCTCCCCCGGTGTGGGTGGGCCCGGCCGGGGAGTCCATCGAGGACCTGGCGCGCCGGATGCGCCAGCTGATGCTGCGCATCGGTGAACAGACGGCGGGCCGGGTGCCGGCGGCCCTGGCCGCCGCACGGCTGCACGAGGCACGTCGGCTGGACCACGACATCGTCGAAGTGGACGCGGCACTGCGGCAGGCCGAGGACAGTCTCAAGCTCAACCCAAGGGTTCGCGAGGGCCTGCTGCACCGGATCGTGCTGCGCACCGGCCTGGACACGCTGGAGATCTGCACGGTGGTGCTGCGGGTGATCGCCCGGACGCTCGCCGACCTGGCGAAGGAACGCGACCCCGACCCCCTGTTCGAGCCGGAGACCGGGGCGACGCTGGAGCGGCTGCTGTCCGAGATCGGCGACGCTGTGGTCAGCTTCGCGGTGCTCGTCACCACCGACGTCAGCCGCAGCGCCGAGTCCGCGGAGGCCCGGCTCGCCGAGGAACTGGTCACGGCGGGCGCGACCCGCGACAAACTGGCCCAGCTCCTGCTGGAGGGGGTCCAGCGGGACACCCAGCAGTGGCAGTTCCAGGGCGCCATGCTGACCGAGGTCAACCGCATCCTGGACGAGCTGGACACCGAGCACCGCACCCGCCGTCTGCTGGAGGAACTGGACCGCTGCGCCCGCGAGCAGCGCGAGCGGAACCCGCTCCTCACCAGGATCCGGGAGGATGTGCTCCGCCCCCTGGTGTCCTGGCTGTGCGATGTCCTCCGGGGGCGGAACCGGCCGTGACTGGTGACTGGTGACAGCCTGACCCGGTACGGCGTCGAGGCGGGCGGCGCCCGGCTGCGGCTGCTGGAGACGGTGCCGGTGGGCAGTGACGTCCCTCGTCATCTCGCGCTCTCGCCGGACGGGCGGCTGCCGTTCACGGCGGACCAGCGGTCCGGCACGGTGAGCGCCTGCCCCGTGGACCGGGCGAGCGGTGGGCTACGGCGCGCGGGCGAGCCGTTCGCCTCACCGGTCGCCGTCTGCGCGCTGCCACTGTGGCGTCCGGGGGCAGGCGGCTCGTGCGGCCTGCGTGAGCAGCACCTGCATCCGTTCGGTCAGCTGGGCGGCGTCCTCGGCGGGCCGGTGGAACGTCAGGCGTACATCGCCGTGACCGCGGGTCCGCTCGATGCGCAGGGTCAGCCCCTGGCGGTCGACGGCGAGCGGCCGGACGCGTACCGCGCCCTGTAGGACGCCGGGCTCGACGAGGCGGGTGAGCCGCTCGACCGCGTCCGGGTGGACGTCGGCGAGGTGGGTGAGCAGCCTGGCCTCGGCCGCGGCGTGCGGGTCGGGCTCGGCGGCCGCGTACGCGCCGGGGTCGACGGCGATCACACCGTTCGCCCGGCCCAGTGCGACGCGCGTCGGCCGCAGGACCAGGTTCCCCTCGTCGGGCACGAACGAGCCGGCGAGCCACAGCCGGGCGCGGATCCGGGACCGTACCGGGACCGGCGCGACATCGGCGCATTCCAGTACCGCGGACGGCTCTCCGCGTGGCGCGCAGAGCGCGACGGCGTGCAGTGTGCTGTCCTCGGGCAGGTGCAGCAGTACCCGGCCGTCCGTCAGGGCGGTGTGCGCTGCGACGAGTTCCTCCCGGGCGCCTCCCGCGGTCACCGCGCAGGACCAGGCGGCGGCCAGCACCGATCGGGCACGCTCCGCCGCGGCGGGCGCGGCCGTCCAGTCATGATGATCACCCATCCCCAACCTCCTTAGGTAAGCCTTGCCTAACTTATCGGAGATCGGGATGCGCGCCAACCAGGCCCCGGCACGCAACGGACCGCGCCCCGGACGCCGTCAGGACGCGGGGACGGTGGCCGTCCGGCCGCCTTCAGGAGGCGATGACACCCCACAGCGCGCGGGCGCACAGATCACGCACCTGGTCCCGGGACAGGCCGGCCCCCCTGAGCCACTCCAGGCACACGGCCGTCGTGAAGGCCAGCCACCCACGGACCGCGATCCTCAGGTCGGAGCGCTGCGCGACGGCCGGGCCGAACTCGGGATCCGCCGCGAGCGCCGCCAGGATCTGCCGCTCCTGCGCGGCCAGTGACCGCTGGTAGACCCTCCGCACGGCCTGGTCCCCCGCCGCGTCGGCGCGATGGAAGGCGCGGAAGCCGTGCGCGTGTTCCTCGACATAAGCGAGGAACGTGTCCAGCGAGGCGCCGAGTTGATCGCGCACCGCAACCCCCGGGACGGCCTGCGTCATCCGGAGCATCCGCTCGCTCTCGCGTTCCACGACCGCCGCGAAGAAGTCCCGCTTGGTCGGGAAGTAGTGGTACAGCAGCCCGCGCGAGACTCCGGCGATCTCGGCGACCTGCTCGATCCACACCTCGTCGTAGGGGTTCTCCGAGAAGAGCCGGGCCCCGACCGCGAGGAGCTGCTCCCTGCGCTCCCCGGTGCTGAGCCGGCGGCGCGTGCGCTCCCCCTGGTTCGCGGCCATGACCGCACTTTACTTGACGCCGCTTTCCCGCCGGGACGAGACTGGAACTGCTATTGAACCGACGTACAACATGCTTGTTCGCCCTGCTCGACCAGGGCCCGGCCCGCGTTGCTTCCAGGGAGATGGCGTCATGGCGGAGACGACGGCGACCGCGCTTCCGAGGGGCTTTCGCGGCGCGGAACTGGGCTGGCCGCGCCTGGACCGCATCCCCCACCCGCCGCACCGGCTCCCGGTCATCGGAGATGTGCTCGGCGCCGACCGCCGCAGGCCGCTGCAGGACTCGATGCGCTACGGCCGGCTGCTCGGCCCCGTCTTCCGGCGGAAGTTCTTCGGCCGGGAGATCGTCATCGTGTGGGGCGGGCGCCTCGCGGCCGATCTCGCCGACGAGTCGCGCTTCGCCAAGCACGTGGGCCTCGGGGTCGCCAATCTCCGGCCGATCGCCGGGGACGGGCTGTTCACGGCGTACAACGACGAACCCAACTGGCAGCTGGCGCACGATGTCCTGGCACCCGGCTTCAGCCGCGAGGCGATGGCGGGCTACCACCCGATGATGCTGGATGTGGCCGAGCGGCTGCTGGACCGCTGGGACACGGAGCAGGCGGGGGGCCGGGCCGTGGACGTGCCCGGGGACATGACCAAGCTGACGCTGGAGACGATCGCGCGGACCGGCTTCGGCCACGACTTCGGCTCCTTCGAGCGCTCCCGGCCGCATCCCTTCGTGACCGCCATGGTCGGCACACTGACGTTCGCGCAGCTACGCAACGCCGTTCCCGGACCGCTGAGTTCGCTGACGCTGCGCGGCGCCGCCCGGCGCAACGAGGCGGACATGGCGTATCTGAACCGCACGGTGGACGATCTGGTACGCGCCCGGCGCACCGGCGACGGCCATGGCGACCTGCTCGACCGGATGCTGGAGACCGCGCATCCGAAGACCGGGGAACGGCTGGCGCCCGAGAACGTCCGGCGGCAGGTGATCACCTTCCTGATAGCCGGTCACGAGACGACCTCGGGGGCGCTCTCCTTCGCCCTGCACTATCTCTCCCGGCACCCGGACATCGCCCGACGTGCCCGGGAGGAGGTGGACCGGGTGTGGGGTGACGTCGCCCGGCCCGGCTTTGAGCAGGTCGCCCGGCTGCGGTATGTGCGCCGGGTCCTGGACGAGTCCCTGCGCCTGTGGCCGACCGCCCCCGCCTACGCGCGCGAGGCCCGGCACGACACCGTGCTCGACGGCGTCCATCCCCTGCGCAGGGGCGCCTGGGCCCTGGTCCTGACGCCCCTGTTGCACCGGGATCCGGAGGTGTGGGGCGCGAACGCGGAGCGGTTCGACCCGGACCGGTTCGAGGCGGGCGCGGCGCGGGCGCGCCCCGCGCACACCTTCAAGCCGTTCGGGACGGGTGCGCGGGCCTGTATCGGACGTCAGTTCGCGCTGCACGAGGCGACGCTGGTGCTGGGGCTCCTGCTGCGCCGCTACGAGCTGCGGCCGGACCCCGGCTACCGGCTGCGCGTGGCCGAACGGCTGACGGTGATCCCGGAGGGGCTGCGGCTGCACCTCGACCGGCGGCCCGCCGTCGCACGCACCCCGGCGGCCGTGGACGAGGCACCGCCGGCACCGTCAGAGGCCCGCTGTCCAGTGACCGGGAGGGGTGACTGACGCCGGCAGGCGGGTGCCCGCGCCGCCCCGGGCCGCGTCGACCTGCGGCTGGGTCAGGAAGAAGGCGCCCGTCAGGTCGGCGTCCGTGAGGTCCGCGTCGCGCAGATCCGCACCGATCAGATCCGCGCCGCGCAGATCGGCACCCGTCAGATCGGCGGCGATGAGGCAGGCGCCGCGCAGGTCGGCACCACTCAGGTCGGCCCCCTTGAGCCGGGCGCCGATGAGATCGGCGCCCCGCCGGTTCCTGCCACGGCGTCCCGTCCCCGAACGCACCAGCTCGCTGGTGCGCAGCAGCAGCACATTGACCTCCGACCGGTGCGCGGCCACGTCCAACTCACCCAGTTCCCGCGGCGTTCGCAGGGTCAGTCGCTCGGTCGTGTCCAGCATGCGGCGCAGATCGTCGTGGACCGGACGGGCCGCGGGCAGGGTGAGCGCCTCCGTCAGGTACCGGAGGAGTTCGTGGAGTTGACGCATCACGGGGAAGACGTCGAACATCCGGCGGGCGTGCTCGGGGCCGCCCGACCGCCAGTCCTGTCCGCCGAAGGTGATCTGGGAGACCTTCTGTCCGGCGCCGAAGCAGTCGTAGACGGTGCAGCCGGCGAAGCCGCGCGAGCGCAGCCGGGTGTGGATGCCGCAGCGGAAGTCGTCCTGGAGATTGCGGCAGGGCGTGCCGGCGTCCTTGTCGACCGCGAAGTCCGCCGAGCGCCCGAAGGGCAGGGCGACGCAGCACAGCGCGAAGCAGCGACCGCAGTCGGCGCGCAGGGCGGAGGGGTCGGCCGGGGTGGTGTGCATGAGGGACATCTTAGGCACCGCCGTCTGCCGGAGGTCGCTGGTGCCGGGGGTGTGCGGGACTGACGTGCTGCCGTGGCGCTCCGTGCGTCCCGGGCCCCGCAGCCGTCCGCGCCCCGGGGCCGTCCGCCGAACTCACCGCCGAGTTTCCGGCGCGAGTTTGCTGCGCCGTGGGAGTCCCCTCATCCCTACGAAATCAAGCTCCGCTACCACAGAGGTATCCGTCGAACGACCTCAGGAGAGACGTCATGTGCATGCACTGGCCGCCGTGCCCGCCCGCCGACCGTCCCGACCACGACGCGGCGATGGTCGTCTCCGCCCACCCCGAGCAGGGCTGGAGCCTGCTGTGCAACGGCACGATCGTCTTCGAGGACACCGGTGAAGTGCTGCCGGACGGCCAGGCCGTGGCTCCGCTGCGCGGGGTGGAGCCGACCGTGTGCTGAACGGTCAGTCCAGCACCGCCGCGAGGTCGAGCCGCGCCAGGCGTTCGGGGTCCGACAGGATGTCGATCCGGGCGATCCTGCCGTCCACGACGGTGAGGGCCATGACCGACTGGGGCCGCCCCTCGGGCGCCGTGACCGTCCCGACGGCGCCGTTGACCAGCACGAGCCGCGCATACGGGGAGAACTGCCGGAACAGGAGCGCCCCTTGGGCCACGGCCGCCGCACCCCGCACCACCTTGGACGCGGCCACGCCACGGACCAGGGTGCCGGAGTCGGCCCGCAGCACCACGTCCGGGTCGAGCACGGCTACAAGGGCGTCGAAGTCGCCGGCGCGTGAGGCCGCGAGGAACGCCTCGACCGCCTCGCGCTGACGCCCGAGGTCGGGATCGGAGGCCGGCCCCGCCTCCTGCACCCTGCGGCGGGCACGGCTCGCGAGCTGCCGGGTCGCGGCGGAGCTGCGCCCGACGACGGGCGCGATGTCGTCGAAGGGCACGGCGAACATGTCGTGCAGAACGAAGGCCAGCCGTTCGGCGGGCTCCAGTGTCTCCAACACGACCAGGAGGGCGAGCCCGACCGAGTCGGCGAGCAGCACCTCCTGTTCGGGATCGATGCGGTCCAGGGGGGTGACGACCGGGTCGGGGACGAAGGTGTCCTCCATGGGCTCCTCGCGCCGCGCGCCGCGGGAGCGGAGCAGGTCCAGGCAGATCCGGCCGACGACGGTGGTGAGCCAGCCGCCGAGGTTCTCCACCTCGCTCACATCGGAGCGGCTCAGGCGCAGCCAGGTCTCCTGAACGGCGTCGTCGGCCTCACTGAGCGAGCCGAGCATCCGGTAGGCGACGGCTCGCAGCTGCCCTCGGTGTGCCTGGAAGCGGTCCGCCAGCAGTTCCACGTCGTTCATCGATCCCCCGTCGGACCGGCCCCGTCCTGGGCCTCGGTGACGATCAAAGCACGGATGCGCACCGCCGTGGAGAAACTATCGTGCACGCCACGGCGGCCTTCGCGCCCGCCCGCCGTCCCGGCTCGCGCGTCGGGCGGCGACGAGCGGTGCGCGGCGGTGTCAGACCTCGTCCCGAGCCAGCGCCAGCAGCCGGTCCAGGACCCGCGGGCCGCTCGCGCGGACGCCGTCGTGTTCGAACTCGTCGGTGACCCAGGTCCGCAGTCCGCGGATCAGGCGGGCCGTCCGGAGGGCGTGCGCGGTGTCGACGTACATGTCGTCGTGGTAGACCGCCGCAGCCACCGGCACCTCGTTGACCGCGAGGCGGGCGGGGTCGTACAGCGGTGTCCAGTCAGTGCGCTCGGCGAGCAGGTGCGCGGTCTCGCGCAGCGGGCGCAGCGCCGGGTCGGTGTCGAACATCCAGGGGTGCACGGACTCGCCGGTGAACAGCACCGGTCCGGCGCCGGCCAGTGCCTTCGCCGCGTCGAACTGCGGGAACTCCGCCCGCACCCGCTCCGCCGACCAGGCGGTGGGGCGGCCGTCCTGGCCGTAGCTCGCCTCGTGGACCAGCGCGTACAGGGGGTGGCCCGCGTAGGAGAGGAGGGCCCCTGCCTCCTCCTGGAAGGCGTCGGAGAGCGCGGGGCCCTGCGGGGTGCGCACGAAGGCGTTCTCGAGGAGGAAGTGCAGGCGGTGGCTGCCCTCACTGCCGCCGAGGAGGATGCCGAGGGACTGGAACGCCTCGACGGTGAGCCGGTAGCCGCCGGCCAGGACGGGCTCGTGCTCGAGCAGGTGCTCGGCGATACGGCGGGCGCGTTCGACGTCCTGCGGGTAGCGGCCGTAGTGGGCGGCGACCTTGCGTTCGATGCGCGGGTACGCGGCCCGGTAGACGTCGTCCGCGTGCGCGTCGAGGGAGGGGAGTCCGCCGGTGATCAGGGCGGCACGCAGGCCCTCGGGCGCGGTCGAGAGGTAGTTCACGGTGCAGAAGCCGCCGAAGCTCTGCCCGAGGACCGTCCAGGGGGCTCCGCCGGTGAGCTGGGGGCGGATGGCCTCGCAGTCGCGGACGATGGAGTCGGCGCGGAAGCGGGTCAGGTAGTCGGCCTGTGCGCGGGGGCCTCCGCGCAGCGGGAGCGTCTGCCGGTTGGCGGGCGTGGAGGCGCCGGTGCCGCGCTGGTCGAGGAGGAGGACCCGGTACTCCTCCAGGGCGCGGCCCAGCCAGGCCTGCTTTCCGATGAAACGATTCGCCCCGAAGCCGGGACCGCCTTGGAGATAGACCAGCCAGGGCAGGTCGGCGTCCGTCTTGTGGCTCGCGACGACCTCTCGTGCGTACAGCTCGACCGTCTCCCCGTCGGGTGCGTCGTGGTCCAGGGGCACGGTGAAGCGCCGGTCGGTGAGGACGACGCCGGGCTGGCGGTAGCTGAGGCTCAAAGGGGCTCCCGAGGCGGACGGATGCGGAACGCGTGCCAGTTCAGCACACGGTCCGCCGGCGTCGGCGCCCGGGGACCGAGAAGCCGCCCCCGATCAGCCGCTCAGCCGGTGCCGGCGGCCTGCCGCCACCGCGGCGATCGGTCGCCCCCGTGGTGGTCGGCGTCAGCAGCGGCCCGGTGCCGGCTCGCCACGCCAGGACGCGAGGTCTCCCCCGGGCCGCGTCCGCCGACTACCCTGCACTCATCCGATGATCGACTCCGAGGAGCCGCGATGCGTGTCGCTCTGTTCCTGACCTGCGTCAACGACACGCTGTATCCGGACACCGGGCGCGCCGTGGTGAAGCTCCTGACCAGGCTGGGCGTCGAGGTCGACTTCCCGCCCGCCCAGACATGCTGCGGACAGGCCCACTACAACACCGGCTACCGGCATGAGGCCGAGCCGCTCGCGGTGAAGTTCTCCGATGTCTTCCGGGATTACGAGGCGATCGTGACCCCGTCCGGGTCCTGCGGGGCGATGGTGCGGGAGCTGTATCCGCGCATGGGTGAGCGGGCGCGGGCCGAGGGCCGCGGGGACACCCTCGCGGCCACCGTGGCGCCCGTCGTCCCGAAGACGTACGAGCTGACGGAGTTCCTGGTGGACGTGCTGGGGGTGACGGACGTGGGGGCGTACTACCCGCATCGCGTGACCTACCACCCGACGTGCCACGGCCTGCGCGGCCTCCGGCTGGGCGACCGCCCGATGCGGCTGCTCGGGGCCGTCAAGGGACTGGAGCTGATCGAGCTGCCCGGTGCCGAGGAGTGCTGCGGCTTCGGCGGCACCTTCGCCGTGAAGAACGCCGACGTCTCGGCGGCCATGGGCGTCGACAAGGTGCGCAACGCCGAGTCCACGGGCGCGGAGGTGCTCTGCGCGGCGGACAACTCCTGTCTTCTGCACCTCGGCGGCACGATGACGCGGCTGCGGGTCGGCATGCGGCCGGTGCACATCGCGGAGATCCTGGCGAGCACGGAGGAGGAGCCGCTGGTATGAGCGTCGTCGACCGGGAGAAGGGGCGCAGCGCATGAGCGGGACGTTCGTCGGGATGCCGGCCTTCCCCGAGGCCGCACACGAGGCCGTGGGCAACAAAACCCTGCGCGGCAACCTGCGGCACGCCACCCACACCATCCGCGCCAAGCGGGCCAAGACCGTCGCGGAGGTGTCGGACTGGGCGGAGCTGCGGGAGGCGGGCCGACGGATCAAGGACCACACACTGCGTCATCTCGACCGCTACCTCGTGCAGTTGGAGGAGGCTGTCACGGTGGCCGGGGGCACCGTCCACTGGGCGGCGGACGCGGACGAGGCCAACCGGATCGTCACCGAACTGGTCAGGGCGACCGGCGAGTTGGAGGTCGTGAAGGTCAAGTCCATGGCCACGCAGGAGATCGGCCTCAACGAGGCGCTCGAGGCCGAGGGGATCCGGGCGTACGAGACCGACCTCGCCGAGCTGATCGTGCAGTTGGGCAGGGACCGGCCGTCGCACATCCTGGTCCCGGCGATCCACCGCAACCGCGGTGAGATCCGGGACATCTTCCGCTCCGAGATGGGCGCGTGGGGCCGACCGGCGCCCGAGGGGCTCACCGACTCGCCCGCCGAACTCGCCGAGGCGGCCCGGCTGCACCTGCGCGAGAAGTTCCTGCGCGCCAAGGTCGCCGTCTCGGGTGCGAACTTCATGGTCGCGAAGACGGGCACCCTAGTGGTGGTCGAGTCGGAGGGCAACGGACGGATGTGCCTCACGCTCCCCGAGACGCTGATCTCCGTCGTCGGCATCGAGAAGATCGTGCCGACCTGGCGGGACCTGGAAGTCTTCCTGCAGACGCTCCCCCGGTCATCGACCGCCGAGCGCATGAACCCGTACACGAGCATGTGGACGGGAGCCACGGACCCCGGCACGGCGGACGGCCCCCGGACCTTCCACCTGGTCCTGCTGGACAACGGGCGCACCGACACGCTCGCCGACCAGGTCGGCCGCCAGGCGCTGCGCTGCATCCGCTGCTCGGCGTGTCTCAATGTCTGCCCGGTGTACGAGCGGGCGGGCGGCCATGCCTACGGCTCGGTGTACCCGGGCCCGATCGGCGCCATCCTCAGCCCTCAGCTCCGGGGCACCGAGAGCGCGATCGACGCCTCGTTGCCCTACGCCTCGTCGTTGTGCGGCGCCTGTTACGACGTGTGCCCGGTCGCCATCGACATCCCGGAGGTGCTGGTGCATCTGCGGGAGCGGGTGGTGGAGGGCGGGCCCGCGACACGGGCGGGCAACAAGGTCGTGCTGAAGCCGGCACGGGGACACGCGGCGGAGCGGGCTGCGATGCGGGCGGCGCGCTGGACGTTCAGCCACCCCGGCGCCCTGCGCGCGGGCCAACGCCTGGCGTCGCGCTCGCGCCGCTTCCTGCCGCGGACCCTTCCCGGCCCCGGCAGGGCGTGGAGCGCGAGCCGGGACCTGCCGACGGTGCCCGCGGAACCGTTCCGGGACTGGTGGCAGCGCACGCACGGAGGGAAGGAGACGGCGGGATGAGCGGCAGCAGGGATCTGATCCTGGGCCGGGTGCGGCGCGCCCTGGCGGACGTGCCCGAGGACGACACGCCGTACGAGCAGGCCGTTCCCCGGAACTATCGGGAGCGGCACGGCGAGCGCACTCCGGCACAGACGGTGGATCTGCTCGCGGAGAACCTCGCGGACTACCGGGCGATCGTGCACCGGACGGATGCCCCGGGGCTGCCGTCGGTCCTGGCCGGTCTTCTCGCGGCGCGCGGCGCGCGGACCGTGCTGGTGCCCCCGGGACTGCCGTCCCACTGGCTCACGGGCGTCGAGCAGGTTCCCGACCGGGCGGAGAGCACCCCGTACGACCTCGACCGCGTCGACAGTGTGGTCACCGGCTGCGCGCTCGCGATCGCCGAGACCGGCACCCTCGTGCTGGACGGCTCGCCGGATCAGGGCCGCCGCCGTATCACCCTCGTCCCCGACCACCACATCTGTGTCGTCCGCGTCCCGGACCAGGTTGTGGAGTCCGTACCCCAGGCTCTGCGGCGGCTCACCCCGAACCGCCCGCTGACCTGGATCTCCGGGCCGTCCGCGACCAGTGACATCGAGCTGGACCGCGTCGAGGGGGTGCACGGTCCGCGCACCCTGGAGGTGGTGCTGGTGAGCGAGGCGTGACCGGCGCCGCTAGCGTGAGGGAATGATCCGGTTCGAGGAGGTCACCAAGCGGTATCCGGATGGCACGACGGCCGTCGACGGCCTGTCCTTCGAGGTCGGCGAGGGCGAGCTGGTCACCCTGGTCGGACCGTCCGGCTGCGGCAAGACGACCACGATGATGATGGTCAACCGGCTGATCGAGCCGACCTCGGGACGGATCTTCGTGGGCGGCGAGGACGTCGCGACCGTCGATCCGGTGCGGCTGCGGCGGCGGATCGGCTATGTGATCCAGCAGGTCGGACTGTTCCCGCACCGGACCGTGCTCGACAACACGGCGACCGTGCCCTGCCTGCTCGGCTGGAAGAGGACACGGGCCCGGGCGCGCGCGGCCGAACTGCTCGACCTGGTGGGCCTGGACCCGAAGACCTACGGGCCGCGCTATCCGGACCAGTTGTCCGGCGGCCAGCGGCAACGGGTGGGGGTGGCGCGGGCACTGGCCGCCGACCCGCCGGTGCTGCTGATGGACGAACCGTTCGGTGCGGTCGACCCGGTGGTGCGGGAGCAGCTTCAGGAGGAGTTCCTGCGGATGCAGACGGCCGTGCGCAAGACGGTGCTGCTGGTCACGCACGACATCGAGGAGGCGGTGCGGCTCGGCGACCGGATCGCGGTGTACGGGCAGGGGCGCATCGAGCAGTTCGACACGCCCGGGACGGTGCTGGGGGCGCCCGCGACGCCGCGCGTCGCCGCGTTCGTGGGGGCGGACCGGGGACTGAAGCGGCTGTCGGTGACGGAGATCGAGCCGAGCGACCTGGAGCAGCCGCCGGTGGCACAGCTCGGCGAACCGAGCGGGCGGGCGGCGGCCCGGCTGCACGCGCAGGGCGCACGCTGGGCGGTCGTGCTCGACTCCGCCGGCGATCTGCACGGCTGGGCCGGCGTGGACGAACTGGCGGGGGGCGGCCTGGTCCGCGACCACGCGCACCGGATGAACGCCTGGGTGCCCGTGGGTGCTCCGCTGCGGCAGGCGTTCGGGGTGATGCTCCAGCACGACGCCGGCTGGGTGGCGGTGCTGGACGGGACCCGCTTCCTGGGAGTCCTGACCCCGGCCAAGCTCCACGAGGCCCTCCGCCGCTCGGTGGACGCGGACGTGCGGGGCGTCTCGCGCCGGGAGGTGCCGTACGAGTCGGTGGCGGACGCGTGAGGGAGCCCTGCCGTCGGCGCGGCGGGCCGTGTCCCGGCCACGTCACTTCAGCAGGCCCTTGTCCTGGAGATAGGCGCGGGCCACGTCCTGCGGGAGCCGCCGCCAGCTGTCGACCTGCTGGTTCATCGACGCCAGATCCCGTGTGGTGAGAACGGAGTTGAGGGCGCCGAGCGCCTGGGCGACGTGTGCGCCGCCGGCGCGGGAGCGGCTCACGACCGGGACGATGTAGTCCGCGTTCTGCAGATGTCTGTCGTCCGCGAGCAAAACCAGCCCGAACGCGTCGAGGGTCGCGTCCGTGGTGGTGGTCAGCACCATCTGGTCCCGCCCGCTCTGCACGGCCCGCTTGGCCTGGGTGGTGCCGACACCCTTGGGGTCGACGCCGATGACGTCGATGCCGTACACCTTCCTCAATCCCGGTGCGCAGTACGGCCGCCGCACGCATTCGTCGCCCGCCGCCAGCCGGACCTTCGGACCGGACCTGCCGAGGTCGCTCAGCGTCCTCAGGCGGTGTTCACGGGCGAAGGCCCGCGTCACCGCGAAGGCGTTCTGGGCGACCGCCCGGCCCGGGTCGAGCACGGTGAGCCCACGGGGCTCCGCGAGGGTGCGCAGGGCCTTCATGGTGGTGTCCAGGTCCGGTGAGCCGACGGGAGGAGCGTCAACACCATGGGTCCTGGCGTTGAGCCAGTCCGCGAAGGTGGCCGCGTACTCCGGGACGACGTCGATCTGCCCAGTTTCCAGCGCGGGTTCGTACAGCTCGCGGTTGGCGACGGTGATCAGCGACGTCCGGTATCCGGCGCGGTTCAGCAGCAGTGCGTACATCTGGGCGATCAGATCGCTCTCGGTGAAGCCGGCCGAGCCGACGGTCAGCTGTCCGCTGTCGCCGGGCGACGCGGTGACCCGGCCGCGGGTCTCCAGGGAAGGGCCCGTGGCACAGCCGACGAGCAGGACCGGGCCCAGGGTGCCGCAGACGAGCAGGAGCAGGCTCGCGGCCGCCGCGCACCGTCTCATCGCGAGCCTCCGGCCCGGGGCGGGACCAGCCGCTCGACGGCTTCGAAGGCCCCCTCCACGATCAGTGCCAGCGCCGCCACCAGCACGGCCCCGGCCACGACCTGCGGCGTGCTCGCCAGGTTGAAACCCGCGGTGATGATGCGGCCGAGTCCGCCTCCGCCCGCGAGCGCGGCGATGGTCGCGGTCGCGACGAGCTGCACGGCGGCGATCCGCACCCCGTTCAGGACCATCGGGAGCGAGAGGGGAAGCTCCACGTGGAGCAGCGCCTGGCGGCCGGTCATCCCCATGCCCCGCGCCGCCCGCACCACACTGCGGTCGACCTCGCGCACGCCGACGTAGGCGTTGGTGAGCAGGGGCGGTACGGCGAACAGGACGAGGGCGACGACGGTGGGCCCCTCTCCCCAGCGGCCGAGCGGGGTGAGCAGCAGAAGCACCAGGACGGCGAAGGTGGGGACGGCACGGCCGGCGTTGGAGATGTTGACGGCGAGCGCGCCGCCCCGCCCGAGATGGCCGAGGACCAGGGCGACCGGCAGGGCGATCGCACAACTGATGACGAGACAGCCGACGGTGAGGAGGACATGCTGCGCCAGCCGGTGCCCGATGCCGTCGTCGCCCGCCCAGTGCGCGGGGTCGGTGAGCCAGTGCCAGGCCGCGCCGAGGGTGCTCATCCGCGTGCCGCCCTCGCCCAGGGGGTGATCAGCCGCTGCACGCCGAGCAGCAGCAGATCGGCGGCCACGGCGATCAGCACGCACAGGACGGACGCGGTCAGCACCTGCGCCTTGAAGTACGTGTTCATGCCCGCGTAGATCAGGTTCCCGAGTCCGCCGAAGCCGACGATCGCCCCGATGGTGACCAGGGAGACCGCGGAGACCGTCGCGATGCGGAGCCCGGCCATGGCGGCGGGCATGGCGAGCGGGAGTTCCACCGTGAGCAGCAGCCGGATCGGGCCGTATCCCATGCCGTGGGCGGCCTGCCGGGTCTCCTCGGGGACGGCGCGCAGCCCGGCGAGGATGTTCCGGACGAGCAGGGTGAGCGAGTAGAGGACGAGACCGGCGACCACCAGGGTGGGTGACAACCCGTACAGGGGCAGGAGCAGCGAGAACATCGCCAGGGACGGAATGATGTAGAGCATCGTGGTACCGGCGAGCACGGGTCCGGCGACCCCGGTCCAGCGGCGCGCCAGCAGGGCCAGAGGCACGGCGATGACGAGAGCGATGAGCACGGAGGCCGCGGTCAGCTGAAGATGCTCGGCCAGGGCGTCGAGGAGGACATGGCGGCGGGTACGCACATACGCGCCGCAGATCCACTCGTTGCGGGCGAGGCAGTCGTCCGGGGGCTCGGTCACGGGTCCATTGCACCGGGCGGGCGAGGAGGCCCGCAGGTCGTGGGGGCCCGTCCGGGTGCGGTCCCCACCCGGCCCGGTCCGGGCCGCCGAAGGGCCGCCGCCAATAACCCGTCGATTTCCCTTCGTTGCCCCGCGGGCGGCGTGTTTCAAATACCCTCTCACGGATAGTCCGGAAGGAGCGGCGCACTGCCAAGCCGTTCCCGGGAGGGTTCGGCAGTGAGCCCGCCCGCAAACGGCCGTCCGGTCGACGAGTCGCCGATCCGGACGGCCGGATGCGATTGCGGTCGCAGTGGTACGTACGGGGGCGCGACCGCAGCTTCTGGATTCAGCGGAGCTTCTGGACGCGGGGAAGAGGGGATCGCCGGTGTCAGGCGATATCAGCGAGCGCCTCCTCGCGTACCCGGGCGCAGCATCCGCTGAGCAGGCGTGAGACATGCATCTGGGAGATACCGAGTTGGTCCGCTATGCGGCTCTGGGTCATCCCGCGGAAGTAACGCAGATAGAGGATGGTGCGCTCGCGCTCCGGGAGTGACCGCAGACACGGCTTGACGGCCTCGCGGTCGATGATCAGGTCGTACCCGGAGTCGGCTTCGCCGAGGGCGTCGCCGAGGGCGTATCCGTCGTCGCTGCCCGCGACCTCCGCGTCCAGGGACAGGGCGGTGAAGCTGTCCATGGCTTCCAGCCCCACTCGGACGTCCTCTTCGCTCAGGTCTGCGTGTTCGGCGATCTCGGCCACGGTCGGACCGTGCCCGGGGGTCTCCTGGGACATCTCCTTGACGGCCGTCCGCACCCGATTACGCAGGTCCTGGACCCGGCGGGGGACATGCAGGACCCACATGTGGTCACGGAAGTGCCGCTTGATCTCACCGGTGATGGTGGGGATGGCGTAGCTCTCGAAGGCGTACCCCCGGGCCGGGTCGTAGCGGTCGACCGCCTTGACCAGTCCCAGCGCCGCGACCTGGCAGAGGTCCTCGACCGACTCGCCCCGCCCTCGGTAGCGCCGGGCGATGCGGTCGGCCATCGGCAGCCAGGACCGGACGATGTCGTCGCGCAGCGTCCGGCGCTCGGGCCCCTCGGGCAGTTCGCGCAGGTGCGCGAAGGCATGGGCGGTATCGGGTGCGTCGTCGTGGGGATGCTGCTTCGCCTTGACCGTGATGCGCATCGTGCTTTCAACTCCCTGAAGGGGCTGACTGGACAGTCACCGCGGGAAGGCGCACTGACGGACCACACGCGGAGTCACACACCCGGGATCCGCTGGGCCAGTTTCCACGGAGGTGCCTCCTGTCCGAAGCACTCTTACGGCCTATTCCCGCCTTTCCTGGCGTCAAACGATTCATGAGAGATATTTCGTGGCTCACGGGGGTTACTCCTGGAGATTTCTTCGTTCCGAAAGGTGACCGGGCAAGGGGCAGGCAAGGCGCCCTGGCATGGGCCGAAGGGCGCGGGCGCCGAATTCCAGAGGCCCGGGCCGTTCCACGGAAATTCATGAGTCCTCGATGCCGCCGGTGGAGGGATATTCCGTCACGGGACGCAGCCAGAGGGTGGCGAGCGGTGGAAGCGTGAGGCGGATGCCGTGCCCGGGTCCGGTCCCGGGCGTCACGGGTCCGGGGTTGCGGACACCGCTGCCGCCGTAGCGGGCCGCGTCGGTGTTGAGGACCTCGTCCCAGGCCGGCACGTCGTCGGGCACGACCAGGCGGTAGTGGTGGCGCACGACCGGCGAGAAGTTGGACACGGCGAGCAGGGGGGCGCCGTCCGCGTCGAAGCGCAGGAACGCGAAAACGTTGTCGTCGGCGGCGTCGCAGACCACCCAGCGGAAGCCCGAGGGCCGGGTGTCGCACTGCCACAGGGCCGGGGTGCGCAGGTAGATCGCGTTCAGGTCGCGGACCAGGTCGCGTACGCCCCGGTGGTCGGCCGCGGCCCCGTAGTCCGCATCGAGCAGCCACCAGTCGGGGCCGTGCGCCTCCGACCACTCGGAGCCCTGGGCGAACTCCTGTCCCATGAAGAGGAGCTGCTTGCCCGGGTGGGACCACATGAAGCCCAGATAGGCGCGGAGGCCCGCGCGTTGCTGCCACCAGTCGCCGGGCATCTTCGACACCAGCGACCACTTGCCGTGCACCACCTCGTCGTGGGAGATGGGCAGGACGTAGTTCTCGCTGTAGGCGTACGCCATCGAGAACGTCATCTCGTGGTGGTGGTACGCGCGGTGCACGGGGTCCTTGGACGCATAGACGAGCGAGTCGTGCATCCAGCCCATGTTCCACTTCAGGCCGAAGCCCAGTCCGCCGTGGTCGGTGGACCGGGTGACGCCGTCCCAGGCCGTGGACTCCTCGGCGACCGTGACCACCCCGGGGCAGCGGCGGTAGACCGTGGCGTTCATCTCCTGCAGGAACGCCACCGCGTCGGGGTTCTCGTTCCCGCCGTGCGCGTTCGGCCGCCACTGGCCGTACTGGCGTGAGTAGTCCAGGTAGAGCATGGAGGCGACCGCGTCCACGCGCAGGCCGTCGATGTGGAACTCCTCGCACCAGTACACGGCGTTGGCGACCAGGAAGTTGCGCACCTCTCGCCGCCCGTAGTCGAACTCCAGCGTCCCCCAGTCCGGGTGGGCGGCCCGCAGCGGGTCCGCCGGCTCGTACAGGGGGCGCCCGTCGAACTCCGC
>NZ_JBSFXK010000093.1:0-19784 GCF_053595355.1 Streptomyces sp. NPDC002513 | reverse complement strand
GACTCTATCAGATCTTTTTCCGATCCGATTTCCTCGGCGCTTTCCAGGTTCCCGCTCTCGCGTTTCCCTTTCCGGCTTTCCCGACTTTATCAGAGGTTTCGGGGCCGATTGACCGGCGCCTATTTCTGACTCATCGGATGGCTTCACGGAATCGATGTTCCGGAAGCAGATAGACGTTCTCAGTTGTTCCCGGGTGGGTAGGCCCACCTCCAGGCAACTGTTCGAATCTACCTCCTCGCCCGACCCGTGTCAACAGGTCTTGCGCGGCGAAGAGGAGACTAGCAGGTCAACGGAGTGCGACGCACATCCGACGGGCCGCCCACCCCCGTCACGCCGCCGTGGGGACGGTCGCGCTGCGCTCGTCCGCTTCCAGGTCACCGGTTTCACCGGCCCGTGCCGCGCGACCGCCCAGGACGAACACGTACGTGAGAAAGGCCAGCTCAGCGAGGATGCCGATGCCTATCCGCGCCCATGTGGGAAGGCCCGAAGGGGTCACGAAGCCCTCGATGGCGCCCGATATGAAGAGGACGAGGGCGAGGCCGATCGCCATTCCCAGCGCCGCCCGGCCCTCCTCCGCGAGGGCGCCGCGGCGGGTGCGCGGGCCCGGGTCGATGAGGGTCCAGCCGAGTCGCAGACCCGTGCCGGCGGCCACGAAGACGGCCGTCAGTTCCAGCAGGCCGTGCGGGAGGACCAGTCCCAGGAAGGTGTCGAGACGGCCCGCTGAGGACATCAAGCCGATGCCCACGCCGAGGTTCAGCATGTTCTCGAAGAGGATCCAGAGGACCGGGAGGCCCAGGAAGATGCCGAGGACCAGGCACATCGCGGCGGCCTGGGCGTTGTTCGTCCACACCTGGGCGGCGAAGGCGGCGGCGGGATGGCTCGAGTAGTACGTCTCGTACCCGCCGCCGGGGCGGGTCAGATCGCGGAGTTCGCCGGGCGCCGCGATCGAGGACTGGACCTCCGGGTGGGTGCCGATCCACCACCCCAGGAGCGCGGCGATCACCGTGGAGAGCAGGGCGGTGGGTATCCACCAGCGGCGCGAACGGTAGACCGCGGCGGGAAAGCCATGGGTGAGGAAGCGTGTGACGTCACGCCACGAGGCACGGCGCGTGCCCGTCACGGCACTGCGCGCGCGTGCCACCAGCTGGCTCAGCCGACCCGTGAGCTGGGGGTCCGGGGCACTGGACCGGATCAGCGAGAGATGGGTCGCGGTGCGCTGGTAGAGGGCGACGAGTTCGTCCGCCTCGGCTCCGGTGAGGCGGCGCTGGCGGCGCAGCAGAGCCTCGAGGCGGTCCCACTCGGCGCGGTGGGCGGACACGAACACGTCGAGGTCCATGGGTCGGGCTGCTCCTCGTCCTCTCGTACTGCGTGTCAGCTTGTCGCACTGGAGCGCGATGCGCCCTCAGCTTGGCAGACTGTCCTGTCCCGGGGTGGGTCAGGGGAAGGACATGGGCATGACTGAACTGGTGACGGGCGAGGCGGTGGCGCTGGAGCTGCGCCCGGCGAAACTGCCGAGCCGGGTGCTCTCGGTGCTGATCGACCTGGTGGTGGCTCTGACCGCCTATGTCATCGTGCTGATCGCTCTGGTGACGTCGACGTCCGGTCTGGACGACGCGGCGCAGATCGCGATGTCGATCGCGGTCTTCGTCCTCGTCCCGGTGGGCGGGCCGATCGCGGTGGAGACCCTGACCCACGGTCGGTCGCTCGGCAAGCTCGCCTGTGGGCTGCGCGTGGTGCGGGACGACGGAGGACCGATCCGGTTCCGCCACGCGCTGGTCCGGGGCGCGGTCGGCGTGGTCGAGATTCTGATGACGTTCGGGGTCATCGCGTGCATCGCCTCGCTGGTGTCGGCCCGGGGCAGGCGCCTCGGTGATGTGTTCGCGGGCACGCTGGTCGTGCGGGAGCGGGTGCCGGCGGGACGTACGGCGGCTGTGCCCCCGCCGCCGCCCTGGCTTGCCGGGCGCTTCTCCGAGCTGGACCTTTCGGCGGTTCCGGACGGGTTGTGGCTGGCGATCCGGCAGTACCTGACGCGGATGCAGTACCTGGATCCGCAGGTGGGCTGGGCGATGGCGGAGCGTCTCGCCTCGGATCTCGCGGTTCGTACGGGGGCCCCGGTGCCGCACGGGGTCCCGCCGGCCGCGTATCTGGCGGCGGTGGTGCAGGAACGCCAGGCCAGGGAGGCGCGGCGGGCGCGCGGCGGCCAGGGCGTCGAGGCGATCGCCGAGGCCGGTCCGCAGGCGCCGGGAATGCCGGACGGGCACGCTCCTACGCCTGCGCGGGGTTCTGCCCCGCGGGGCGAGGGGAATCCGTGGTCGGCTCCTGGGGCAGCCGACGGGGTGGTCGGTACGACCGGCCTGGCCGGCGTGGGTGGCGTGGACGAGGGGCCCGGGGCGCCTGTCCGGCCGCGGATACATGGCCCGTCTCAGACCCCGGCTGCCGGCCCCGGGAAGGACCAGCGGGCCGCGGCTTCCTCGGACCGCCCTGCCACCGGGTTCGCACCACCCGCGTAACCCTCGGGCGCAGGCTCCGTCATGGGAACACCGACGGCGGTGATTCGAGGTGTTCCAGCTCGACACCGGGCGCCGCGAGCACGACGTCGCCGGCGATGTGGACGGTGTGCCGCTCCCCCGTGTCCAGGGCTGTGACCTGGTATTCGTCCACGATCAGCGGGTCGTTGTCAGTGGGGTGTGCTTCTCTTGCGATCAGGGCCCAGGACTGGTCCACGGTGCGGGGGGCGAGGACCGGATCGGTGAACGCGACGAGGCGTACGCGCGTCGCGCCGGAAGAGGGGGTGAGGCGCAGCAGCCGGGCGGTGGCGACGAGGAAGGCGGGGGAGGTACCGGTGAAGGCGTGGGCGGGGACGTTGCCTTCGATGGCTTGGGTGCCGGTGGGGTCGGTGCGGACCCAGGTGACGCCGTCCAGGGCGGCGCCCCGCACCTGCCAGCTCGCGGCGTGCAGTTCGAGACGGATGGGACGGCCGAGGTCGTCGAGGGCGAGGTCGACGGAACCGGCGTGGTCGCCGGAGGGAGTGGTCACTTGGGAGACGTAGCGCCAGCCGGAGGGGCCGGTTGCGCACTGGAAGTGTTCTTCGGCGAGGAGGGTGTCGTCGTGCGGGTCGTGCAGCGAATATCGGCCGCGGGGCATGAGGGTCCTGGGGTGTGACGGGCTGGTCCGGCCGGTCGGTCCGAAGGGGCAGGCCCCCGACACGGGGGTGCGGGGGCCTGCCTCAGGGCCTGGTCGGTACCGCTGTCGGTACCGGTGGGGTCCTGTCAGTACCGGTAGTGGTCCGGCTTGTACGGGCCCTCGACGTCGACGCCGATGTACGCGGCCTGCTCGGGGCGGAGCTGGGTCAGCTTCACGCCGAGCGCGTCCAGGTGGAGCCGGGCGACCTTCTCGTCGAGGTGCTTGGGCAGCGTGTACACACCGACCGGGTATGCGTCGGGCTTGGTGAACAGCTCGATCTGGGCCAGCGTCTGGTCCGAGAAGGAGTTGGACATCACGAACGACGGGTGGCCGGTGGCGTTGCCCAGGTTCAGCAGGCGGCCCTCGGAGAGGACGATGATCACCTTGCCGTCGGGGAAGGTCCAGGTGTGGACCTGCGGCTTGACCTCGTCCTTGACGATGCCGGGGACCTTGGCGAGGCCGGCCATGTCGATCTCGTTGTCGAAGTGGCCGATGTTGCCGACGATGGCCTGGTGCTTCATCTTGGCCATGTCCGCGGCCATGATGATGTCCTTGTTGCCCGTCGTGGTGATGAAGATGTCGGCCTTGTCGATGACCTCGTCGAGGGTCGTGACCTGGTAGCCGTCCATGGCGGCCTGCAGCGCGCAGATCGGGTCGATCTCGGTGACGACCACGCGGGCGCCCTGTCCGCGCAGGGACTCCGCGCAGCCCTTGCCCACGTCGCCGTAGCCGCAGACGACCGCGGTCTTGCCTCCGATGAGGACGTCGGTGGCGCGGTTGATGCCGTCGATCAGGGAGTGGCGGCAGCCGTACTTGTTGTCGAACTTCGACTTGGTGACGGCGTCGTTGACGTTGATCGCCGGGAACAGGAGAAGGCCGTCGCGCTGCATCTCGTACAGGCGGTGGACGCCGGTCGTGGTCTCCTCGGTCACGCCGCGGATCTCGGAGGCCAGCTGGGTCCACTTCTGCGAGCCGTCCGTGATGGTGCGGTGCAGGAGTTCGAGGATGACGCGGTGCTCCTCGGACTCGGCGGTCTCGACGGCCGGGACCTTGCCGTCCTTCTCGTACTCGACGCCCTTGTGGACGAGGAGGGTGGCGTCACCACCGTCGTCGAGGATCATGTTCGGGCCGCCGGTGGGGGTGTCCGGCCAGGTCAGCGCCTGCTCCGTGCACCACCAGTACTCTTCCAGCGTCTCGCCCTTCCAGGCGAAGACCGGGATGCCCTGAGGGTTGTCGGGCGTGCCGTTCGGGCCGACGGCGATGGCGGCGGCCGCGTGGTCCTGGGTGGAGAAGATGTTGCAGGAGGCCCAGCGGACCTGGGCACCCAGCGCCGCCAGCGTCTCGATGAGCACAGCGGTCTGGACGGTCATGTGCAGGGAACCGGTGACACGGGCGCCGGCCAGGGGCTGCGCCTCGGCGTACTCCTTGCGGATCGCCATCAGACCGGGCATCTCGTGCTCGGCGAGAGTGATCTCCTTGCGGCCGAACTCGGCCAGGGAGAGGTCGGCGACCTTGAAGTCCTGTCGGTTGTCGACAGTCGTCATTGCGAGGTGCTCCTCGGAGTCGGGTCGAGGTGGATAGGGCTGGTCTGCGCGGCGGCGGACACAGAGGTGCCCCAAGAGGACACAGGCATGCCCACGTACGCGCAGCGCAGTCCGTCGGAGGCCCTCTCTCCCTCGGCCGGCCCGCGCTGGGCCGCCCGACCGCCATCAGCAGCGACGTCTGGCTCCGTCCCAAGCTACACCGGAGGACCCGGCGCTCCCCAGTCCGCCTTCGGACACATCGGGCCGCTCTCCCGGCGGGCGGAGCGAACCGTGCGACGCCCCGGGCAGCCCAGGAGAAGCCTGCGAAGCCGGATGAGCAGGGCGTTCTTGCGCTCCTGCGCTCGGACTCCCCGGGGAGGCGCCGGGCAGCCGGGGCGCCGGATCGTGCGTCCGGAGGACATCCCGTGTGAGGAAGGCGTCGGGCGAGCGTCGAACCCCAGCGCTCAGGCGACGCACAGACCGTCGTTAGCCTCTGCGCGTGCGGATGCGCCGCACAGAGAGGGGACGGCGATGGGTAAGGGGCGGGGACTGGCGCTCGCGGCGTGGGTGACGCTGCCACTGGGGCTGATCTTGTTGGTGGGCTCTCTGCTGTATGTGCGGTCGGCCTACACGGGAGTCACGGTGAGGGGCGCGAGCATGGAGCCCACCTATCGCATCGGCGAGCAGCTCGTCGTACAGCGGCTGCAGGGCGACGACGTCCACCGAGGGGATGTCGTCCTCTTCGCGACGCCGGGCCGCTATTCCGGCGCGGCCGTGCTGAAGCGGGTGATCGGTGTGGGCGGCGACCACGTGGTGTGCTGCGGCACGGGCACGGCGGAACGCGTCACCGTCAACGGGCGGCCGCTTCAGGAGCCGTATGTGAAGGACGGTATCGCCGACGGTGTGCACCAGTCGTACGACGTGAAGGTGCCCGAAGGCCGGCTTTTCGTGCTGGGTGACCACCGGGTCGACTCCGTGGACTCACGGTTCTTCGCGAACGACGGCCACCAGGGGACGGTGGCCGTCGGCGATGTGAAGGGGCGCGTCGTCGGAGGTCCGGGCCGGCTCCTGGTCTGGTTCGTGTGCGGGCTGCTCGGACTGGTCCTGGCCGCCACGGGGCTCGGCCTCGGGATCGCGGCCGTGGCGGTGCGCAGGAGGCGGGTCGTCCCGCCCGCACCGCCGTGGCCCGCGCAGGGGTGAGGGTCAGTGACCGGCGGTCCGGCCCGGTCCCCCGGGCGTTGCCTCGGGGTCCGGGCCCTTGGCCGCCTTCGCGTCGCTGTAGACGTCCGGTTCCAGGTAGATGACCCGCGCTATCGGAACGGCGGCGCGGATACGGGCCTCGGCCGCGTCGATCGCGGCGGCGATCTGGCTCGCGGTGTCGTCGTGCCGGACGGCGATCTTGGCGGCGACCAGCAGCTCCTCGGGGCCGAGGTGGAGGGTGCGCATGTGAATGATGCCGGTGACCGTCTCGCCGTCGACGGTCGCCGACTCGATCTCCCGGATCACGTCCAGGCCGGCGGCCTCGCCGAGGAGCAGGGACTTGGTCTCGGCGGCGAGGACGAGGGCGATCAGGACGAGGAGGAGACCGATGCAGACGGTGCCGATGCCGTCCCAGATGCCGTCGCCGGTGAGCAGGGTGAGGCCGACACCCCCGAGGGCGAGGACCAGACCGATCAGCGCGCCGAAGTCCTCCAGGAGGACGACCGGCAGCTCGGGTGCCTTGGCGCGGCGGATGAACTGCGCCCAGGACAGCTTTCCGCGCAGTTCGTTGGACTCCTTGATGGCCGTGCGGAAGGAGAAGCCCTCGGCGATCAGCGCGAAGACGAGGACGCCCACCGGCCAGTACCAGTGCTCGAGCTCGTGCGGGTGCTGGATCTTCTCGAAGCCCTCGTAGATGGCGAACATGCCGCCGACCGAGAAGAGGACGATCGAGACCAGGAAGGCGTAGATGAAGCGCTCGCGGCCGTAGCCGAACGGATGCTGCGGGGTCGCCTCGCGCTGGGACCGCTTGCCGCCGATCAGTAGCAGGAACTGGTTCCCCGAGTCGGCGAGGGAGTGGACACCCTCGGCGAGCATCGAGGACGAGCCGCTGAAGGCGAACGCCACGAATTTCGATACCGCGATCGCGAGATTGGCGCCGAGTGCCGCCACGATCGCCTTGGTGCCGCCTGACGCGCTCATGTGTTCGCGATGTCCCTTCGTTGCCGTCCCGCCCCGGCACGGCGTATCCGCGTACGCCGTCCAGGGCTTTGCCCGTCCTTTGCCGGTGGGTCATTGTTGCAGCCGGGTCCGGCGGTGCTGCGCCGGACCGGCGTCGGACGGCCTACGGCTGTGCGTCAGGCGCGGACCGTGGCCCGGAAGAGCGTGCCGGCTCCGGAGACCTCGGAGGGTTCGTCCGCCGGTACGAAGACCGACTCGCCCGGGGCGAGCAGGTGATCGCCGACGCGCACGGAACCCGCCGTGCACAGCAGGATCTGCGGGGTCGGGCGGGTGAGCTCGTGCGCGGCGGTGCCCTCGGGGAGGACGTAGCGGGACAGGCGGAACTCGTCGATGGGGGTCTCGTAGACCTCCTCGCCGTCGGGGGACGCCTCCGGGCGCAGTACCCCGGGGTCGCTCGCCTCGAAGCGGACGACGCGCAGCAGTTCGGGGACGTCGACGTGCTTGGGGGTCAGACCGCAGCGCAGGACGTTGTCGGAGTTGGCCATGATCTCGACGCCGAGGCCGCTCAGGTAGGCGTGCGGGACGCCGGCGCCGAGGAAGAGGGCCTCGCCGGGCTGCAGCCGTACGTGGTTGAGCAGCATGGCCGCGATCACGCCGGGGTCGCCGGGGTAGTGGTGGGCGAGGTCCGCGTACGGGGCGTAGGCGCCGCCGAGGCGGGCGCAGGCGGCCGCGGCCTCGGCCACCGTGTGGGCCATGGCCTCGGGGTCGGCGGACAGAACGGCGGTGAGGACCTCGCGCAGGGCGGCGCCTTCGGGGTGCGCGTGCAGCAGGTCGACGTAGGGCTTGAGGGAGCCGACGTCGAGACCGGCGAGCAGTTCGGCGGCGTCGTCGGGGGCGCGGAAGCCGCACAGGCCGTCGAACTCGGTGAGGGCGCAGATCAGTTCGGGCTTGTGGTTGGCGTCCTTGTAGTTGCGCTCGGGCGCGTCGAGGGGGATGCCGCGGCGCTCCTCGTCCTCGTAGCCCTCCTTCGCCTCTTCCAGGTTGGGGTGCACCTGGAGAGAGAGCGGGGCGCCGGCGGCGAGGATCTTCAGCAGGAAGGGCAGCCGCGGGCCGAACTTGGCGACCGTGCGGGCGCCCAGCTCCTGCTCGGGGGACTTGTCGATCACCTCGTTGAGCGGCCCGCGCGGAGTGCGCGAGGGTGCGCCCGGGTGGGCGCCCATCCACATCTCCGCCTGGGGTTCACCGGTCGGCTCCACGCCGAGGAGGCGGGGGATGGCGGTGGTCGAACCCCAGGCATAGGGGCGGATGGTGTTGTCGAGGCGATCCATGGGTGTCTTTTTCTCCGTAGGTGCTGCTGGGCGCGGGCGCCGTCAGACGGCGTGAGCCAAGGTCAGGCCCCCGAAGCGAGCGCCACGTAAACAGCGGCGAAATCCGTGATGGCGATCAGTTCCGCGAGGGTCTCCAGTTCGCTGCCGTCCTCCGGTTCCAGCTCGCTGATCGACGTGTCGTGGCTGAGGGCCAGCTCGCGTGCGGCGGGGGCCGCGCTCAGGCCCCCGATGGGCCGGTCGCGCAGCAGCACCACGCGCGCGTGGAGGGCCTGGGCCTCCTCGACACGGTCGCGGAAGAAGTCCTCGGGGTCGGCGCCGGCGGCGAGCGCGCCGGAGAGCAGGACGCTGTGCGAGACGAGGGCCTCGGGCAGCTGTGCGGTGAGCGCGGGGCGGCCGGCCAGTTCGGCGAGCGCGGCGGCGAAGCGGCGGCCGGCCGGCGCGGCGGAGACACCCTCCGTCCAGATCACCGGCAGGGATTCGGCCAGTTCGGCGGCGAGGGTCTTGGCGGGGTTGCTGTAGGTGGCGATGGCCGGGCCGCAGCGCTCGGCGACCTGGTCGAGGCGGTCGGCGACCGTCTCCAGGGCATCGGCCGGTGCGGAGAGCAGCCCGGTGCGGTCGAGCAGGGCGAGCAGCGGGGTCAGCAGGGCCCACAGGACGCCGGGCGCGGACGCCGCGAGCGGTTCCTCCTGCTCGTACGGGGCGGTCGCCATCGGGACGAACAGGCCGTGTGCGCCGGTCACCGCCTCCGTGACCGGGGATCCGGAGGGGGCCACGGCGACGACCGTGCAGCCTCGGCGGTAGGCCTGCTCGACGAGGATCCCGAGGCCCGGTTCGGTGCCGTCGGGCGTGGCGATCAGCAGGAGGTCGACGGGGCCCGCCCAGCCGGGCAGGTCCCAACGCAGGGCGCCCGCGGCCGGGGCGACCCCGGTCGGGTGGATGCGGATGACCGGGCAGGAGGCGCCCGCGAGGGTGCCGAGCAGCTCGGCCACGCCCACGGAGGCGGTACCGGGGCCCGCGATGAGGACGGCCCGGGGGCGGCCGTCGGGCTTCAGTTCGTTGATCCCCGCCTCGGCGGCGTGGCGCACGGCGGTGCGGACCCGGGCGCCGGCCTCGGCGGCGCCGCGCAGCAGGGCGCGGCGGTCGGCGAGTGCCAACGCGTCAGGGTCGTCCAGCAGCGATTCGTCGAGCATGAGCGGCAGTCTCCGATCGCCGGTTCCGTCAGGCGGGGCGGCGGGCCTCGTCCACCAGCAGGACCGGGATGCCGTCCCTGACGGGGTAGGCGAGGCCGCAGCCGGTGCAGACCAACTCGCTGTCCTCCTCCTTCAGGGGGGCGTGACACGCCGGGCAGGCGAGGATCTCCAGGAGGCCGGCTTCGAGCGGCATGAGGGGTCCCTTCGGAGCGAGTGCGCTTGACCTGGTCAGATTACCGCCGCGAGGGCGGCGTGGTGGGGTGGGGCGAGGCGGCGCGGTCCGGGGGCGCCCCGCGCGGAAGGGGCGCCCGCTCCGGCCGTGCGGCGCGGCACGGGGGGTCAGCCGCGGATGAGGGCCAGGGCCTCGTCGCGGATCTTCGCCATGGTCGCCTCGTCCTTCGCCTCCGCGTTCAGGCGGAGCAGCGGTTCGGTGTTGGAGGGGCGGACGTTGAACCACCAGTCGGCGGACGAGACGGTCAGGCCGTCCAGCTCGTCGATGGCGACGCCCTCACGGCCCTCGTAGGCCGCCTTGAT
This sequence comes from Streptomyces sp. NPDC002513, assembly GCF_053595355.1. NCBI lineage: Bacteria > Bacillati > Actinomycetota > Actinomycetes > Kitasatosporales > Streptomycetaceae > Streptomyces > Streptomyces sp. NPDC002513. The sequence continues at coordinate 9,866 of NZ_JBSFXK010000093.1, read as the reverse complement.
CGCGGCCAGGCGGCCCTGCTGGTCGTCGACCGTGGAGTTGATCTCTCCGGAGCCCGCATAGCGGTCGTACTCGGCGACCAGCTCCGACAGCGGGCGGTCCTGCCCGCCGAGGGCCGCCAGGACGTGGAGCGCGGCCAGCATGCCCGTGTCGGCGTTCCAGAAGTCCTTGAAGTAGTAGTGCGCGGAGTGCTCCCCGCCGAAGATCGCGCCGGTGCGTGCCATCTCGGCCTTGATGAAGGAGTGGCCCACCCGCGTGCGCACGGGCGTGCCGCCGTGCTCGCGGACGACCTCGGGCACGGACCACGACGTGATCAGGTTGTGGATGACCGTGCCCGTGCCGCCGTGCTTGGCCAGCTCGCGCGCGGCGACCAGCGCCGTGACCGCGGACGGCGAGACGGGGTCGCCGTGCTCGTCGACCACGAAGCAGCGGTCGGCGTCGCCGTCGAAGGCGATGCCGAGGTCGGCGTGCTCCTCGCGGACCCGCTTCTGCAGGTCGACGATGTTCTTGGGGTCGAGCGGGTTGGCCTCGTGATGGGGGAAGGTGCCGTCCAGCTCGAAGTACATCGGGACCAGGTCGATCGGCAGCCCGGCGAGGACGGTGGGCACGGTGTGGCCGCCCATGCCGTTGCCGGCGTCGACGACGACCTTCAGACGAGCCGGGCGCGAGGCGTCTTCCCCGGAAGGGCGGTGGTGGGAGCGGGGCGGGCGGATGGAGGTCAGGTCGACCAGGGAGCGCAGGTACGCCGCGTAGTCCTCCAGCGTGTCCCGCTGCGTGACCGTGCCGGGCGTCTGCGCGGGCTCCGGCGCGCCCTCGTCCACCCACTGCTCGACCAGGGCGCGGATCTCGGCGAGACCGGTGTCCTGGCCGATGGGGGCGGCGCCCGCGCGGCACATCTTGATGCCGTTGTACTTCGCCGGGTTGTGCGAGGCGGTGAACATGGCGCCCGGCAGGTTCAGCGAGCCCGACGCGTAGTACAGCTGGTCCGTCGAGCACAGGCCGATCTCGGTGACGTCGACTCCGCGTGCGGTGGCCCCGCGGGCGAAGGCGCGCGCGAGTCCCGGGGAGGAGGGACGCATGTCATGACCGATCACGATCGCGTCCGCGCCGGTCACCTGGGTGAAGGCCGCCCCGAAGAGTTCGGCCAGCGACTCGTCCCACTGGTCGGGGACGACCCCGCGCACGTCATATGCCTTCACGATCTGCGACAGATCAGCAGCCACGGCCAACTCTCCTGAGGTCTTGACGATGGCCCCAAACTACCTGCTGGAAGCGGCGCCCGGTGGTGGGTGCGGCGGGCCGGGAGGGCAGTTCCAACGGAGTTCATACCGGGGTTCACACCCGGACTTCACACACGCTGCCCGGCGCTCAGTTGTCCGGCGAGCGCAGCACTCTCAGATGGCCCCGGCGCGCGACCTCCATCGGATCCGCCGTACGCGCGCCGCCGCCCGCCTCCGCCGCACGCTGCTGTGGGCGGGCCGCCTCGCGGACCGCGTTGGCGAGCGCCTCCAGGTCGTCGCCGCTGGGGCGCGCGGGGGCCGAGCCGTCCAGGAGCCGGACGACCTCCCAGCCGCGCGGTGCGGTCAGGCGCTCGGAGTGCTCGGCGCACAGGTCGTAGCAGTGGGGTTCGGCGTAGGTGGCGAGCGGGCCGAGGACCGCGGTCGAGTCGGCGTAGACGTACGTCAGCGTAGCTACGGCGGGTCGGCCGCAAGCGGTGCGCGAACAACGACGTACAGGGCTCACGACGTTGGACGGTACCGCACTCTTGAGCGGGCCGCGACGACTCTCCCCCAGGTCACTCCACCGTGTCGTGCTGTGAAACACCCCACACACTCCTCCCGACCGGCCCTGATGACCTGCGCGGAGACCACGGGACCCAGCCCTGGACCCCCTTGAAATCGGTCACCACTTGGCACAAACCCCGTCAATTCTCATGCGGCCGACGGTCTGGGAGGGATATGGAATCGAGCCCAACCTTGGCTGGAATGGTCATCCTGCGACATGTCCTGACGGCTTCCGTCGACATCCGCCGGCATCCGGAGTCCGGCCCCGGCGAGCCGTGTGGACAGGGCGGGGCGAAGGGGGTGTGTGGTCGTGTGAGGCCGGGCGCCGAGCCCCGGCGGGGATTACGCTTCGTCAGTGATGGACAACGCCGTACCGCCCCGCTCCGCCGCACCCGGGCCCCGCCGCCGTGATCGCCACGGCAGAGGCATGCGCGGCCCCATCGCGCCGCCCCAGGTGCCGCTCGCCGCGAGCCGTGCCGAGGTGTTCGCGGACCTGGTGCAGGACTCCGTGGAGCGGCTGGAGCGGCGCTGGCCGCAGCTCGCCGACATCGATTTCCTCATCCTCGAGGTGCCGCGCCTCGACGGTCCCGGTCAGGTGTGGAGCGACGAGGCGGTGCCCCTGGGGGGCACGATCCCGGCCGGTGACGGGCGCCGGGCGCGGGTCGTCGTCTACCGCCGCCCGGTCGAGATCCGCACCAAGGGCCGCGACGAGCGTGCCGCCCTGGTCCACGAGGTGGTCGTGGAGCAGGTGGCGGAGCTGCTGGGGCTGACTCCGGAGACCGTGGATCCGCGCTACGGGGAGGACTGACCCCAGGCGACGGCCCCTTCGGCCCACCACGTCCCGGGCAGCCCGGGGCCGACCTCTCCGTGGCCCCGTCCGTCACGTCCCGGACGCCCCCGGGCGGCACCTCTTCGGCCGCCCCGGACCGGCACGCCCCCGATGGCGCCGGGCGGGGGCGTCCGGGACGTCACTTCTTCAGCAGGACGGAGAGGTCCTGGTCGGCCTCGGGCACCGCCACGGTGCCCCGGTCGTCGGGAAGGGTCTGCACGGTGAACGCCGGTACGCCCTCGATGGTCGTCTGCAGCGTACGGGCGGCGTAGACGGGTCCTCCGGAGACCGGCTCGACGGTGAGCGCGTACGTGCCCTTCAGACCGCTCGGCACGGGCGCGTCCACGTTCTGCGTCGTGCCGCCCTTGATCGTGTACTCCTTGGTCGCCGCCGTGCCGCCGTCGCTGCCCGCGGACGCGGTGACCTTGACCGTGGCCGTGGCGTCCGGGGCGGTCAGCGCGAGCGTGCTGCCCTTGGCGCTGTTGTCGGCGACAGACGCGCGCGTGCCGACCGGCGCGGTCGCCGGGATGAACGCGGACTCCTGCCGGTCGCCCTTGCCGCGCACCACCCGCAGGGCGGCGACCACCGGGACCGGGGTGTCGCCCGGTGTCAGCATCAGGGAGCCCGCCTCCCCTCGGGTGACGTCGCCGAGGTCGACGGCGGTGGTCATACCGGCCTTCACATGCAGCGTCTCGTTCCCGGCCGGGGTGATCTCCCCGGAGGGCGAGGCGAGGCGCACCTTGAGGTCGGCGTCGCCGTCGCCGGGCACGAAGGCCACCAGCCGGACGTCCGTGGCGTCCTTGGGGATGCCGGGCAGCACCAGGGATCCCGCGGGGTCCGTCGAGGGGGCCAGCCAGTCGCCGCCCAGCTTGTCGTCGAGGGCCAGTAGGGCGGCGGCGACGCGGCCGCTGCGGACGCTCACGTGGACCGTGATGTCGGGCTCCTGCGCGTTGGTGAGCGTGGACAGCAGGATCGGCTCGCTGGAGTGCGGCTGGACGGTGATGCCCTCGCCGACCGTCGACTTGAGGTTGCCGTCCTTGCCGTACAGCTCGATGTCGACGACCGCGGCGGAGTCGTCCGGGTTGGTGAGGTGCACATAGTCGGTGCGGGAGGCGGCGGTGCTGGCGCCCGCGAACCAGAACTCGGTGTCCGGGGCGGTGCAGTCGGTGCCGAGCAGCCCGCGGCCGGCACCCGCGGCGACCTCGGTGGTCTCCTGGACCGTCCAACCGGGCGCGAACCGTCCTGTGGCGGTTCCGATGAGCGCGGGCGTGTCGGCACCCGAACTGTCCGCGGTGACCGGGGTGCCGGGATCCTTCGGGGCCACGGTCGGGGCGCCGGACTGCTTCTTGTCCTTCGCGCCCTTGCCGGCCTTCCCGCCGCCGGTGTCCGCTCCGTCCGCCGACTGCGTGTCGGCTGCGGCGAGTTGGGCCTTCCCGCTGCCGCTCGTGCCCTTCGAGACGGGCGTGAACGACGTGTACGTGGTGTCGGCGATGTCGGAGGTGCTCGGCTCGGGGCACAGCAGCCGCGTCTGCTCCACGGGCAGCCGGACGGCCGTCTTCGCGGTGCTGCTGCCGGACGCGGCGGGCGCGTCGAGCGCCGCGAATCCGGTGACGGCGGCGAGCGCGGTCACGCCGGCGATCAGGGACAGGGTCGTGCGGTTCACTGCTGGCTCCCGTCGGGGCGCTCACTGTCGGTGCCGTGCGCAGGGTCGTACGGCGCGGCGTAGCCCTGGTGGTACGTCGGGTCGTACGGCGTCGTGTTCCCGTACGCGTACGGGTCGTACTGGGCGCCCTGGTAGGGGTCGGCCTGCGCGCCTTGATAGGGGTCAGCCTGGGCGCCCTGATAGGGATCGGCCTGCGCGCCTTGATAGGGGTCAGCCTGGGCGCCCTGATAGGGATCGGCCTGGGCGCCCTGATAGGGGTCGGCCTGGGCGCCCTGATAGGGATCGGCCTGGTACGGCTGCTGCTCGTACGGGCCCGGCGCGTACTCCTGGGTGCCCTGGTGCTGCTCGCCGCCGTACGTGCCGTACTCGGTGCCCGTGTAGCCCGTCGTGTCCCACTCGCCGTACGCGTGCTGCTGCGGGACCGCGACGGGCTCGAACGCCTCCTCCTCGGCCAGAGCAGCCGGCGCAGCCGGGGCGTCGGGGTCCGGCGTCGCCTCCTCGGCCTCGGCCTGGGCGCGCAGTCTGCGGGCCCGGCGGCCCTCGCCGGTGGCGTCCTCGGCGGGCACGATCCGCTCCTCGGGGAGGTCGTCGTCGACGTCCCGGCGGCGGCCCGGCAGGGCGAGCACCACGAGGACGAGGGCGAGCGCGCCCTGCGCCCACAGCCAGCCGGTGTGGCCGATCGGTGTGTCGTAGGTGACGTCCAACCTGCCGCCGGAGGCGGGCAGTTCGAAGCCCTGGGCCCAGCCGTCGACCGTGGTGCGGGTGAGCGGCTTGCCGTCCAGGGTGGCGGTCCAGTCCGCGTCGGCGGTGTCGGCGATCCGCAGGACCCGGCCCGCGGTGCCGGACGGGATCGTGGTGTGGATCTCGACGGGCCCGGCCGCCACGGACTGCGGTGCCACGGAGCCGGTGACGATCGCGGCGCGGGAGACCTCCCGGTCCACCCGCCACAGGGCGCTGCCGTCCTGCTGGCTGAGCCGGCTCAGGCCGGGTGTGGCGTCCAGGACGCGGCTGACCTCCCGGGGGGCGCCCTTGCGGACGAGGACGTACCGCACGGCGAAGCCGCCGAGTTCGTCGGCCTGGTCGGCGCCGGAGCCCGCCACGAGGTTGGCGACGACCTTGTCGAGCCGCTTGTTCTCGCCGTCCTCGGCTGCGAGTTCGGCGTCGCCGAGGCGGGCGCCGGAGCCGCGGACCAGGGTGTAGCGCACGAGCGCGGTGGACTGGCCGTCGAGGACGAGGGTGCGGGCCTGGTCGCTGGTGCCGCTCTCCTCGGCGACGAACGCGGGCACCTGCACGGGGTCGCGCCGCTCCACGGGCCCGTCCGCGCCGCCGATCATCCAGCCCGCGGCGAGGAGCAGGGGACCGGCCGCGGACGCGAACGCGATGAGCGCGGCCACGGGCTGGCGCCAGCCGAAGCTCTGCTCGGCCACCCGGGCGCGGGCGCCGTCCGCGCCGATCGCGGCGGCGGACAGCAGCGCGAGGCCGTAGACGAGGGTCGCGGGTCCGGCCCATGCCGAGGCGTTGGAGAGGACCGCGAAGACGAGCGCCACCAGGGCGGCCGCCCATGCCGTCCAGGTGGCCCGCCGGCGCTCGCCGCGCATCAGGGCCGCCAGCGCGGCGAGGACGACGCCGATGAGCATCAGCCCGCTGACCGTGCCGGGGCCGCCGGGGCTCGCGCCCAGCAGATCGGAGGCGGAGGCCGCGCTCGTGCCGTAGGCGAGACCGGCCTCCTGGAAGAAGCCGTCGGGCAGCAGCGTGAGCGACCAGGGGGCGAGCATCAGCAGCGGGGTGCCCAACTGGGCGAGGACGCGCGGCCCGTAGGCGAGGATCTCGGTTCTGCGCACGGCGAGCAGGCCGAGGCCCAGGACCGCCGCGATGGGCCACACGATCGGGGTGAACGCGGTGGTGATCGTCAGCAGGAGCGCGTACGCCCAGGTGGCGCGCCAACTGCCGCGCGCGCCGGAGGCGTGGGCGAGTCCGGATGCCGCGATGCCCGCGCGGGCGAGGAGCGGCAGCAGGACGGCGAGGACCGCGGTGCCGATGCGGCCGCCGGCGAGGGCGCCGGTCGCGGCGGGCAGGAAGGCGTACGCGATGGACGCCCAGGCGCGCAGCAGCCGGGACTCGACGAGCGGACGCGAGGCGAAGTAGGCGGTGCATCCGGCCAGCGGCACCGAGCAGACGAGCAGCACCGTCACCGCGAGTCCGGTGGAGCCGAACAGCAGGCTCGCGAGCAGGGCGACGAGTGCGAGGTAGGGCGGCGCGGCGTGCGTGCCGCCGGCGCCCACCGGATGCCAGGCGTCGAGATAGCGCGACCACAGCTCGGAGGAGTCGGCGGGCGCGGGCAGCAGCGCACCGCCGGCGAGCGCCCCGCCGCCGAGCAGGGCGCGGCAGGCGACCAGCGAGACGAGCAGGAGGACGGCGAAGAGCAGCGGGCCGGGTTTGCGGGCGATGCGCTTGAGCCGGGCGAACTGCTCGACCTGCAGGAAGTCGGCGTCGTCGCCGCCCGGTCCGGACTCCAGGCCGCCGCCGTGCCGGCCGGCCGAGGAGACCTCCGGGTCGGAGCGGCCCCCCAGGTTGCTCGCGACTTGTTCGACGGTGGCCCGGACCGTCGCACCGGGCGGCGGGAACAGCGGGCGCAGCTCGGCCTTGTCGACCTGCGGGCGGCCGCGGCGGCGGCGCCCGGCGATGATCCGCTCGGGCCGCAGCAGTGTTCCCAGCAGGCCGCGGATCTCGTCGACGGCCTGTCCGGGCACCTTGCCGACGAGGTACGCGACCGTGCGCAGCAGGGTGCCGAGGACCAGGCGGAGCAGGATCCAGGGAAGCTGTGCCGTACGGGCGTTGACGAGGAGGGTGTAGACGGCGCCCGCCTTGTCCACCTTGTGCGGGGAGGCGGCGGTGCGGCCCGCGCAGTCGACGGTGCGGCGCTCGCGGGAGGCCGCCTCCGCGTGCCGTACGACCGCGTCGGGGGCCACCAGGACACGGTGGCCGGCGGCGTGGGCGCGCCAGCACAGGTCGACGTCGTCCCGCATCAGCGGCAGGTACCGGTCGAAGCCGCCGAGCTGCTCGAAGACATCGCGCCGGATCAGCATGCCGGCCGTGGACACGGACAGCACGGGGCGGATGTGGTCGTGCTGGCCCTGGTCCTGTTCGCGGCGGTCCAGACCGGTCCAGCGGCGGCCGGAGTTGGCGATGGTGACGCCGACCTCCAGGAGCTGTCGGCGGTCGTACCAGCCGTGGAGCTTGGGGCCGACGACGGCCACGTCGTCGCGGCCCAGCTCCCGTTCGTTCTCCACGACCCGCAGCAGCTCGGCCAGGGCGTCGGGCTCGGGGGCGCAGTCGTCGTGCAGAAGCCACAGCCACTGCACCGGCTCGCCGTACGGTAGCTCGGGCAGGTCGTACGCATCGTCCCGCCAGGTGCGGGTGGCCGGGTCCCAGCCGCTGGGGCGCTTGAGGTAGGGCAGGTCGTCCGGGGTCAGCACGGCCGCGCCGCGGTTCGCCTCCTCGACGGCCTGGCCGAAGCCGGTGCGCCGGGCGAGGTGCAGGACCCGGTCGGCGCCGAGGGCGTCGGTGAGCAACCGGGCGGAGTCGTCGGCGCTGCCGGTGTCGACCGCCATGGCGTTCTGCACGGGGCGCTCCTGGCCGAGCAGCCCGGCGAGCGCGTCGGGCAGCCAGCGGGCGCCGTCATGGGCGACGAGGACAGCGGTGACCACATGACGCGGGAACTCAGGTGTGGCAGCGGTGTCTTGATGGGCTGCCGTATGGCTGTACACGGACATCGAGGTACGGGCCCCGGTTCGATGGACTGCGGTGGACGCCTGTGCCCGGTGCGGGCGGCGGGGCGTCTCGGACGAGCGACCACACTATCTGCTGGGCAGCACAGCGGCCCGCCGCCTGTGGATAACCCACCTGCGACGGGCCGTCATGACGTCTGGGCGGAAAGCCGGATGCCGTTGCCGTTGTCCGGGCCAGGACGCCGGGGCCCCCGGCGGGCCGGGTCAGACCGCGGCCTTCTTCAGGCGGCGGCGCTCACGCTCGGACAGACCGCCCCAGATGCCGAAGCGCTCGTCGTTGGCGAGCGCGTATTCGAGGCACTCCGAGCGGACCTCGCAGGCGAGGCAGACCTTCTTGGCCTCGCGGGTGGAGCCGCCCTTCTCGGGAAAAAAGGACTCGGGGTCGGTCTGGGCGCACAGCGCGCGCTCCTGCCAGCCGAGTTCCTCGTCCGCGTCGTCGACCAGCAGTTGCTGCACCAGCTCGGTCATGTGCGCCCCTCGTCAGTCTTTCGCGTCCCCGTGATGTGGTCGTTACCGATTTCGGCTGAACGACACGAGTGAAATTACAAGTGCGCCGATCCGGGCCAGTCAAGCCGAGATCTGCTATTGAGCCCCTTATTCACTCTGCGGAACCAAGGCCATGCGGAAAGTGTTCAAATCGGCATAAACCTGGACACGCGACAGGAGCCCTGGTGGGCGGCCACCCCCTCACAGGAGAGGACGCCCGGATGTTCGATCCCGTTCCGGCACGCGCCGCGAAGCGAACCGGATCACAGTCGGATCACGAGATCGCAACGAGGTTCGTGCGCCCGGCGGTGCGCTCCATGTGTCCGGGGCTCCCCGTGAACAAACCTGTCGTCCGGCAGATGCACCGGATGAGGTGAAGCACCTCCCATATTCCGGACCCCAAGTTGACAGAGAAGGTGTGAACCGATGTCCTAGGGGGCATGCTCGCGAACTCGGCACTCACCCAGACCCGCTCCGCCGGGTCCCACGGTGCTGCCCGCGCTCGCTGTAGCTGTTGCCGTCTCGGCTGTTGAGCCTCTCCCACCGCTCCGGCCGCCCTGAGTCCACCCGACTCGGCTGTTGTTCCGCGCCCGCATCAGGGCTCCCGCCACGCCCGTGACCCGGGCGGACGACTCGCGACATCCAGCCGCCCCCCACTCTCGCCGAGGAATGACCGCACCCATGAACAGCGACAGCGACCTGCAGATCGCCGGCGACATCCTGGAAGTACCGCATCTGCTCCAGCCGCCGCGCGAGCACCCGGCCACCGTGGCCGAGTTCGCCGGCCTCGCCCGCTCCATCGCCGCCGACCGCTCCCAGTGGGAGCACCTCGTGCGGTACGACGCGACCTCCCGCTGGTACCACCGGCTGCGCATCGTTCCCCAAGCTCTCGGCTCCGCTCGAGCAGGGGAGACCCCGATCGGCTACGAGGTGTGGCTGCTGTCGTGGGTCCCCGGGCAGGGCAGCGGGCCGCACGGCCACGGGCGCTCGTCCGGCGTACTGACCGTCCTGCACGGCGCACTGACCGAGCGCACGGAGCGCGGCACCCGCGCGTTGGGTGCGGGGGTGCAGAGGGTCTTCGCGCCGGGGTACGTGCACGAGGTGGTCAATGACACGCTGGAGCCGGCGGCGAGCCTGCACATCTACTTCCCGGGCCTGACCGAGATGCCCATGCTCTCCCCGTCCAGGCTCCGTTCGGCCGGGGAGACCCCCGCCTCGGCGTGCTAGTGCCAAGGCCGTTCAGTTTGTGGGTGGGTGGGGTTTGTCAAGGTAGCCGCGAGCTGTGGTTTCGCCGGACATGAGGAGCGGAGCCCCGGTA
>NZ_JBSFXK010000092.1:0-20561 GCF_053595355.1 Streptomyces sp. NPDC002513 | reverse complement strand
TAACCCTTGGCCTCCTTCTTGCCCTCGGCGGGGGTGGCCGGTCCCACCTTGAGCGGAGTCTCGTCCGCGCAGACGGCGAACGCGAGGGTGATCAGCGTGCGGATCGCGAAGTCGCACGCGGCAAGCGCCCGCGCCGCGCGCCGCAGCAGGGAGTGGACGAACCCCGCGGACGGCTCGGCGCCGGTCAGGGAGGTGAGGATCTCCACCACGCGGTGCACCGGCACGAAGTGGACGACCAGCAGGTAGATGGCGTAGGCGCGCAGGTTCGGCCCGTATTCCACGCGGCCGCTGCCCGCGCCCTCGGGCCGGGCGGCAGTGTGCACCTTCCCGCACGAACAGGCGACCGCGTGTTGGTCGTACTGGGTGACGGTCACGGTGACCAGCGGGATCTCGTGCTGCTGGTAGCGGTCGACCACGCCCAGGTCGACAGCGCTCGCCAGGTCGGACCCACAGGCGCACAGGCCACCAGGGACGCGTTGCTCGTGGCGGTCGAGCTCGTCCTCCTCGCGCCAGCGCAGTGCGGTGCCGGGCGCGCCGGGCTGCTTGCCCTTGCCCCGTCCGGACGGCTTCGCCCGCCGCTGCTTACGCGGTGGGATGCGGCCCGGCCCGTCATCTCCCGAGGGCGGCATCGACGAGTTCGAGCTGTTGCGCGAGGCCAGGTGCCGCAGCCGCTCCAACTCGGCCTGCTGTTGCTCGAACTTCTCCATCAGCGCGGACAGTTGCGCTGCCATGGCCTGGATCTGGGCGTTCTGCCGCTCGACCACTGCCCCCTGCTCGCGGGCGAGCTCGACCAGCTCCCCGTGCGACAGCGACTCCAGATCAGACACACCATGATCCAACCACAGACCACCACCAGGACGCTCACACGCTCACAGGGCGTCAGTAGACCAGCGCTCTCCGATTACCTGGTGAATGTTTGCTTCAGAAGGTCGGCCGTGCGTCCACCTCCTGACGATGTGACAGGTACGGGGTGGGTGCGGCAGGATCCGTGGTCATGTCGTCCGCTCTGGAGTCTGCATCGCGCGAGGATCTCGTCACGCTGATCGGACTGCCACGGCAGCTGTAGTTCGTGATCATGCGGCTGCGGCAGCCTCGTTCCAGCGGTGGTGGCAGGCGGCTGCTCGGTGTTGATGGCGGCGGCGCCAGTGGGACCAGTGCAGGACGTGCTCCGGGGTGGTGACCGGTGTCGGCAGGGCGAAGGTCCGTAGCAGTCGCAGGAGTTCGGGCCGGGTGAGGGCGATCATGGGCCCGCTCTCGGCGCCGGACTCGTCGGGGCTGTCGGCGTGGTGCTGGGCGGTGGCCACGGCCAGGAGGGCGGCGGCGATGAGGCTGATCAGACTCCAGCGCATCCAGGATGTCCAGCAGGTCACCTGTCCCTCGTCGAGCCCGGCCAGGGACTTCGCGGCCTGGAAGTCCTCCTCGACCCGCCAGCGGCGGCAGACCACGTCGACGAGATCGGCCAGCGCGACAGGGGTGGCGGAGTGGCAGCGGTAGAAGGAGAGTTCGCGGGTATATCGGTGGCGGCGGACCAGCAGGAAGCTGTGGCCCGCCTCGTGGCCGGGCGGGGTGTCGTCGGCGCTCACCTCGATCATGGCCCAGTCGTAGTGCCGGTCACCCTTGGTGCCGTGGCCGGTGCGCAGACGCTGCCAGGCCCGGCGGGGCAGCTTCGCCAGCACGCGCGCGGTGTCGAAGCGGCCGGCCGGGGTGGTCACGCGGTGCGAAGCGGGGACCGCGACGGCGTAGTCGTAGCCGAGCTCGCGTATGCGCATCCGCAGGTCACGGCCGCCATAGACCTCGTCGGCGGCCACCCAGCGGGCTGGGAAGCCCTGGACGCGGGCGCGCTCCAGCATCACGGCGGCCAGCTGCGGTTTGGTCGCGAAGACCACCTCGTCGGGCACCCCGGTCAAAAGCCGCCGCTCCTCGTCGGCGGCCCAGTCCCTCGTGAAGTACAGCGTCCGGTCGACCAGCGCGTTCCCTTCTGCCCCGGCGTAGGTGAGATGGACGGCGACCTGGCACAAGCCGATCCCGCCCAGAGCTCCGGAATACTGCTGGGCCGCGCCGACCGCGTCGGTCGAGGATTTCGCATCCCCCGTCTCGTCCACCACCAACACCGCTTGGCTGTCGGCGAGTTGATTCACTACGAAGGCGGCCCAGGCGGGTCCGGACGGCCTCGTGGTCCCACACCGCCCTGGACAGGAAGTGCTGCAACCGGTGCGGACCGGGGTGCCCCAACGCCTCCGCCAGCGTCCAGCAGTTGATCCGTTCCAGCCCCATCAGCACCGCCCCGGTCAGCTCGCGCAGGGTCGATCGCGTCTCACGGCGCGGGAAACAGTCCGCCACCAGCCCCGCGAACGCCCCGACGGTATCGCGCCACACCGCTTCCGCTACGGTGGCCTCCACGGCCACCGGGCTCTGATTCGTCGTCACAAACGGTCATGATCACGGTGGCCGTACCCGTGCCCGAGGCCACCCCCGTCACGCCACTGACCAGCGCCGACCTGTTACCGATCACGAACTACAGCTGCTGGGACTGCTCCAGCGGCAGGTGGCGGCCGCAGAGGCGCGGGCCGAAGCGGCAGAGGCCCAGGCGGCCGAACTCGCGGTGGCCAACGAACGGTTGACCGCTCGGGTGGCGGAGTTGGAGCGGCGTCTTGGCCGGAACTCGGGCAACTCCTCGATGCCGCCCTCCTCGGACGCCTTCGGGCGGCCGGAGAAGAAGCCGCAGCCCAGGAGCGGACGCAAGCGAGGCCGTCAGCCCGGCACCGGCGGGTCGGGGCTGACCATGACCGACAAGCCCGACGTCACCGAAGACCATGTCCCGGCGGCCTGCGCCGGCTGCGGAAGCACGCTGGATCAGGGCGACAGTGTCGGCTTCGAGCGGCGCCAGGTCCGGGACATCCCCCTGTCCACGGTGAAGATCACCGAGCATCGGGCCCACCGCTGCCGGTGCGCCTGCGGCACCATCACGGCCCAGCCGATGCCCGGGCAGATCGCCGGGTCCCCGTCCTCCTACGGACCGAACCTGCGCGCACTCGCCGTCTATCTGCTGGTGTTCCAGCACATCCCCGTGGAGCGGACCGCGCAGCTGATCAAGGATGTGACCGGGGCGGAGGTCTCCACCGGCTGGGTGGCCTCCCTCCTCCCCGAGGCCGCCGGCCTGGTCGAAGACTCCCTGAACCTGATCCGGGCCCTGCTCATCCTGGGCCACGTCCTGCACGCGGACGAGACCACCACCCGCATCGGCTCCGTGCGGCGCTGGCTGCACGTGGCCTGTACCGACCTGCTCACCCTGCTCCATCTCGCCCCGCGCTCGCGCGCCGGGGCGGACGCGGGCGGCGTGCTGCCGCACTACCGCGGCGTCCTGGTCCACGACTCGCTGTCCCTGTATGTGGGCTACCCGCACTGCACCCATCAGCTGTGCGGCGCCCATCTGATCCGTGAACTGACCGCCGCCGAAGAGGACTTCCCCCACCAAAAGTGGCATCAGCAGATCCGGTGGGCCCTGGCCGGGCTGAACACCCAGGCGACACGGGTCCGCGCCGGTGAGATCGGCGAGATCACCCCCGAGGCCCTGCTGCTGTACCTGGACGCCTTTCACCGGGGCATCACCGTCGGACTCTCCGAGCACCCCAGAGCGCCGGGCCGCAAGCAGTCCCCGGCCCGCAACCTGCTGGAACGCCTGCGGGATCAGGCCCACTCGATCCTGCGCTTCGCCGACGACCCCCGGCACGTGCCCTTCACCAACAACTGCGGCGAGCGGGCGCTTCGGCCGGTCAAGACCTAGCTAAAGATCTCCGGCTGCCACCAGTCCGAGACCGGTGCGACGGCCTGGCTCGCCGTGCGTTCTTACCTCGACTCCGCCCGCAAACACGGGCTCAGCGCCTTCGAGGCCATCCACCGCGCCTTCACCGGCATCCTCTGGATGCCCCCGATCGAACAAGCCACCTGACCAGCAAGCCTCACACACCGTCACCGATCAGCCGCATTCCTTCTGAATGCTTACCCTTGCGGAGGAGCGTGTTGAAGGTGCGGGTGAGGTTGGTCTGGTCGATCGGTCGGCCCTGTGCTGTGGTGAACACGTGCCCGTCGTGCTGCCACGTGGTGCCCGCGGCCTCACGTTCGCGCTGTTGCTGTTCGTGGTGGAGTTTCAGCGACTGGACGCAGCGGGTGGGAAGGGCGATGCGGCGCTCGGAGGCCCGCGTTTTGGTGGACAGCGTGGTGAGCCCGCCTGCGGCGGTTCGCTGAAGGGTGCGGCGGATGGCGGCGGTGCCTGCGTCGAGGTCGAGGTCTTCCCAGTGTAGGCCGGGAAGTTCACCCTTGCGGAGTCCGGTGTGGAGGGCGAGTTCGAACAGCGCGTGCAACCGGTGTCCGCGCGTGGCCGCGAGGAACGGGCGGGCTTCGTCGGCGGTGAGGGGCTCGAAGCGCCGGGGCCGTGGGGTGCCGGTGCGGACGTTGCGGGCGACGTTGCGCGGGATCTCTTCTTCGCGCACGGCGTGCTCCAGGGCGGACTTGAGCAATCGAGGCGAGCTGGCCGGAGCGGAGGAGGTCGTCGACGGCGGAGCGGCTGAGATGGAGGCGGGCCATGACCTGCGGCACCGTCAGGAACTCCTCGGGCGTGCTCGGCCTCTCGTGGGGCGCGATGGTCCTGCGAGCGGTCATCAGCAGCCCCCTTCGGCCACGAACTGCCGTTCCAGTTCCTTGCTGTGCCAGACGTGGGCGGCGAGGAGGGCCGCGCCGGGGCTGTAGCCCGAGCCGAGGTAGGCCCAGTGGCCGACGACGAGCGTGGTCGTCGGGTCGTGCTCGGGCGGGCCGGCGTGGGCGCGGGCCTGTTCGGTGCGCCAGGTGCGGCGGGCGTCGCGCAGCGCGCCGAGGGTGGCTGTACTGCCGCCCCTGCCGGGGACCGCGTGGGCGGCTTTCTGGGTCATGCCGAGCCGGGCGGCGAGCTCGCGGCGCAGGTAGGTGGTGAAGCGAGTCCGCAAGGCTCCGGCGTGGGCGTTGAACAGGACCGCGCCCGTGTAGTCGTACGTTGCGGGGTTCAGCGGCGTCCCGATCAGAGGATCCGTGGGTTCGTGGAGCTTGCGGCAGCGGCAGGGACGGATGTCGCCGCCGGGGGGTTCCCCTATGTGTTTGATCAAGATCGAAGGCCAGTACGTTCGTGTGGTCGAGGGCGGGAGCCGAACCGTAGGGGTGTGTGTCGTGGAGAGGCAGGTTGGTAAGGCCGGTGGCACGGGCGGCGCGGATGCGGTCTTCGGCGCGGGCCCGCTGGCGGTGGCGCAGTTCCAGCGCCGCGATCGCGGCATCCTTGGTGTTGGTGGCGAACGCCGTCAGGCGCATACCGTCGGCATCGGTGAAACGCAAGCAGGTCGAGGTGTTGTCATGTGGGTGGACTCTCTTCTCCGTGCGACAGGTCGTGACGCGCGGGACTTCGCGCAGCCCTGGTCGGAGATCGAAGCAGAACTGGATGCCGAACTGCCCAGCGACTACAAGCAGTTGTGCCAGGCGTTCGTGTCGGTGAATTCTCAAGGGCGGTGTCGGTGCTGTGCTCTGACGAGACCCGCGTGGCGGATCTGTTGAGGAAGTGGCGCAGACTGCTGGAGAACGACGACAGCCCGGACGGCCCGTTCGTGCCCTACCGGATCCATGTGCCCGGGACGACGGGGGGCCTGATCCCATGGGGAATCTCGCGTGCTGCCGACAAGTTCTTCTGGCAGGTCACGGACGGCGCGGTGGACGCCTGGCCGGTCTTCGCCAAGATGGAGGACTCCGAGGACTGGGGCCGCTACGAGATGACCGCTACGGAGTTCCTGTACCGGATCCTCACCGATCCCGGGTTCCGGCCCTACACCGTGGCCGATGCCGTGCCCGAGCCGTTCTTCGAACCTGCTTGAACCGCCGGTGACGGAGAGGAAGGAACTTACTCTGATGACGATGTGTGGAAGCCGCCGTCGTACGAGTCCCAGCAACCAGATTCCGCACCGGATGTCGCCACGGGGGCGCCGTAGCCGCCAGCTCGCCGACATCCCCGTCCTGCCCGGCGACGAATCCGTTGCCGCACCGAGCAATGGTCAAGAGTTGTGGACTGAGTAGCTGATGTCTGCCGGAGCTTTTCCCACTCGGTCCGGGTGACTTCGTACGTGAGGTCCGGCCTTTCGAGGCGGCCTGTGGTCATGCCCGAGCCCGTGATCAGCTTCAGAGGCGTCCGGCCGTGGGAAGGAATCGAGTGAACTTCCCGCGGTGGGGTGCCAGCCACTGCGCGATGTCGATGACGACGGCAGGGTCGACGTGTTGGGGCGCGTCATAGTCCGTCGGCGTGGATGGCCCTTCGCCGGGGAAGAACAGGTGGTCGTCGGCGTCGTAGACACGGATCGTGACATCCGAGCGGTGGGCGAGGCCATGCCTCCACCGTGCGAGGTCATCGTCGACGGTCACTTGGTAGTCGCGTCCTCCTTGGAGAATGAGCATCGGTTTGCCCACGCCGGCCGCAGCGGAGACGGGGTCGTAGCCGCGCATGTCCAGCCAGTACGGTGCGGGGAAGCCGAACGGCAGGTCCTCGGCCGGCGTCGCGGCGGACAACTCCGGGCTGTCGACACGTGCGGCCTGTTCGGCGGCGATGGCGACGGCGGCCTCGATGTCAGAGCCGGGGTTCACGGTGGACAGGTAGCGGGTGACCCGGACGGCGGCGTGATGCATCGGCTGGGCGTCCCCGGCCAGGATCACCAGGCCGGCGACGGACGGTTCGGCGGCTGCTACGCGCGGCGCTACCTTGCCGCCCATGCTGTGGCCCAGCAGGAAGACTCGTTCGGCGTCCACGGCCGGGTGGCGGTGGAGCAGATGGACGGCGGCGACGGTATGCGGCACGTACTCGTCCGACATGGTGAAATCGGGCGCGGAGGCCACGTCCGGGTGGGTGTGGGTCACCTTGTCGAACCGCAGCACGGCCACGCCGCGGCTGGCCAGTCCCCAGGCCAGGTCCTTCAGCGGCTTGTTCGGTCCGCTGGTCTCGTCGCGGTCGAAGGGGCCGCCGCCGCTGAGGAGTACGACGCCGGGCCGTGGGCCGCGCCTGCGGGGCAGCGTCAGCGTGCCGGGCACGGCGAGTGGGCCGCTGCCGACTGTGACCTCCTGCTCGGTGAACCTGCTCCGGGCCGCGTAGGGCGGCGGTGTCCAGGACGTGGTGGACGGGGGCGCGAGGCGTAGGCCGTGCAGCATGCCGGTGTCGTCCACCGACATGACCACGGTCAGACCCCCGTGTTCACAGGTCACCGGGACGCTCACGCGGACCAGCCCCGGCTCGCGCTGTTCGGTCGTCGGTTGCCCGATCCCCGTGATCGATCCTTTCGCGCCGGTCTCGGTCGCCCAGGCCGTCCGCAGCGTTTCCGCGGACACGACTGCTCGCAGCCGCGGGGCGAAAAGCTCTTCGATCTCGGTGAAGCGCCCGCTGCGTGCCAGGCCGATGACCTGCGTCGCACTCTGAGCCGGACTCGGTCCCATCCCCCGCCACCCTTCTCATTTTTTGCGAACGGTAGCAGATTGCGAGAAGGTTGGCTCATGAACACGTTGGAACTCCTGGCGCACCCGGTGCGCCTGCGGATCGTGCACGCCATGCGTAACGGGCGGATGCTGACCACGTCCCAGTTGTGCGCGCTGGTGCCGGACGTGTCGAAGGCGATGGTCTACCGGCACGTCGACCTGCTCTCCAAGGGCGGAATCCTCGAAGTGGCCGAGGAGCGGCGGGTGCGGGGCGCGGTGGAACGGGCCTTCCGCCTGCGCGAGGACCGGGCGGTCATCGACGCCGACACGGTCACGTCACTCTCGCTCGACGATCACCGCGGCGCGTTCGCCGTCGCACTCGCCGTGCTGGCGGCCGAGTTCAACACCTACCTCGAACAAGACCACGCCGACCCGGCCGAGGATCTCGTCGGCTACCGGCAGCACGCAGTCTGGCTCAGCCGCAGCGAACTCCGCGAGCTGATCAGTGAGTTGCGCAGCGTGATCGCGCCCCGGCTGGCCAACCAGCCCACAAGCGACCGCGCGCGATACCTGCTCAGCCCGATCCTCTTTCCGATCGAGGAACCGTCCAGAGACTCGGCCACCGCTTGAAACGCCGACAACTCGAAGAATGAGCAAGATCTCCGAGAGCCGGCGGACGACGCAGTGGCTCAGATCGCCGGCGTGTCTCCCGACTTCGGCATCCGCGATCCTCGACATGTCTGCGAGCTGCGGCTGTGCGATGCCCGGAGAGTTCGAAGCGGGGGTCCGGAAGGATCACGCCACTGCGGCCTCGGGACGTTCGACGAACTGGCCGCGTTCGAAGCGAGCCCCGGTTCGGACGAGGGCGACGAGGTGAGGGGCGTTGACGGCCCGCCACCGCTGCTGGGCGGACTCGACGAGCTTGAAGTACCGCAGCGGCGAGCGGACCGTCATCGTGCCTCTCCATCGCAGCCTCGCACCCGGCACCCCCGCTCCATCCTTCGCCAGGCCGACTGGACCGTCGACGACCTCGAAGAGCACCCGCGGTAGCACCCTCCACGAGGTTGCGGGCGCGGGCGCGGTGTCAGCCCGATCGGACTGACACCGGCCACAGACCCTCGCAAGGCCCCCGCAGGATCACTACGGCGCTGCGCTACATGGCCGAGGAGCGGCGGCCGCCTCGGCGGTCGGAGCCGCGGCCGCTGGTACCGGCAGAGCCGCCCGTGGCTCCGCCGGCCGCCGCTCGTCGGCGGGATCCGCGGGCATCCTTGCCGGACGCAGTGCCGTTCGTCGCACCGGCCGCGGCTCGGCGGTCGGAGCCGAGGCCGCCCGCGCCGACGGCACCACCCTTGGCCCCGGCGGCTTTCGTACCGCGGGCGGAGCCGCGCCCGCTGGTCGCGGACGTGCCGCCGGCCGCTGCCGCCCCTGCGGCCCGGCGGTCCGAGCCCCGGCCGCCCGTCCTGGTGGCAGCACCTGTCGCCGCTGCGGGCCCGCCGCCGTTTCGGCGTCGGCGGCCGGACCGGCCGCCGGGCTTGGTGCCGGCCCTGCCGTCCGGGCGGGACGCCGTCGGTGTCGCCGGCTGGGGGACCTCGATGGTGACGGGCTCGCCGGACGGCTCGCGGGCTCCGGTGATGGTGGCCAGTTCCGCGTCGCTCGACTTGACGCGGGCCGTTCGGGGGCGGATGCCCGCGTCCGACATGAGCCGGGTGACGTCCTGTTTCTGGTCGGGCAGGACCAGTGTGACCACGCTGCCGGAGCCGCCGGCGCGGGCCGTGCGGCCGCCCCGGTGGAGGTAGTCCTTGTGGTCGGTGGGGGGATCGACGTTCACGACCAGGTCGAGGTCGTCGACGTGTATGCCCCGGGCCGCGACGTTCGTCGCCACCAGCGCGGTGACCTGGCCGTTCTTGAACTGTTCCAGGGTGCGGTTCCGCTGCGGCTGAGAGCGGCCCCCGTGCAGTGCCGCGGCGCGGACACCGACGGCCAGGAGCCGCTTGGTGAGCCGGTCGGCGGACCTCTTGGTGTCGAGGAAGAGGATGACCCGGCCGTCACGGGCCGCGATGCGCGTGGTGACCGCCTTCTTGTCGGTCTCGTCCTGGACGTGGAGCACGTGGTGCTCCATGGTGGCCACCGCTCCCGCGGACGGGTCCACGGAGTGCACCACGGGGTCGGTCAGGAACCGCTGCACCAGGCGGTCGATGTTGCGGTCCAGCGTGGCCGAGAAGAGCATGCGCTGTCCGTCGGGCCGTACTTGCTGGATCAGCTTGGTGATCTGCGGCAGGAAGCCCATGTCGGTCATCTGGTCGGCTTCGTCCAGCACCGTGATGCGTACGCTGTCGAGCACGCAGTCCCCGCGTTCCACGAGGTCGTTGAGCCTGCCGGGAGTCGCCACGAGCACCTCGGTGCCGCGCCGGAGCGCAGCGGCCTGCTTGGTGATGGACAGCCCGCCGACCACGGCGGCCAGCCGAAGGTTCACCGCCGTCGCGTAGGGGGTCAGGGCCTCGGTCACCTGCTGGGCGAGTTCACGGGTGGGCACCAGCACGAGGGCGAGGGGTGCCCTGGGCTCCGCACGCAGTCCGGCCGTGCGGGCCAGGACCGCCAGCCCGAACGCGAGGGTCTTGCCGGAGCCGGTGCGTCCCCGCCCCAGCAGATCACGGCCGGCGAGCGAGTTGGGCAGCGTGGCGGCCTGAATGGGGAAGGGGGTGGTGACGCCTTGCGCGGTGAGGGTCTTCAGCAGCCCCGCGGGCATGTCCAGGTCGGCGAAGTCCTCGACGGCGGGAAGTGCGGGTGTCGTGCTTTCCGGCAGCCGGAATTCCCTTGGCGACGACGCGGGGGGTGGGGGTGACGAGGCACGCCGGTTCGGCTTCTGGGGCCTGCGGGACATGCAGTTATCTGCCTTCCTGAAAACAGCACAAACCGGGGTCCGCACCATGGCGGTGCGGACCCCGGTGAGCGGATACGCGTCCGGCAATCAGGCGGGGATGATGTTCTCCGCCTGCGGGCCCTTCTGGCCCTGCGTGACGTCGAAGGAGACCCGCTGGCCCTCCTGGAGCTCACGGAAGCCCTGGGTCGCGATGTTCGAGTAGTGGGCGA
Source organism: Streptomyces sp. NPDC002513 (assembly GCF_053595355.1). Taxonomy (NCBI): domain Bacteria; kingdom Bacillati; phylum Actinomycetota; class Actinomycetes; order Kitasatosporales; family Streptomycetaceae; genus Streptomyces; species Streptomyces sp. NPDC002513. Next base: position 10,004 of record NZ_JBSFXK010000092.1, on the reverse strand, counting down.
AGACGTCGGGGCCGCCGCCGTCCTGCTGAATGAAGCCGAAACCCTTTTCGGCGTTGAACCACTTCACGGTTCCCTGTGCCATGACTTTCTCCGATCTGTAGGCAGAGGCCCCATCCGGAGATGCCGGAAAACAAATAATGCGCCCTAAGGAGAAGCATTCCTGTCAGGCGCACATAGGTTCATGGGTACCACAACTGCAACCCCGGAACCGTAGCACAGCTCGGCGGACCGCGGTGACTCACCGAGGCGCGCCGGGGTTCCTCGGAGCCTCTTGAGGACCGTGACGTCCGCCTGGCCGCACGGACGCGGGGGCGCAGGGCCGAGCGGGAGCGGGGGCATAAATCGGTGGCGCTCGGGAGCGTGCGGCTCTACGGTGAGGACCGCTTCGCGCGGCGGCCGCTGGTCGCCGCCGTCGACCGAGTGAGGAACGGGAGGTGTGACCGATGGCTGTCTCTGTGATGGGCGCTGCCCGCAACCAGAAGATCATCCACTCCACCTCCGTGGTCTCCGGCTGACCTTTCTCACAGCGCACACGCGCGCGGAGCCGGGGCCGCCCTTGTGAAGGGTTCCCCTTGAATCTCTCCTCTCCTTCGGTTTCGTCGCGCCCTCTCGCCGTCTACGGCTGGGACGAGGGCTGGGAAGCCGAGTTCGCTCCCTATGCCGGGCAGGGGCTGCTGCCCGGCCGTGTCGTGCGGGTCGACCGTGGCCTGTGTGACGTCGTCACCCCGGCGGGCACCGTACGCGCCGACACCGAGTTCGTCGTTCCGCGTGACCCGATGAAGGTCGTGTGCACCGGGGACTGGGTCGCCGTCGACCCCGAAGGCACCGATCCGCGGTACGTGCGGACGCTGCTGCCGCGCCGTACCGCGTTCGTGCGGTCGACGTCGTCCAAGCGGTCCGAGGGCCAGGTGCTGGCCACGAACATGGATCACGTCGTCATCTGTGTGTCGCTCGCGGTCGAACTCGACCTCGGGCGGATCGAGCGGTTCCTGGCGCTGGCCATGTCCTGTTCGAGCGGTGAGGCACTGCTGCATACGTCGGCGGGCTTCCGGGGGTCCGGGGCACAGCCGGTCGTCGTGCTCACCAAAGCGGATCTGGTGCCGGACGCGGTGACGCTCTCGCACCTCGTCCAGGACGTGGAGACGACCGCGCCCGGGGTGCCGGTGCTGCCGGTCAGTGCCCGGCTGGGCGAGGGACTCGACGTCCTCGCCGCCGTCCTCTGCGGCGGTACGGCCGTGCTGCTCGGGCAGTCCGGCGCCGGCAAGTCGACCCTCGCCAACGCGCTGCTCGGCGAGGACGTCATGACCGTACAGGCCGCGAGGGACGTGGACGGCAAGGGCCGCCACACCACCACCACGCGCCATCTGCTCGTCCTGCCGGGCGGGGGAGTCGTCATCGACACCCCCGGGCTGCGGGGGGTGGGGCTCTGGGACGCCGGGACCGGGGTGGGCCAGGTGTTCTCCGAGATCGAGGAACTGTCCGCCGAGTGCCGCTTCCACGACTGCGCGCACGGCGCGGAACCCGGATGCGCGGTGCGCGCGGCCCTCGACGCCGGGGAACTGTCCGAGCGGCGGCTGGACAGCTACCGGAAACTGCTCCGGGAGAACCAGCGGATCATCGCCAAGACGGATGCGCGGGTGCGGGCGGAGCTGCGGCGCGAGTGGAAACGGAGGGGGGCCGAGGGGAAGGCGGCGATGGAGGCCAAGCGGGGGCGCCGGCACTGAGGGGCGCGGCCCCGTGCTCGCCGCCGCCGCGACCGAGGACGGGGCCGCGCCGCACGCCGCGCCGGCCGCCCTCACCACCACCCTCGCCGACGGAACCCTCCGTCTCGACGCCGGGGCCGACCGCGACGAGGCACAGGAGGCGCTGCTCGCCCTGCCCGGCAGGGATCCGCACACCGCCGTGGCCGTCCGCGCCCGTGCCCTGGGCGACCCCGATGCGGCACCACCGGGCGAGGACGTCCCCGACGCGTGGCGCCCTGACGCTCCTACGCCTTCCAGCACCTGCGGACCGCCGCCGCGCAACGGGCCCCGTCCGCCCCGCCCCCCAGCGGGACGGCGCAGCGATGTGGCCAAGATGGCGCCGGATCCGCTGCGGGAGTGCGGACGCCGCCGCCCGGCTTTCCTGCTTCCGGACCGTGCGCCGCGCAGATGTCCCGTACCCGCTCCATGCGGAGGACCTCAACGCCGCCGATGGTCGGCGTTCGAAGTCGTGCACAGGGCGTCGTCGACCAGCTTGCTCTCGGCCTGTTCCACGCGCAGGACGTCGTCCGCGGAATCGGCGAGGACGCCCGACAACGAGACCGTGACGCTGCGCCGGCCGTCGGCGGTGACGCCGACGGTGCTGATCCAGCCGGAATCGCCGCCCTCGTGGCCCCAGTACACCCCGCCGCAGGACAGCGGGCGTGAGAAGAGCCCCAGCCCGTCACGGGCGCCCGGCATGAACTGCTCGAACTTCTTGCTGATCCGAATGGTCTGTTTCATCTGCGTCAGCTGTGCCGGTGGCAGGAGCCTGCCGCCGAGCAGGGCGCGGAAGAACCGGTTGAGATCGGCGGTGGTGGAGACGAGCCCGGCCTCTCCGTTGGTGCCCGAGCCGACCTGCTCGGTGACGTCCACGAGCGGCTCGCCGGCCGTGAACCTCTGATAGGTCTCGGCATGTGGCTGGGGCAGCGTGGGTGAAGTACCCGGCCAGAAGGTGTGATCGAGGCCGAGCGGCCGGACGATCCGATCCCTTACCTCCTCGTGCCAGGGGTGCCCGGTGACCCGCTCGATGATCATGCCGAGCAGGACGTAACCGGTGTTGGAGTAACTCCAGTGCTTGCCGGGCCGGAAGTCCGGGCGGTGGCGCATCGCCCGGGCGACGGTCTGCTCGGGTGTGTAGGTGTCGTATCGGTGCCGGTAGAAGTCCTCCGCCGAGGTGTAGTCCGGGTAGTCGTCGTGGATGCCGCTGGTGTGCTGGAGCAGTTGGCGGATGGTGATCGCGCGACCGTCATTGCCGTTTCCGGACACCACGCCGGGCAACCATCGCTCGACCGAGTCGTCCAGGGAGAGCCTGTGGTCGCCGGCGAGTTGCAGGATCACGGTGGCCACGAACGTCTTGGTGACGCTGGCTATCCGGAAGTGGCCGTTCCGAGGGACCGGCCGCCGGGCCGTCAGGTCGGCGACGCCGCTGGTGGCGGTCACGTTCCGGCCGTCAGAGGTGACCAGGCGGGCCTGCACTCCCGTCACGCCGAGTGCAGTGATCGCATCGGCGTCGCGCTGGAGGTGGGTTCGGTCGTCGTGCTGCCGGGCGGCCATCGCGCCGGGGACACTGGTGGAAAGGGTTCCGGCCACGATGGCGGCCAGCGCCAGGTTCCGTCGGATGGATCGGCCGCGCCGCCGTGGTGAGCTAACTGGTGAACTCGTCATGGGCGTTGACGCTAGGTCTGGCCGAGGTGAGCAGACGATACCGCTCACCGGTGAGAAAAAGGGGTAGTGGGCTGTAGTGTCAGGCTCGGTCGTGATGTCTCAGACTTGTGCGAATGAACCACCATGGGGCCAGTCGGCTTTGGGCGATGTGGCGCGGTCTGGGTTATCTCCTGGGAAGCCTGTTCACCGCTGCGGTCGCCCTGTTCGCGCTGCCCGTACTCATCATCCCGATGATGGCTCGCGCCTGGGCGTCCTGGCATCGGCGCCGCGCCGACCGGCTGCTGCTCTCTCCGCGTTCTGGTCCCGTCCGTGTCGGTACGTGGCGTGTTCTCGGGTGGCTGTGCACATCCATCGTGACCAGTCTGGCGTTCGGGCTCGTCGTGGTGCTGTGCGCAGGCAACGCGGTGGCCACGGCCGTCACGGTGCCCTTGTGGTGGGCGTTGCCCGCCGGCACCCGCGCGGGCGGCTTCGCCGCCGGTGTTCCCCTGTCCGGGTGGCGCACGGCGTTGACCCTGGGCACCGCGCAAATCGTCGTCTTCGCGGCCCTGACCTACTGGCTGGTTCCCCTGCTGGCGCGCCTGCACGCCCGGATCTGTGTGGCGTCGCTGTCCCCCTCGGCCGCCGAGAGGTTGGCGCAGCGGGTGGAGACGCTGACCGAGACGCGGGCCGGCGCCATGCACGCGCACGGCGCGGAACTCCGCCGGATCGAACGTGACCTGCACGACGGCACCCAGGCCCGGCTGGTGGCCATCGCGATGCGGCTGGGCCTGGCCCGTGAGTCGCTGAGCGAGGACCCCCGGACGGTGGCCAGACTCTTGGAGGAAGCGCATGAGAGTACCGAGGAGGCCATGGCGGAGCTTCGTGCGGTGACCCGGACGATCTACCCGCCGATCCTCGCCGATCGCGGCCTCGCCGGGGCGCTGGCCGCGCTGGGGACCCGATCGGCGATCGACACCACCCTCGACATCGGCGACCTCGGCACGATCCCCGCCGCGGTCGAGGCCGTGGCCTACTTCACGATCGCCGAGGCGCTCACCAACGCTGCCAAGCACAGCCAGGCCACCCGGACCACGGTCCGCGTCGCACGCGACGGTGACCGGCTGTCGATCGAGGTCACCGACGACGGAATCGGCGGCGCCGACGAGACACTGGGTACCGGCATCGCCGGAATCCGCCACCGTGTTCTGGCGCTCGACGGCACCGTCCGCATCCACAGCCCCAGCGGCGGCCCGACCACGATCACTGTGAGGCTGGCGTGCGGGTCGTGATCGCCGAGGACAACGTCCTGCTGTCCAACGGGCTGGAACTCCTGCTGACCGCCAAGGGCTTTCACGTCGCCGCGATCACCCAGGACGCCCCCGGTTTCGTCGCCGCCGTCACCGAACACCGACCGGACGTCACCATCGTCGATGTACGGCTACCGCCGACCTTCCGCGACGAGGGCATCCACGCCGCCATCCACGCCCGCCGCCGGCACCCCGGCCTGCCCGTGCTGGTCCTCTCCCAATACGTCGAGCAGCAGTACGCCGGCGAGCTGATCTCCGATGGACGCGGCGGCGTCGGCTACCTTCTCAAGGACCGGGTGAGCCGGGTGAGCGAGTTCGTCGACGCGCTGCGGCGGGTCGCCGCCGGCGGTACCGTCATGGACCCCGAGGTGATCGGGCAGCTCCTCACCTGTCACGCCCACGACCCGATTGCCGCTCTCACGCGACGCGAACGCGAAGTTCTCGCCCTGATGGCCGAAGGAAAGGACAACGCCACGATCGCGGCCCGGCTCGTCATCACCGAGAACGCCGTCCACAAGCACATCGGCAGCATCTTCGCCAAGCTCGGCCTCTCGCCGGCCGACAGCGGCCACCGCCGCGTCCTCGCAGTCCTCACCTATCTCAGCCGCCACTGACCAAGAGCTCCGAACGAAGTGGGCGTCCGGCTCGCGGCGCCCGGCACGCACTTCCCCAAGCTCTTCGAGCAGAAGGGACCCCCAGCCGCGTTGCCGGAAGGCCCAAGCAGCTCCTCCCTCACATGCACCCGAACGTGTGACGGTGGGTTAGCCCGTCGGCGTGTCCCGGGAAGACATCGAGCGCTTCCCGGCCCCGTGCCCGGGGCCGCCGGCGCGGAAAGGGCGAGTCCGTATGATCCACCTTCCCCGGACGGCCGGAACCCGGCGCCGCTGCCTGGGCGTTCTGGTGCTCACCCTCCTGTCGACCGCGGCCACCTTCCCGGGCGCCGCCGGCCGGGCCGAGACGGCACCGCGGTGGACCGGCACCTGGGAGGCCGCCGCCTCCGGAACCGTCCCCGCCCTCCCCGGCACCTCGATCCGCAACGTCGTGCACATCAGCGTCGGCGGCAGCGCCGCCCGGGTCCGCCTCTCCAACCGTCTCGGCACCGCCCCGCTCCACCTCGACACCGTCACCGTCGCGGTGCAGCGGGCGGGCATGTCCGCGAGTCCCGAGGCGGCGTCGGGCTCTGTGCGCACCGCCACCTTCGCGGGCGCCACCTCCGTGACGGTCCCGCCGGGCCAGGACCGGGTCACCGATGCCGTCCGCCTGGCCGTTCCGGCGGATGCCAACCTCCTCGTCACCGTGCACACCTCGGGCGACTGCGGCCCGGCGACCTACCACCGCACCTCCCTGCAGCCGGGCTTCCTCGCCAGGGGCGGCGACCACGCGGCCGACACCTCCGCCGCCGCGTACACGGGCAGGGTGTCCCACTGGTACTACGTGACCGGCGTCGACGTCCTGCGCGAGGCCGCCCCCGCCAGTGTCGTCGCGCTCGGCGACTCCCTCACCGACGGCGACGGATCCTCGTACGGCACCAACCACCGCTGGCCCGATCTGCTGTCCCGGCGGCTGCGCGCGCTGCCCGCCGAGCGGCGGCCCGGCGTGCTGAACGCGGGGATCTCCGGCAACCGCCTGCTGCGCGGCGGGGTGGGGCCGAGCGCGCTGAGCCGCCTCGACGCGGACGTTCTCTCCCGCACCGGGGTGCGCACGCTGATCGTCCTGGAGGGCGTCAACGACCTCAAGGGCACCCCGCCCCAGACCGATCCGGGCGCCTTCGTCCGCGCGTACCGCCGGATCGTGGCCCGCGCCCACGCCCATGGCATCCACGTCATCGGCGCCACCCTCACCCCCTTCGGCGGCCACAGTGCCTGGACGCCGGCCCGCGAGGATCTGCGCCACGCGGTCAACGCCCTGATCCGCAGCGGGGTGTTCGACGCGGTCGCGGACTTCGACGCGGCCGTCCGCGACCCCGCGCGGCCCGACCGCATCCGCCCCGCCTACGACTCGGGCGACCACCTCCACCTCGACGACGCCGGGATGGCGGCACTGGCGGCGACCGTCGACCCCGGCGCCGCGCCGGTGCGAGGTGCCGGCGCGGCGGGCTCCGTGTCCCCCTGAGCGAACGGCCTCATGAACCGGGCGGCGGCGCAGGTCGGTTCCGGGCCACCCAGCCCCGTTCACAAGCCTGCCAGCCGAGTTGCAGCCGGGTCGTCACCCCGGTCAGCTCCATCAGCCGCTTCACCCGGCGCTGTACGGTCCGCAGGCCCAGGTCGAGCTGTTTGGCGACGCTCGCGTCGGTCAGCCCGGCGAGCAGCAGCGACAGGACCTCCAAGTCGGTGCTGTCGGGGCCGTCCGGCGCCTGCTCGGTGGGGCCGGACACGCCGAGCCGCAGCGGCAGCGCGTCCCGCCACACCGACTCGAACAGGCCGGACAGCAGCTCCAGCAGTCCGCTCGCGTGCACGACCAGCGCGGCCGGTTCCGCGGCGTGCGCGGTGAGCGCAACCATGGCCAACGCCCGGTCGGCGACCACCAGTCTGGTCGGCACCGTGTCGCTGACCCGCACCTGTTCGTCGCGGCTCAGCGCGGCCGTCAGCTCGGTGATCCCGTCGGGCCGGTCGAGCATCGCCCGCTCGACGACCACCCGGTGGCGGACGCCGCGGCCGACGGCCTGCTCCTCCGCGTCGTACTCCCTGCCCGTCACGGCGACCGGAGCGCCGGTGACGAGGGCGCACACCTCCTCCGCCGCGCCGAGCTGGAGCTGGAGGAAGCGCTGGGTGACCGCGGCCGCGCCGATCACCACCTCGACCAGATCGTGCACCGCGGGCTCGGAGGCCGCGGCCCGGTACTCCTCGGCCAGCAGCGCCGCCGCCAGCTCGGCCTTCTCCAGCTCGTGCCGCTGCTGGGTGAGCAGCGCGCCCAGCGCCATCCCGGGCGGCGCCGCCACCCAGCGGCCGGGGCGGGCCGACGACTGGGCCGCGAGCCCGTGCCGCTCCAGGCGCCGCAGCAGACGCTCGGTGTCCCGCTCGCCGAGTATCAGCCGCCGCGCGAGGTCGAGCACGTCGGCGGCGCCCACCGACACCAGTGCCCGGTACGCGGACTCGTGTGTCCCGTCCAGCCCGATCGCTGCCAGCATCAGCCGTCGTCCCTCCCCTGAGACCAGACTCCGCGGTGCGCCGCGTGGCGGAAAACGGCCACGGCGCACACCCGCCTCGGAACATCATCGCCGTACCCCCGGTCCCCCTGCCAAGGTGGCGCCACCGAGGCGGTAACCGCCGCCCGGAGGCCACTCGGCCTGCGCGGATGCCGAACGAGGGGCTCTCGGGCCCTCGAAGACGTGACGGGAGACCAAAGGCGTGCCGGGCCCGTCACCGCGGTGCCGCCGGGCTGTTCCTCCGTGGGGGTGGAATCGTCCGGCGACCGGGCCCGGCCCGGCCCATCCCGTCCGGTTTCGCGTCACCGTTCGAGCCTCGACCACCGTGCCGTCAGGAAGCGGTGACACGGCCTGTTTTTCCCGATGCCCCGTTTCGCTGTGCCGCGTGCGGTGGACAATTGGGGCATGAGTCTGCAGGGGGAGAGGTCTGGCGGCCACGAGGACGACTGGTGGGGGCAGTTGTACGACGGCTCCACCGGGGACACGGGACCGGCCCCCGGGGCCGACAGCCTGGACGACCGCTTCGCCTCCGCGGCGGGCACGGTCGGTTTGGGGACTCCTCCGTTCGGGGGGTCTTCGGAGAGTGACTCCGGCGTCGGTGCCGGTGCCGGTGCCGGAGCTGACGGCGACGGGTCGTGGGGGAGCGGCGGCCCAGGACCGCTCGCGGGGCGGCCGGCGCACGACGCGGGCCGCCCCGCCGACGTCACGCCGCACACCGCTCCGCCGGAGCCCGGGGATCCCCTGCGGCCCCCCGCCCCGCGTTCCGGGCCCGTGCCGTGGGACCCCCCGACCGCCCGTCCGCCGGGCCCGATGACCTTCCCGCCCGGCCCGAAACCGCCGGGGTTCCGCGCGGCGGCCCCCCTCGGCGGCCCTCCGACGGAGCCGCCACCGGCCCGGGTTCCGCCGCCGGACAGCGCGTCGGCCGCCGTACCGCCACCCCCGGACCGCTTCCCGTCCGACGGACCGCCGTCTCCCGACCACCCCCCGGCCCCTCCCGCCGACGCCACTCCGGCGGGATCCGCTCCGGCAGCCGTGCCGCCGTCCGTGCCGCCGTCAGGCGAAGCCCTCTCCTCTGTCACGCATCCGCCCGCGGAGGAGGCCGTCCCCCACGCCGCGCCCCCGGTCGACTACGTCGGCTCCGGACCGCCCACCTACGACGCCGAGCCCACCGCCCTCCCGCTCGCCGACCCGGACGCCCTCGACGAACTGGTCCCCGACACCGTGCTGGACGGGGCGCGCTACGGGGTTCTGACGCTGCGCGCGGCCTCCGTGCGGGGTGACTCGGCGCGCTTCAGGGGCGAGCCGCGCCGGGACTGCCTGCTCACCGCCCGTTTCGGCACCGGCGACCAGGCCCTCGTCCTCGTCGCCATGGCGACCGGCGCACGGGCCGCCCCCGGGGCGCACCGGGCCGCCGCCCAGGTGTGCCGGTGGATCGGGCGGGCCGTCGGACGCAGCCACGCCCGTCTCGTCGAGGACATCCGGGCCGCCCGGCACGCCGACCTCAAGGCGGGCCTGCACCGGCTCACCGACCGCGGCCTCGGCAGACTCCGCGCGAGCGCCGCCGAACAGGGCGTCGACCCGCAGGAGTACACCGCCGGCCTGCGCTGTCTGCTGCTGCCCGCCGACCCGGCCTGCCGCACCCGGGTGTTCTTCGGCGTCGGCGAGGGCGGCCTGTTCCGGCTACGGGGCGGTCAGTGGCAGGACATCGAGCCCCGGGCCGCCGAGCCGGCGGGCGAGCCGGTGGCCGGCTTCGGCTCGCTGCCGTCCGAGACCCCCGAGGGCGACCGGCTCACCATGGACCTGGGCATCACGACGCCCCCGAGCGCCCTTGAGCCGTCCCCGGAGCCACCCCGGGACCCGTTCCGCTTCCGGGCCTCCATCGCCCGGCCGGGTGACACGCTCCTGCTGTGCACCAGTGGCCTGGCCGACCCGCTGCGCGGCGAACCACAGCTCGCCGGGCATCTGACGCTGCGCTGGTCGACGGGCGGACCGCCGGGCCTGGACGCCTTCCTCGCGGACGCCAGAGTGAGGGTGAAGGGCTACGCCGACGACCGTACGGCGGCCGCTGTCTGGGAGGCGTGATCGCGACCGCTGTGGATTGATGGACCCAAGGAGACGGAAGGGGTGCATGGATCCATGGCCAAGCAGAACGTCGCCGACCAGTTC
>NZ_JBSFXK010000091.1:0-20637 GCF_053595355.1 Streptomyces sp. NPDC002513 | reverse complement strand
CCACCACACCGTCCGGCCGCACACCCCACGACCGCAACAACTCCACCAACCCCACCTGCACCGCGAACAGCGCCGCCTGCGCATAACCGGTACGGGCGAGGGTCTGCTCCTCGCCCGTGAAGATCAGATCGCGCAGGGACGGGTGCCCGGCGCCGGTGGCCGCGAACTCGGTGTCGAAGCGTGCGCACACGTCGTCGAACGTGCGGGCGAACACCGGGTGGACCGCGTGCAGCTCATGCCCCATACCGACCCGCTGGCTGCCCTGACCGGTGAACATCCACGCCGTGCGGCCCTTGAGGACCTCTCCGATCACGACGGCGGGGTGTTCCTCGCCCCGGGCGAGAGCATGTGTTGCCGTGCGCAGGGTGTCGGCGTCGGCGGCGAGGACGACAGCCCGGTGCGGGAGGGCGGCGCGAGTGAGGGCCAGGGAGTAGCCGGTGTCGGTGGCCGAGGCCGGGTTCTCGTGCAGGTGCGTGGTGAGCCGGTTCGCCTGGGCGCTCAAGGTGTCCGGGTCGCGTGCCGTCAACACCCAGGGGATGACGGGCAGTTGACGGACCGGCCCGGCCTCCGGCGTCGTCTCCTGCGGGGCCTCTTCAAGGACGAGGTGGGCGTTGGTGCCGCTGAGACCGAAGGCGGACACGCCTGCGCGACGCGAGCGCTCACCTCGCGGCCAGGGCACGGGCCGCGTGAGGAGACGTACGTTGCCCGCGTCCCAGTCGACATGGGTGGACGGCCGGTCGGCGTTGAGCGTCTTGGGGAGGGTCTCCCGCTGGAGCGCGAGGATCATTTTGATGATGCCGGCGGCTCCGGCGGCGGCCTGGGTGTGTCCGAGGTTGGACTTCACCGAGCCGAGCCACAACGGCCGTTCACGGTCCTGGCCGTACGTCGCCAGCAGCGCCTGTGCCTCGATCGGATCGCCCAGCGCGGTGCCGGTGCCATGCGCCTCGACCACGTCCACGCCTGATGCCGGGACCCCGGCGTCCCGTAGCGCCTGCCGGATCACCCGCCGCTGGGAAGGCCCGTTCGGCGCGGTCAGCCCGTTCGACACCCCGTCCTGGTTGACCGCGCTCCCCCGGACCACCGCCAGCACCCGGCGCCCGTTGCGCCGCGCGTCCGACAGCCGTTCCAGTACGAGCAGTCCCACCCCCTCCCCCCACACGGTGCCGTCCGCGCCGTCCCCGAACGCCTTGCACCGGCCGTCCGCCGCGAGACCTTGCTGCCGTGAGAACTCCACGAACGCCGCGGGCGAGGACATCACCGTCACCCCACCCGCCAGCGCGAGCGAACACTCCCCCGACCGAAGAGCGCGTACGGCCAGGTGCACGCCCACCAGTGCCGACGAACACGCCGTGTCCACCGTCACCGCCGGACCCTCGAGCCCCAGCGTGTAGGCGACCCGACCGGACAGGACACTCGCCGCCGAACCCGTCGCCATAAAGCCCTCGACGCCCGCGAAGCCTCCCTGGGACGCCCACGCGTAGTCCTGGCCGTTCGTTCCGACGAACACCCCCGACACCGATCCCCGGAGCGAGGACGGATCCACACCCGCCCCCTCCAGCGCCTCCCACGCCGACTCCAGCAGCAACCGCTGTTGCGGATCCATCGCCAACGCCTCACGCGGCGATATACCGAACAACTCCGCGTCGAACAGGGCGGCGTCCTGGAGGAAGCCTCCGGTGTCGACGTAGGTGCGGCCGGGGCGGCCGGGGACCGGGTCGTAGAGCTCGTCGATGTCCCAGCCGCGGTCGGTCGGGAACGGGGACAGGCCGTCGCGGCCCTCAGCGAGCAGGTTCCACAGCTCCCGGGGGGTGGTGACGCCGCCGGGGAAGCGGCAGGCCATGCCGACGATCGCAATGGGCTCACGGGCGGCCTCGACGAGCTGCCGGTTGCGCTTCTTCAGCGTCGCCGTCTCTTCCAGGGACTTCCGCAGGGCCTGCACAACCTTCTCGTACGGTGCGCTCATCACGGTTCCTCTGTCAGTGTCGGTCGTCGGTCGTGGTGTCGTCGCCGAGCACCAACTGCACGAGGTCGTCCACGCCGAGGTCGGCGATCGCGGTGTCGGTGCCGGGCGAGTCGCCGTCGGCGGACGGCAGGCCCGCCGTGTGTTCCGTCTCCGTGTCGGCGAGGAGGGTGCGCAGGGCGGGCAGGAGGCCGGCGTCACGCAGGCGGACGAGGGGGACGGAGGCCAGGAGGCTGCGGAAGCGTTCCTCGTCCGCGGGGATGGGTTCCTCCGGATCGGCCCCGGATTCCACCGGGAACAGCTCGGTGTGGAGGTGGCGGGCGAGGGACGCGGGGGTGGGGTGGTCGAAGACGAGGGTGGTCGCCAGCCGTAGTCCGGTCCCGGCCATGAGCTGGTTGCGCAGGTCCACGGCGGTGAGGGAGTCGAAGCCGAAGTCCTTGAAGGCGCGGTCGGCGTCGAGGGCCGCCGGTGAGTCGTGGCCGAGGACGGTGGCGACGCGGGTGAGGACGAAGTCACCCAGGGCACGTTCGCGTTCGGTCGCAGAGAGCTTGGTCAGCTTGTCGATCAGGTCGGGCGCCGCGGTGCCGTTCGCCTGGGTGTCGGCTCCGGGCGCGCTGGTGGCCTCGGCGAGGTCGGCGAGCAGGGAGCTGGGCCGGGGGAGAGTGAAGGTGGTCATGAAGCGGTCCCACGCGACATCCACGACGGTGGTGCAGGCCGGGTCGTCGGCGAGCACCTGGTCGAGGGCGGCGAGGGCGCGGTCGGGCGGCAGCACCCGCAGGCCCGACCTGCGGATGCGTTCCTCCGCGGCCCGGTCCGCGGCCATGCCGCTGCCCGCCCACGGTCCCCAGGCCACCGAGGTGGCGGTGAGGCCCTGGGCGCGGCGGTGCTGGGCGAGGGCGTCGAGGTGGGCGTTGGCGGCGGCGTAGGCGGCCTGGCCGGCGCTGCCGAGAACGCCGGTGACGGAGGCGAACAGGACGAAGTGGTCGAGGTTCCGGTCGGCGGTCAGCTCGTGCAGCAGGTCGGCGGCGGTGGCCTTGGCGGCCAGGGCGGTCGCAAGCCGCTGGGGGGTGAGGTCGGCGAGAACGCCGTTGGCCGGGGTGCCGGCCGCGTGGACGACGGTGGTCAGGGGGGTGTCGTCGGGTATGCCCGCGATGAGGTCGCGCAGGGCGTCGCGGTCGGTGAGGTCGCAGGCGGTGAGCGTGACGCGGACGCCGAGGGCGGTGAGTTCGTCGTACAGCTCGGTGGCGCCCGGTGCCTGCGGGCCGCGCCGGGAGACGAGCAACAGGTGCTCGGCGCCGCGCTCGGCGTAGTGCCGGGCGACCTGGCGGCCGAGGGCACCGGTGCCGCCGGTGATCAGTACGGTGCCTCGAGCCCGACGCGGCTCGGCGGGCTGTTCACCACGGGCCTCGTCCCGGACGAAGCGGGCCGTGAAGACACCTCCGGCGCGGACGGCGAGCTGGTCCTCGTGCCAGGTGGTGGACCTGCTGTGGGCGAGGATCTGGAGGAGCCGCGTCAGATCCCGGTCGCCGGGCCGGGCCGGGAGGTCGACCAGCCCGCCCCAGATGTCGGGGTGCTCCAGTGCCAGACTGCGGCCGAGGCCCCACAGTTGCGCCTGTGCGGGGTGCTGAAGGGTGTCGCCGGCGCCGACGGACACGGCGGACCGGGTCACGCACCACAGCGGCGCGCCGGCGCCGTCGGACGCTGTCGCCCACGCCTGGGCGAGGAGAAGGCTGACGACGGTGGCGGCGGGGGTCGGTCCGTCGGAGGTGGCGGTGTGCGGCGAGTCGGGATGGTGCTGCGCTGAGGAGAGAAGTGACAGCACACCGTCCGGGGCGAGTTCGCGCAGCCGGGCCGCGAGGCTGGTGACGCTGTCGTCTGCCGCGACGGTGAGGGTGTCCACATGGGCCCCGGATTCCCGCAGGGCCTGCGCGCAGCGCTCCACGAAGCCGTCACGCTGTGCGGTGTCCGGTTCGGGGGCGACGACCAGCCAGTTGCCCGTGAGCCCGGTGGTGGCCGGCAGGCTGACCGGCTCCCAGGCGACCGTGTAGCGCCAGCGGCCCAGCTCCGACGCCTCGCGCTGCCGGGAGCGCCAGGCGGCCAGCGCGGGCACGACGGAGGCGAGGGGAGCGTCGGCGGTGACGCCGAGGCGGTCGGCGAGGGTGTTGGCGTCGGCGGCGTCCACGAGGTTCCAGAAGCCGGGCTCGGCTCCCGCGAGGCCGGTCGTGCCTGTGCTGGTGCCGCCGCGGGTTCCGGTGGCGCCGCCCGAGCCGCCCCCGTGTCGCTGCCGGTTCACGCGGTCGCGCAGCCAGTAGCGGCGGCGTTGGAAGGCGTAGGTGGGGAGTTCGAGACGTTCGCCCGGTGCGGTGGCGGTGGCTGGTTCGTGCGTCGGGTCGGTGGCGTTCGTGACGGCGGCCCAGTCGGTCTTCATACCGCGTACGAACAGTTCGGCGACCGCCGTGAGGAGGGTCTCGGTCTCCGGGTGCCCGCCGCGCAGCACGGCTGCGGCGGTGGTGCGGCCGTCGGCGGCGGCGCGGGCGAGTGCGGTCAGCACCGGGTCGGGGCCCAGTTCCAGCAGCCGGGTCGCGCCGTACTCGCCGGTCGTCCTCGTCAGCGCGTCGTGGAACCGCACCGGGCGGCGCACTTGGTCCACCCAGTACGCGGCGGACGCCCACTCGGTGGTGACCGGGCCGCCGGTTGCGGAGCTGATGGCGGCGATCGCCGGCCTGCGGTAGGTGACGGTCTCGGCCACCGCGGCGAAGTCGACGAGCATGGGCTCCATCAGCGGCGAGTGGAAAGCGTGGCTGACCCGCAGTCGGGTCACCCGCCTCCCCTGCTCCCGGGCGGCCGCCATGGCCTCCTCGACCAGGGCTCCGTCGCCGGAGACCACCATCGACGTGGGCCCGTTGACGACGGCCACGGCGATCTGGCCGGTGCCGGTGAGGCCCTTCAACAGCTCGGTGATCTCACCTTCCGTGCCTTCGAGGGCCGCCATCGCGCCGCCCTCGGGCAGCGTCTGCATCAGCCGCGCCCGCGCGGCCACCAGCCGTACGGCGTCGGGGAGTTCGAAGACGCCCGCGGTGTAGGCGGCGGCCAGTTCACCGATCGAGTGGCCGACGACGAGGTCGGGGCGGATTCCCCAGGAGCGGAGCAGTTCGGCTGTGGCCACTTGGAGGGCGAAGAGGGCGGTTTGGGCGTAGCCGGTGCCGTCGAGGGGGGCGGTGCCTTCGCGGGTGTGGGGTTCGGTGTCGGTGTCGGTGCGGTCGTGGGTGAGGGGTTCGGTGTCGGTGAGGAGTGTTCGGCGGAGGGTGCGGGTGAAGTCGGAGTCTGGGCCGAGTTCGGCTTCGAAGAGGTCACACACCGCGTCGAGGGTCTGCGCGAACACCGGGTAGGCGGCATACAGTTCACGGCCCATACCGGCTCGCTGACTGCCCTGGCCGGTGAACATCCACGCCGTACGGCCCTCGGTGAGGGTGCCGGTCACGACCGTGGCACGGATCGGCGTCGTCGTACCGTCGACCGCCAGCCTGTCAAGTCCGGCGCACAGGTCGTCGGTACGGGCGCCGAGTACGACGGCCCGGTGGTCCAGTACGGCACGGGTCGTCGCCAGGGCGTGGGCTACGGCAGCCGGCGACCGCTCGGGCCCGGCTGCCAGGAACTCTGCGAGCCGTGCCGCCTGCGCCCGGCAGGCGGCCGGCGTACGGCCCGAGACGATCCACGGGAGCAAGGGGGTAGTGGGCTCTGTCGCCGCGGTCCCGGCTTCTTCGGGGCCACTTGTCACGGGGACGGGTGGCTGAAGCGGAGTCGGGGCTGTTTCTTCCAGGATGAGGTGGGCGTTGGTGCCGCTGATACCGAAGGAGGAGACGCCGGCGCGGCGCGGGTGGCCGTTGGACTCCCAGTCCCGTTCTTCGGTCAGCAGCCGGACGGCCCCCGCCTCCCAGTCCACGTGCGAGGACGGCTCGTCCACATGCAACGTCCTGGGCAGGTGCCGGTGACGCAGCACCATGACCATTTTGATCACACTGGCGACACCGGCCGCCGCCTGCGCGTGCCCGATGTTGGACTTGACGGAGCCGAGCCAGAGGGGTGTGTCATCGGTGTGTGCCTGACCGTAGGTCGCCAGAAGAGCTTGCGCTTCGATCGGATCGCCGAGACGGGTACCGGTGCCATGAGCTTCCACGGCGTCCACTTCGGCGGCCAAGACCCCGGCGGCCTTCAACGCCTGACGGATCACACGCTGCTGGGAGGGACCGTTCGGAGCGGTCAGCCCGTTGGAAGCGCCGTCCTGGTTGACGGCGGAGCCCTGGACCACGGCAAGCACCGGGTGCCTGTTGCGACGCGCATCGGAAAGACGCTCCAGGACCAGCATGCCGCCACCCTCGGCCCACCCCGTGCCGTCCGCGCTGTCGGCGAAGGACTTGCAGCGGCCGTCCCCGGCCAGCCCGCCCTGCACCGCGAACTCCTGGAACACCGTCGGAGTGGCCATGACGGTGGCACCACCGGCCAGAGCCATGTCGCACTCACCGGAACGCAACGCCTGAGCAGCAAGGTGAAGGGCCACGAGGGCGGAGGAGCAAGCAGTGTCGACGGAGACAGCGGGACCCTCGAAACCGAAGACGTACGACAGACGACCGGACGCCACACTCGGCGTACTACCCGTCAGGAGATAGCCGTCGGTCTCGGGATCGACATCGTCGCTCTCCTGCCCGCTGGCATAGCCGTTGGCGGAGACACCCGCGTACACCCCGGTCGCCGAGCCCTTGAGCGAGAGTGGATCGATGCCTGCGCGCTCCAGCGCCTCCCACGCTGTCTCCAGAAGGAGGCGTTGCTGGGGGTCCATCGCCAGGGCCTCACGCGGTGAGATCCCGAAGAGTTCCGCGTCGAAGTCCGTCGCGCCGTCAATGAATCCTCCGACAGCGGAGAGGCCATCCAACGCGCGCGTGTTCCAGCCGCGGTCCAGCGGGAAGGGGACGATGCCGTCGCCGCCGGACGTCACCAGATCCCAGAGGGACTCGGGCGAGTCCACTCCGCCCGGGTAACGGCAGCCCATGCCGACGATCGCAATCGGCTCGTCGGCCGTCCCGGGCGAGGTCGTCCGCGACTCGTCCTCGGCGTGGTCGTTCGACGCGCCCACCAACTGTTCCCGCAGCGAAGACGCGAGCTCGGTCGGGTTGGGGTGGTCGAAGATGACCGTCACGGGGAGCATGATGCCGGTGGCGGAGACCAGCCGGTTGCGCAAGTCGACTGCGGTGAGTGAGTCGAAGCCCAGGTCCTTGAATGCGCGGTCCGGGTCTATCGACCCCGCCGACGTGTGGCCCAGTACAGCGGCCACATGAGTCTGGACGAGGTCCAGCAGTTCGCGGTCCTGCTCTTCGACGGACAGTTCGCGCAGCCGTCGGGCCAGCGCCCCGCCCTCGGCGGTTGCGGCTCCTGCAGCGCGGCGCCGGCCGCCGGAGGCGGGGACCAGGCCGCGCAGGATGGGCGGCAGGTGGTCTCGGACAGCCGCGAGGGCGGGGAGGTGGAGGGCGACGGGGACGGCGGTCGGCTCGTCGATCAGCAAAGCCGCGTCCAGGAGAGCCAGACCCCGGTCGGTGGACAGAGCAGGGAAACCCTGACGGGCCATCCGCTCCAACTCCGCCCGCGACAGAGTCCCACCCATCCCCTCCGCCGTCTCCCACATCCCCCACGCCAAAGACACCGCGGGCAGACCCTGGGACCGGCGCAACAGTGCCAGGGCGTCCAGGACACTGTTCGCGGCGGCATAAGCCGCCTGGCCGGCATTGCCGACGACCCCCGCGAACGACGAGAACAACACAAACGCACCGAGGTCCTGGCCGGCGGTCAGTTCATGCAGGTGCAGGGCCGACTCCGCCTTCGCCGCCAGCACCCGCGCCAGCCGCTCAGGAGCCAGATCCGCCACCAGCCCGTCATCCAGCACACCCGCCGCATGCACCACCGCGCCCAGCCGCACACCGTCCAGCACGGCAGCCAGCGCGTCCCGGTCCGACACATCACACGCCTCGATGCGAACCCGAGCACCCGCCTCCGTGAGAGCGAGCGCCAGATCAGCCGCACCAGGAGCCTGAAGCCCACGCCGCGACACCAGCAGCAGATCCCCCACACCATGACGGGTCACCAGGTGCCGGGCCACCTCCGCGCCCAGACCACCCGTACCACCCGTGACCAGCACCGTCCCCGACGCCTGCCACGGCGCCGCCACCGACAGCACCACCTTGCCCACATGCCGGGCCTGCCCCAACAACCGGAACGCATCCACCGCCCGCGCCACACCGAATGGGGTCACCCTCACCGGACACAACACACCCCGCTCGAACAGCCCCAGCAACACCGCCCACATCTCACCGATACGCTCCGGCCCCGCATCCATCAGATCGAACGCGGCATACGAAACCCCGTACTCGGCCTCCACCCGCCCGGCATCACGGACATCGGTCTTGCCCATCTCCACAAACCGGCCACCCGGACGCACCAACCGCAGCGACGCGTCCACGAACTCACCCGCCAGCGAGTCCAGCACCACATCCACACCCGGCTGGAAACGCTCCTCGAACCCGAGGGTGCGGGAAGAGGCGATCCGCTCCTCGGGGACACCCAGATCACGGACCACCGGCCACTTCGGCTCACTCGCGGTGGCATACACCTCAGCGCCCAGGTGCCGGGCCAACTGCACCGCCGCCATCCCCACGCCGCCCGCCGCCGAATGAATCAGCACCGACTCACCCGACCGCAGACCCGCCAGGTCGTGCAGCGCGTAATACGCGGTCAGGAACACAATCGGCACCGACGCCGCATCCTCGAACGACCACCCCCGCGGCACCCGCGCCAACAACCGGGCATCAGTGACCGCACTCGGCCCGAACGCCCCGTCCAAAAGACCCATCACCCGGTCACCGACCGCGAAAGCGGACACGTCCGGCGCGACCTCGGTCACCACACCCGCACCCTCATGCCCCAGCCGGCCCGCATCCCCCGGATACATGCCCAGCACACTCAGCACATCACGGAAGTTCACCCCAGCCGCACGCACCCCCACCCGCACCTGACCCGGACCCAACACCCGCGGCTCCTCCGGAACCACAGCAATACCATCCAGCCGCCCCCGCGCCACAACGTCCAACCGCCAGCCATCACCCACACCAGCCGGCGGCACCAACACCCCCTCACCAACCACCCGCACCAGACGCGGTATACGGACATGCCCCTCGCGGATCAGCACCTCGACCGTGCCGGGAAACACACCCTTCAGTGCCTCCCAGGAGGCCCAAGAACCGTCGGTGTCCGCGAGGGCGAAGCGGCCCGGGTGCTCGTTGGCGGCCGAGCGCACCAGGCCCCGTATGGCGGCATGAGAGGGATCGGTGGAGGGCCCCTCAGCGTCGATCGCGCCAGCCAGCGCGACCACCAGACAGGAGTCACTCAGGTTCGGGCTCTGCACGAACTCCCCGAAGATCTCAAGGACTTCACTCGCGGACTCATATATCTGACGGTCACCGACTGTCACCGGCAACAGCACAACACTCGGACTCCCGGCCGCCGCGCGCAAAGCGTCCAGGCCCGCGTAGCCGGCAACCCGGTCACCGGCCAGGCCCTCAGGAATCGGGCCAAGTACAGCCCAGTCGGCGGCCACACCCCGCGTCGCCTCGGTCAAGGGCTCCCAATCCACCCGGAACAGCGAGTCTGTCAACGACCCGTCCACGGTCCGAGCATCGCCCGCGGCAATGGGCCGCAGCACCAGCCCGTCAACCGTCGCCAAAGGCTCCCCACCCGCATCCGCGATCCGCAGAGCGACCGAATCCACACCCTCCCGCGTCACCCGCACCCGCACCGCCGACGCACCCACAGCCGACAACCCCACACCCGACCACACAAACGGCACCACAGCACCAACAGCCGAAGCATCCCCCCACTCCCAAAGCCCCAGCACATGCAACACCGAATCCAGCAACGCCGGATGCAGACCAAACCCCTCAGCGCCACCACTCACCCCATCCGGCAGCACAGCCTCAACAAACCACTCCTCCCCACACCGCCACACCCCACCCAGCCCACGAAACGCAGGACCATACGACAGCCCCGCACCACCCAACCGCTCATACAAACCATCCAGCTCGACAACCACCCGCTCCGCACCCGCCGGCGGCCACACCCGCAAATCCCAGCCCAACCCAGCCACCAAAGCCGACGACAGCACACCCGTCGCATGCAGCACCCACTCCCGCTCCAGCGCCACATCATGCGGCCGGGCATGAACACGCACAGCCCGCCCCTGCCCCGAAACATCCGGCGCCTCAACCACAACCTGAACATCGACACCACCCCCGTCAGGCACAACAAGAGGCGCCCGAAGCGTGAGTTCCTCCACCCGGTCACACCCCACCCGCTCACCCGCCGCAAGCACCAGCTCCAGCAGCCCCGTACCCGGCACGACCACCGAACCCGCCACCACATGATCCGCCAGCCACGGCTGATCCACGAGCGACAAACGAGAGGTCAACAACAACATGCCGGAATCAGCCACAGACACAGCAGCACCCAGCAACGGATGACGCCCCGAGCGCAGACCCAGCCCGGCAGCATCCACAACCCTCCGCGGCGCCTCCAGCCAATACCGCTGCCGCTGGAAGGCATACGTCGGCAACGGCACCTCGCGCGCACCCGTACCCTCGAACACAGCCACCCAGTCGACGGTGGCGCCCCGCACGAACATCTCGGCCACCGCCGCCAAAACCGTCCCCGCCTCATCACGACCACGACGCAACACACACGCCGCCGAAGCCGGACCAACAAGCCCCGACAGAACAGCCTCAGGACCAACCTCCAGGAACCGCGTCACACCGAGCACGGTCGTCGCAGCGTGAACGGCATCCTGGAAACGCACGGCCTGCCGAACCTGCCGCACCCAATACCCGGGAGACGACCAGTCACCATCCACGAGCGGCGCACCCGTCAGCGTACTGACAGCGGGCAGCACGGCACGGTGATAAACCACCTGCGCGGCGACCTCCCCGAACTCCTCCAGCATCGGCTCCATCAACGACGAGTGGAAAGCATGCGACACCCGCAACCGGGTGACCCGCCGGCCCTGCTCACGGGCCACCGCGAGCACCCGCTCCACAGCCGCCTCCTGCCCGGACACGACCACAGCCGCCGGCCCGTTCACCGCCGCGACCACCACCCCGTCGACCAGCCAGCCGGCCACCTCCGCCTCACCGGCCTCCACCGCGGCCATCGCCCCACCCACCGGCAACACCCGCATCAACCGCGCCCGAGCCGCCACCAACCGCACCACATCAGGAAGTTCGAACACCCCAGCCGCATACGCCGCCGCGAACTCACCCACCGAATGCCCCAACACCACCCCCGGCTCCATGCCCCACGACCGCAACAGGCGGACCACGGCGATCTGCAAGGCGAAGAGGGCGCACTGCGCATAACCGGTGTCGTCCAGGGCCTGCGGGTCCAGGCCGTGCATGACCTCTCTGAGAGAACGCGCGAAACCCAGCTCGGCATCCAGCAGCCCACACACCTCATCCAACGCCGCCGCGAACACCGGGAAAACGGCATACAACTCCCGCCCCATCCCCGCCCACTGACTCCCCTGCCCCGTGAACATCCACCCCGTACGCCCCTCGGTGACCACGCCTGTGACGGTGGTTCCCGCGCCGGATGCACCGACGGCAGGCGTGCTCGTGGCGGACATGCCCGTGAGACCGTCGAGTGCGGTGCGCAGCATGTCACGGTCGGAGCCGAGGACCACGGCACGGTGTTCGAGGACCGCACGGGCGGTGGCAAGGGTGTGGCCTATGTCGAACACGGAGGCATCGGGTTCGGAGGCGGACGCCGAGTCGGCGAGGTGGGTGGCCAGGCGTTCCGCCTGAGCCTGCAGAGCGCTGACGGACCGGGCACTGAGCACCCACGGGACATACGGCAGCCGTACACGTTCCCCGACTTGACCGGCCTCGGAGCCCGGGGCAGTCGACAAGGTGGGCGAGGTGGGCGCCTCTTCGAGGACAAGGTGGGCGTTGGTACCGCTGATCCCGAAGGAGGACACACCAGCCCGGCGCGGACGGCCCGTCTCCGGCCATGGACGGGCCTCCGTGACGAGGCGGACCGCCCCAGCCGACCAGTCGACGTGCGACGTGGGCCGGTCCACGTGGAGGGTTGCGGGCAACCGGGCGGCGCGTAGGGCCATCACCATCTTGATGACGCCCGCGACACCGGCCGCCGCCTGCGTATGACCGATGTTCGACTTCACCGACCCCAGCCAGACGGGGTTGCCCTCGTCGCGGCCCTTGCCGTAGGTAGCCAGCAGGGCCTGGGCCTCGATGGGGTCGCCGAGGCGGGTGCCGGTGCCGTGCGCCTCGACGGCGTCGATGTCGGCCGTGGTGAGCTGGGCGGCCTCCAGGGCGCGCCGGATGACTCGCTGCTGGGAGGGCCCGTTGGGCGCGCTGAGGCCGTTGGAGGCACCGTCCTGGTTGACGGCGGAGCCGCGGATGACGGCCAGTACGGGGTGGCCGAGCCGTTGGGCGTCGGAGAGCCGTTCGAGGACGAGGACGCCGGCGCCCTCCGCCCAGCCCGTGCCGTCGGCGCCGTCGGCGAATGCCTTGCAGCGCCCGTCCCCCGCGAGTCCGCCCTGACGGGAGAACTCCACGAAGGTGGTGGGCGCCGCCATCACGGTCACCCCGCCCGCCAGTGCCGTAACGCATTCGCGGGCACGCAGCGATTGGCAGGCGAGGTGGAGAGAGACCAGGGACGAGGAGCAGGCGGTGTCGATGGTGACGGCCGGGCCTTCGAAGCCGAAGACGTAGGCGATACGACCGGAGAAGACGCTGCCCGCGTTGCCGTTGGCGAGGAAACCGGCAACGTCCTTGGGCACCTCCTGGAGACGTGCGGCGTAGTCGTGGTACATGAGTCCGGCGAAGACGCCGGTGGCGGAGCCGCGCAGTGAGTGCGGATCGATGCCCGCGCGTTCCAGGGCCTCCCATGACGTTTCCAGAAGCAGCCGCTGCTGCGGGTCCATCGCGAGCGCCTCGCGGGGGCTGATGCCGAACGCCTCCGCGTCGAACTCCGCGGCATCGTGCAGGAAACCGCCCTCGCGCGTGGCCGAGGTTCCGGCCTGGCGGTCGGGGTCGGTTGCGAACAGCGCGTCGAGGTCCCAGCCACGGTCGGTCGGGAACGGGGTGATGCCGTCTCCGCCGCCGCTGACCAGTCGCCACAGGTCCGCGGGCGAGGCGACCCCGCCGGGGAAGCGGCAGCCCATGCCGACGATTGCGATCGGCTCATGGTCCTTGGCCTCAGCCTCGCGCAGACGAAGGTGGGCGTCCTGGGCGTCGGCGATCGCACGCTTGAGGTATTCGCGGAGCTTTTCTTCGTTCGCCATCTCTTCGTCCTTCGAAAGTGCGCAGGGAGCCGCGGTGGCGTGGTGCACTGAAGCTGCTGGGGTGAGCCGTTTGATCAGAGGTGAGCCGTCGATACGGGCTCGACACGGATATGGACTGGCTCCGCGTCGGTCAGTTGGCTGCCCAGGGTTTGTCGTCGAGGAGGGCGAACAGTTCGTCGTCCGAGGCGTTGTCGATCTCCGCGCGGTCGTCCCGGTCCGGTGTCCGGGTGTCGTCGGCGGCACCGGCGGACCACGTGGTGACCAGTTGCTGGAGCCGGTGGGCGATCTCCGTCCGGGTGGTCTCGTCGGCTGCGGGCGCGGTGCCGGCGAGGACCGTCCGGAGCTTGTCCAGCTCGCCGAGGAGATGGTCGGCGTTGTCGTCTGCGTCGGGAGCCAGTGCGGCGCTGAGGTGATCGCGCAGGGCCAGGACCGTGGGGTGGTCGAAGATGAGGGTGGCGGGCAGGTTGAGGCCGGTCACGGAGTTGAGCCGGTTCCGCAGATCCACGGCGGTCAGTGAGTCGAAGCCGAGTTCCTTGAACGCCTTCGCCGGATCCACCGACCCCGCCGCACCACGCCCCAGCACCCCAGCCACCTGCGACTGGACCACCTCCAGCACCGCTCGGTCCCGCTCCGCCGCCCCCAGGCCACGGAGCCGCTTGGCCAGACCGTCACCGCCGTCGGCCACCACACCACCGGCGACCCGGCGCCGCTCGTCGGCCGGCGCCAGATCTCGCAGCATCGACGGCAGCCGACCCCGGCGCCCCGCCCAACCGGCGGTACGCAGCGCCACGGGTACCGCGACCGGCTCGTTCACCAGCAGCGCCGCGTCCATCAACGCCAGCGCCTCACCCACACCAAGCGGCGGGAACCCTTCCCGGCGCAGCCGGGCCACGTCCTTGTCGGACATCCGGCCGCCCATCCCCGTCTCCCACATCCCCCACGCGAGGGACACCGCAGGCAGACCCTGAGACCGGCGCAACTGTGCCAGGGCGTCCAGGACGTTGTTCGCGGCGGCATAGGCGGCCTGGCCGGCGTTGCCGACGATTCCCGCGAACGACGAGAACAACACAAACGCACCGAGGTCCTGGCCGGCGGTCAGTTCATGCAGGTGCAGGGCCGACTCCGCCTTCGCCGCCAGCACCCGCGCCAGCCGCTCAGGAGCCAGATCCGCCACCAGCCCGTCATCCAGCACACCCGCCGCATGCACCACCGCGCCCAGCCGCACACCATCCAGCACGGCAGCCAGCGCATCCCGGTCCGACACATCACACGCCTCGATACGAACCCGCGCACCCGCCTCCGTGAGAGCGAGCGCCAGATCAGCCGCACCAGGAGCCTGAAGCCCACGCCGCGACACCAGCAGCAGATCCCCCACACCATGACGCGCCACAAGGTGCCGGGCCACCTCCGCACCCAGACCACCCGTACCCCCCGTGACCAGCACCGTCCCCGACGCCTGCCACGGCGCCGCCACCGACAGCACCACCTTGCCCACATGCCGGGCCTGCCCCAGCAACCGGAACGCATCCACCGCCCGCGCCACACCGAACCCGGTCACCCTCACCGGACACAACACACCCCGCTCGAACAGCCCCAGCAACACCGCCCACATCTCACCGATACGCTCCGGCCCCGCATCCATCAGATCGAACGCGGCATACGAAACCCCGTACTCGGCCTCCACCCGCCCGGCATCACGGACATCGGTCTTGCCCATCTCCACAAACCGGCCACCCGGCCGCACCAGCCGCAGCGACGCATCCACGAACTCACCCGCCAGCGAATCCAGCACCACATCCACACCCGGCTGGAAACGCTCCTCGAACTCCGTCGTCCGCGACGAAGCAATCCGCTCCTCGGGGACACCGAGATCACGGACCACCGGCCACTTCGGCTCACTCGCCGTCGCGAACACCTCAGCACCCAGATGACGGGCCAACTGCACCGCCGCCATCCCGACGCCACCCGCCGCCGAATGAATCAGCACCGACTCACCCGACCGCAGACCCGCCAGGTCCTGCAGCGCGTAATACGCGGTCAGGAACACCACCGGGACACCCGCAGCCTCCTCGAAGGTCCAGCCGCCCGGCACCCGGGCCAGCAGACGGGCGTCGGCGACCGTGCTCGGTCCGAAGGCTCCGTCCAGCAAACCCATCACCCGGTCACCGACCGTGAAGGCGGTCACGTCCGGCGCGACCTCGGTCACCACACCCGCACCTTCGAGCCCCATTCGGCCCGCGTCGCCGGGATACGTACCAAGAACGTTCAGCACGTCACGGAAGTTCACCCCGGCGGCACGCACGGCAACCCGGACCTGCCCCGGCGCCAGCGCGCCCGGCTCCTCGGTGAGGATCGCCATGCCGTCCAGGCGCCCCGAGCGCCCCACGTCCACCCTCCAGGAGCGGCCGGGAGCAGGGGGCGGCGGTACGAGGACGCCGTCGGCGTTCATTCGTACGACGCGCGGAACCCATGCCTCGCCTTCGCGGAGGGCAAGTTGCGGCTCGTCGAACGGGATGGGCCGGGCGGCGAGAGTGCGACAGGAGGCGGCGGTGCGGTCGGTGTCGGCGAGGGCGAAGCGGCCGGGGTGCTCGTTCATCGCCGCCCGAACGAGGCCCCAGACGCCGGCGCCCGCCGGGTCGGGGGTCCGGGTGCGGTCGGTGACGTGCGGGGCCACGGCCCCGGTGGTCAGTACCACCAGGGGCGTGTCCGTCCACTGTTTCAGCGCGAGCCAGGTCCGCATGGCATCCAGGACACCAGTAACCCGGCTGAGGACTTCACCAGAGTTCCCACGGACGGTGGGGACGGTGAAGGCGACGGCCGTGGGTGCGGGTTCGCCCGCCTCGGCCGCGGCGGTGAGGGCGGCCAGGTCACGGTAGGGTGTGAAGGTCACTCCGGCCTCGATCCACGGGGCGGTGTCCTTGTCGCCGACGACGGCCCAGTGACCGGTGTCGCTGTTCTCCAGCGGTGTCGCCGCGCCAGGGGCGGGCACCCAGTCGAGCCGGAACAGGTTGTCGTGGCCGGTGGCCGGGGTCAGATCCGCCGCGGAGACCGGGCGCAGCAGCAGCGAGCCGATCGAGGCGACGGTCCCGCCGGTCGCGTCGGCGACGCGCAGGGCGTACGTATCCGATCCGGAGCCACGGGACGTGAGCCGCACGCGTATCCGGTCGGCTCCGACGGCCCGGAGGCTGATCTGGGACCACAGGAACGGCAGGAGCGCCTCCTGGCCCGCGTCCGGGCGTAGGGCGAGGGCGTGCAGGGCGGTGTCGAGGAGCGCGGGGTGCAGGCCGTAATCCGTGGCCTGGCCGGCGATCGGCTCGGGGAGGGTGGCCTCGGCGAAGACGTCGTCGCCGCGGATCCAGACGCGGTCGAGGCCGCGGAAGGCGGGGCCGTAGGAGAGGCCGCCGCGGTCGAGGCGATCGTAGAGAGCGTCCAGGTCATCGGCGGGTACTTCGTGGGCGCCGGTGGGGGGCCAGGTGCGCAGGGCGGTCTCGTCGTCGTCCGGGTCGTCGGTGCCGGATTCCAGCAGGCCGGTGGCGTGCAGGGTCCAGGGTTGGTCGGCAGCGGCGTCGTCGGGGCGCGCGTGTACCTGGAGGACGCGGCTGTCGCCGTCCTCGGCCGTCTCGACGGTGAGCTGGACGCTGACTCCGCCGTCACGGGGCAGGACGAGCGGGGCCTGGAGGGTGAGGTCGGCCAGCGGCGCCCGGTCGGCGCGGTCCGCGGCCTGGAGCGCCATCTCGACGAACACGGCGCCGGGCACGACAACGCTGCCCGCCACGACATGATCGGCCAGCCAGGGGTGGGTACGCACCGACAGGTGCGAGGTCAGCAGCAGCGTGTCCGTCCCGGCGACGGGCACGGCGGCGCCGAGCAGCGGGTGCCCGGCGGCGGCGAGGCCGAGGCCACGGGCGTCGGCGGCCGGGCGCACCGGGTCCAGCCAGTAGCGGCGCCGCTGGAAGGCGTACGTGGGAAGCTTGACGCGCCGCGCACCAGTGCCGGTGAACAGCGCCGACCAATCGGTGCGGGCACCTCGTACGTACATGGCGGCGACGGCGGTCAGCAGGGTCTCGGGCTCGGGACGGCCCGTGCGGAGGACGGCCTGGGAGAAGGGGGTGGCCTGGTCGCCGGCCGGGGCGTTGCTCTGGTCGACGAGGGCGGTCAGTATCGGGTCGGGGCCGATCTCCAGCAGACGGGCGGCGCCGAGCGGGCCGGTGGCGGCGCGCAGGGCGTCATGGAAGCGGACGGGGCGGCGCACTTGCCGTACCCAGTAGTCGGGGGTTGTCCAGTCGCTGTCCCCCAGGGGCTCGCCGGTGAGCGACGAGGCCGCGGCGATCGTCGGCCTGCGGTAATCGATGCGGGCGGCGATCCCTGCGAACTCCTCCAGCATCGGTTCCATCAGCGGGGAGTGGAAGGCGTGCGAGACCCGCAACCGGGTGGCCCGCCGCCCCAGCGCGTGTGTCACCGCGACGAGCCGCTCAACACCCTCCGCGTTCCCTGACACGACCACGGCCCGCGGACCGTTGACGGCCGCGACCACTACGTCATCAACGTGCTCGTCTGCCAGCAGCTCCACGACCTCGGTCTCGGTGCATTCGAGGGCGGCCATCGCCCCGCCCTCGGGGAGCGCCTGCATCAACCGGGCGCGGGCCGCCACCAGCCGTACGGCGTCCGGCAGTTCGAAGACACCTGCCGCGTAGGCGGCGGCGTACTCGCCGATGGAATGACCGAGCACCACCTCCGGCTCCGCACCCCACGAACGCAGCAGCCTGACTACGGAGGTCTGCAGCGCGAACAGTGCCGCCTGGGCGTATCCCGTGCCGATCAGCAGGTCGGCCCCTTGACTGTCCTCGGGTGCGAACAGCGCCTCGCGCATGGCGGTGCTGAAGCCGGGGTCCGCTGCCAGTTCGGCGTCGAACAGCGCGCACACCTCGTCCAGGGCGTCGGCGAACACGGGGAAGGAGTCGTACAACTCCCGTCCCATGCCGTGTCGTTGGC
Organism: Streptomyces sp. NPDC002513; assembly: GCF_053595355.1. Lineage (NCBI taxonomy): Bacteria > Bacillati > Actinomycetota > Actinomycetes > Kitasatosporales > Streptomycetaceae > Streptomyces > Streptomyces sp. NPDC002513. The sequence goes on along the minus strand of NZ_JBSFXK010000091.1, from coordinate 2,290 downwards.
TGCCCTGGCCGGTGAACATCCACGCCGTACGGCCGTCCCGCACCTGTCCGATGACAGTCGGCTCGGCGAGTCCGGTGCGCAGGTCGTCAAGGTCGCGGCCCAGGACGACGGCCCGGTGCTCCAGCGCGGCCCGGGACGAGGCGAGTGACAGGCCGGCGTCGAGCGGTTCCACGTCTGGTGTGTGATGGGCCAGTTGGCCGGCGTAGGCCCGGAGGGCGGTGGGGGTGTGGGCGGACAGGACCCAGGGGACCAGGGGCATGGCCGAAGGGGTGGTCGTGGACCGGCCGTGGTCGGCGGTGGGGGCTTCTTCCAGGATGAGGTGGGCGTTGGTGCCGCTGATACCGAAGGAGGAGACGCCGGCGCGGCGCGGGTGGCCGTTGGATTCCCAGTCCCGTTCTTCGGTCAGCAGCCGGACGGCTCCCGCCTCCCAGTCCACGTGCGAGGACGGCTCGTCCACATGCAGCGTCCTGGGCAGGTGCCGGTGACGCAGCGCCATGACCATTTTGATGACACTGGCGACACCGGCCGCCGCCTGCGCGTGCCCGATGTTGGACTTGATCGAACCGAGCCAGAGGGGTGTGTCATCGGTGTGTGCCTGACCGTAGGTCGCCAGAAGAGCTTGCGCTTCGATCGGATCGCCGAGACGGGTACCGGTGCCATGAGCTTCCACGGCGTCCACTTCGGCGGCCAAGACCCCGGCGGCCTTCAACGCCTGACGGATCACACGCTGCTGGGAGGGCCCGTTCGGAGCGGTCAGCCCGTTGGAAGCGCCGTCCTGGTTGACGGCGGAGCCCTGGACCACGGCAAGCACCGGGTGCCCGTTGCGACGCGCATCGGAAAGACGCTCCAGGACCAGCATGCCGCCGCCCTCGGCCCACCCCGTGCCGTCCGCGCTGTCGGCGAAGGATTTGCAGCGGCCGTCCCCGGCCAGCCCGCCCTGCACCGCGAACTCCTGGAACACCGTCGGAGTGGCCATGACGGTGGCACCACCGGCCAGAGCCATGTCGCACTCACCGGAACGCAACGCCTGAGCAGCAAGGTGAAGGGCCACGAGGGCGGAGGAGCAAGCAGTGTCGACGGAGACAGCGGGACCCTCGAAACCGAAGACGTACGACAGACGACCGGACGCCACACTCGGCGTACTACCCGTCAGCAGGTAGCCCTCGGTCTCGCCCTGCGGATCGTCGGCTGTGCCGCTTCCGTAGCCGTTGGCGGAGACTCCGGCGTAGACGCCGGTGGTGGTGCCGCGCAGGGAGGTCGGGTCGATACCCGCGTCCTCCAGCGCCTCCCACGCTGTCTCCAGAAGGAGGCGTTGCTGGGGGTCCATCGCCAGGGCCTCACGCGGCGAGATCCCGAACAGCTCCGAGTCGAACAGTGCCGCGTCTTCGATGAAGCCACCGACGGTGGCGCCCGTGGTATCCACCAGCGCGTTCGAGTCCCACCCACGGTCGACCGGCAGGGGTACGAGGGCGTCGCGCCCCTGAGCGACCAGATCCCACAACGCATCCGGCGAAACGGCCCCGCCCGGGAAACGGCATCCCATCCCGACGACGACCACCGGGTCGCTGTCGGAGGCGGCCTTCGGTGCGGTGGGAGCCTGCGAGGCGACTTCTCCGAGGGCGCATTCCGCAAGGTGCTCGGCGAGTGAGTTCGGGTTGGGGTGGTCGAAGACGAGGGTGGCCGGGAGCGCGATACCGGTGGCCGCGCGGAGGCGGTTGCGCAGGTCGACCGCGGTGAGCGAGTCGAAGCCCAAGTCCTTGAAACTCCGGGTTCCATCGAACGCACCGGCCGAAGCGTGCCCCAGCACTCCGGCAACCTGCTGCCGGACCAACTCCAGCAACGCCCGCTGCCGCTCGGCAGGCGCCAGACCCTGCAACCGCCGCGCCAGCTCATCTCCCCCAGCAGCAGCGGCACCCGCGGCACGACGCCGGCCCACAGGAACCAGATGGTGCAGCACGGCAGGCAACGCATCACGACCCGCCTGGACAAGAGCGGGCAGGTGCAGGGCGACCGGGACGGCGGTCGGCTCGTCGATCAGCAAAGCCGCGTCCAGGAGAGCCAGACCCCGGTCGGTGGACAGAGCAGGGAAACCCTGACGGGCCATCCGCTCCAACTCCGCCCGCGACAGAGTCCCACCCATCCCCTCCGCCGTCTCCCACATCCCCCACGCCAAAGACACCGCGGGCAGACCCTGAGACCGGCGCAACAGTGCCAGGGCGTCCAGGACACTGTTCGCGGCGGCATAAGCCGCCTGGCCGGCATTGCCGACGACCCCCGCGAACGACGAGAA
>NZ_JBSFXK010000090.1:0-20979 GCF_053595355.1 Streptomyces sp. NPDC002513 | reverse complement strand
ACGGCCCCGTCGCCGTGGTACGCCGCCCGAAGAAGACCACCCGCCGCCCGCGCCGCGCCCGCCGCGCGGCCACCCTCCCCACCCGGCCGCCCGGGGTTTCCGAGACGCTGAAAGAGTGTCCGTCGGTACGACAAGACCCCGGAAAGCTACCTCGCCGGCCTCCACCTGCGCGCCTCGATGATCTGGATCAAGGACTTCACCCGTACTCCCCTTTGATCGGCGTATCGGTCGCCTCCCTGTGGTCGGCAACACTGGACCTATGGGTGCGCTCAGAGGTATCCGCCGATCCTCGATACCGCATTCCCGCCGGTTCACTGGTTGGCGTGCGCGGAGGCGGCGTGAGGTTCCACGTCCGGGAACGGAGCAGCCGACTCGTCCCGCGGACGAACGGAAGATCCGGCACCGGTCGCCCGGGCGGCGCCTGCGCTCCCTGGTGAGCGCGCGGAGCGTCGCCGGTCAGGTGTTCCTCCTGCAGCTGGCGGTCGTGGTACTGCTTATGGCCGCGATGGTGGTGACGCTGGCGATCCAGGCCCGGCACCAAGGGACGGAGAAAGCCCGCGACAAGGTGCTCGCCGTCGCCGTGGCGTTCGCGAACTCCCCGGGGATCGTGCAGGCGCTGGACAGCCGCGATCCGAGCGCGGTGCTGCAACCGCTCACCGAGAGGGTCCGGAAAGGGTCCGGCGTCGACGGCATCGTGGTCATCAGCACGGACGGGATCCGGTACACCCACCCCGACCCGCATCAAATCGGGAAACACGTGGTCAAGGGCGACCCCTACCAGAAGGCGGTGAGGGGCACGACCCTCACGGACTCCGAGGTGACTCCGCTGGGCGTCTCGGTCTTCGCGGAGGTCCCCGTCTTCCGGCCTGACGGCTCGGTCGCCGGCGTCGTGTCCCCCGAGATCAAGGTCAAGAAGGTGAACGAAGCGGTGGCCGGGCAGCTTCCGGTGCTCTTCGGCGCCGCGGGCGGTGCGCTCGCCCTGGTCGCGGGCGGGTCGGCGCTGATCGGCCGGCGGCTGCTGCACCAGACCCGCGGACTGGGCCCCGCCGAGATGACTCGCATGTACGAGCATCATGACGCGGTGCTGCACGCGGTGCGTGAGGGCGTGCTCATCGTCGGCGGTGACGGGCGGCTGCTGCTGGCCAACGACGAGGCGCGGCGGCTGCTGGAGCTGCCGGCGGACGCGGAACAGCGCCGGATCACCGACCTAGGCCTGGCCCCGGGCGCCGCTGAGCTGCTTTCCTCAGGGCGGACGGCCACCGACGAGGTCCATCTGGCCGGCGACCGGCTGCTGGCCGTCAACGTCCGGCCCGTCGAGCGCTACGGCGGCCCGGCGGGCAGCGTGGCCACGCTGCGTGACACCACCGAACTGCGCGCACTCGCCGGCCGGGCCGAGGTGGCCCGCGAGCGCCTGCAGTTGCTCTACGACGCGGGCGTGCGGATCGGCACCACGCTGGATGTGGTGCGCACCGCCGAGGAGTTGGCGGAGATGGTCGTCCCGCGGTTCAGCGATTTCGTCACTGTGGAGCTGCTGGATCCGGTGCTTCGTGGCGAGGAGCCGGCCGAGGCAAGCACCGAAATGCGCCGCACCGCCGTCAACGGCGTCCGTGGCGACCCGCCTCTCTACCCCGTGGGGGAGCTGATCCGCTTCGCCTCCACCAACCCCATCGCCGCCGAGGCGGCCGGCGGCCACGCTGTGCTGGAGTCGGACCTCGCCGCCTCCGACGGCTGGCAGGCCCAGGACCCCGAGCGGGCGCGTCGGGTCCTGGAGTACGGAATCCATTCCCTGATCTCGGCGCCGCTGCAGGCCCGCGGGGTGGTGCTGGGGAGGGCCGACTTCTGGCGGGCGGACGCCTCCCCTCCCTTCGGGGAGGAGGACCTTTCCCTCTCCGAGGAGCTGGCCAGACGTGCTGCGTTGTGCATCGACAACGCCCGCCGCTACACCCGCGAGCACACCCTGGCGGCCACTCTGCAGCGCAGCCTGCTGCCCCGCACCCTGCCCGAGCAGACCGCCGTCGAGACCGCCCACCGCTACCTGCCCGCCCAGGCCGGGGCGGGCGGCGACTGGTTCGACGTCATCCCCCTGCCCGGCACCCGGGTAGCCCTGGTGGTCGGCGATGTCGTCGGCCACGGCCTGCACGCTGCCGCCACCATGGGTCGGCTGCGCACCTCCGTGCACAACTTCTCCGCCCTGGACCTGGCCCCGGACGAACTCCTGAGCCACCTGGACGAGCTGGTCGCCCACATCGACGACGACGAGGTCGATGGCCAGGGGGTCACGGGGGCCACCTGCCTGTACGCCATCTACGACCCCGTCTCCGGCCGATGCACGGTGGCCCGGTCCGGCCACCCCGGCCCCGCCCTGGTCGACCCCGACGGCACCGTCACCTTCCCGGACGTACCCGTCAGTCCCCCGCTGGGCCTGGGCGGCAGCCTGCCCTTCGAGACAGCCGAACTCACTGTGCCCGAGGGCAGTCAGCTGGTCCTCTACACCGACGGACTGATCGAGGACCGGGACCGCGACCTCGACACCGGAATCGAGCAGCTGCGCGCGGCCCTGGCCGGTGCTGTGGACCGCACCCCGGAGGCCACCTGCCAGACCGTCTTCGCCACCATGCTCCCCGAGCGCCCCCGCGACGACATCGCCCTGCTGGTGGCCCGGACCCACCTGCTGGACCCGGCCCGGGTCGCGGACTGGGAGGTGCCCTCCGACCCGGCGGCCGTCTCCCGAGCCCGTCTCGACGTCACCCGTCGGCTGGAGACCTGGGGCCTGGACCAGCTCGCCTTCACCACCGAGCTGATCGTCAGCGAACTGGTCACCAACGCCATCCGATACGGCACCCAGCCCATCCGGCTGCGCCTGCTCTACGACCGCGACCGCCTGATCTGCGAGGTCGCCGACGGCTCCAGCACCTCCCCCCACCTGCGGCGCGCGGCCACCACGGACGAGAACGGCCGCGGGCTGTTCCTCGTCGCTCAGTTCGCCCAGCGCTGGGGCACCCGGTACGGCGCCTGCGGCAAGGTCGTCTGGACCGAACAATCCCTCCAACCCGACCCCGACAAGCGTGACCACATCGGGCCAGTCGGTGAACCGGGTGGGGGTCATAGGGGTACGAGTCTGTGATCAGGTGACCTGTGATCGAGGGCTTGCGCTCCTTCCGGTACGAGGGTGATGAACCATTCGCGCTGCCGTTCGTCACCAGGAAGAGTCCTCCGTCGCACTGGCAACACGATCGGCCCCCGAAGGACTTGAGGACCGGACCACATGGTTTCCAGCCCGCCGGTACGTCGTTACTCCTGAGCAGGAGTTCAGTGCCTGCTGCTCTTCAGCCCTGAGAGGTAAGGAAGGTGGGCGTGTGATGCATCCCGGTGCCATTGTCAGGCCAGTGGTTCAAGGCAGGATCGCCGCAGTATTCGGACTGATGGGCCTGTTGGCGAGCGTGCTCATCGTGTCGGCCGCGACGCCCGCACAGGCCCTCCCCTACTGCGGGACACACGAGGTCGGGGGAGCCATCGAGCAGCGATACATCAAGATGGGTGATTCCGGTGGGGCACTCGGGTGCCCGGTCACGGACGAGTTGGTCAACCCTGACGGGTTCGGCCGACGGCAGCAGTTCGATCACGGCACGATCTACTGGTCTCCGCGCAGTGACGCCTGGCCGGTGTGGGGAGCCATCGGCGAGTACTGGTGCAACGAGGGGTGCGAGGCCGGCTGGGCGGGCTACCCCACTGGCTACGAGTACACGGTGGGCAACGAGATCCGTCAGAACTTCCAGTGCACGGTGATTCACTTCCAGGACCTTGGCGGAGGGACGACGAAAACCTGGTCGGACGGCAACATCTGCCGCTGACACTCGGCACAGGCCACGGTCCTCCACTGGTGAGCCTGCCTTTCCAGCCCCTGGTGACCGCGTGCGGTCTCCAGGGGCTGGACTCCACGTTCCTCCCGCCCCGGACGCGAGGCGGGTCGTGGTGGCGTGGCCGTAGCCGAGGGAGTCGGCGACCACAGCGCCGTGCCGGAGTTACATGTCCTTCGCTGTCGTTCGCTGAGGTGTCGCGTCGAGCGAGGTCAGCGTCCGGATGCCGCGCCGGAGAGTCGGCAGCGATCCCAGCGTCGCGATCGCGGCGACGGCGGCGAACACCCAGGTCGGGCCCCAGGCGTCGAAGATCGATCCGATCGCGAGAACACCGATCGGCGAGATGATCGTGGTGACGAAGAGCATCGCCCCGATGACCCGGCCCTGGAGTTCGTCCGGCACGCGTTGGGCGACGTACGTGAGGTACGCCGCGTTGATGAGCGGGCCCCGGATGTACACGCAGGCGATGAGCAGGCCGAGCGGCATGACTCCGGGGACCGTCGTCAGCAGCACGGCCACGACCGGGCCGATCCAGTAGCCGGCCATGAAGATCAGCGACGGACGCACACGCTCGATGACCGTACCGGCCAGCAACGCACCGACGAGTGCCCCGCTGCCGGCCACCGACATCGTCAGGCCGACGTACGAGTCCGACGCGCCGCGGGCCTTGCCGGTGGCGATGACCGCCAGCGAGATACCGGTCGTGTTGAAGGCCAGATTCGACAGGGTCATGGCGATCATCACGAGGCGCAGCACAGGGTCCCGGAGGATGTGCAGAAACCCTCCGAACAGTTCCTTCTTCCCCGGAGCGGAGGGCGCCGTCCGTGGGGTGCTCCTGACGAACAGCGTCAGGACCGCGGACATCGCGAAGGAGACACACGCACCGAGGAAAGGAAGCGCCCGGGCGGCACCGTACAGGGCGCCGCCGGCGTCGATCGCGGCGAGCACCGCACACCCCGGCTCACTGCTGTGCGCACAGTCGTGGAAACGGCAGCGCTCGGCCAGCTCCTCGATCTCCGAGAAGACCTGCCCGACCCCGCTCTCGGCGTCGTAGAGTCCGACGCCCCGGATCCCGGGCGTATCGATCAGGACGCCCCCGCCAGGCAGAACGAGCAGGTTGCGCGTGGTCGTCGTATGACGCCCCTTGCCGTCCACGTCCCGGATGGCCTGGACGCCCATGACGTCCTCCCCGACCAGCGCGTTCGCGAGCGTCGACTTGCCCGCCCCGGACTGCCCGAGCAACACCGACGTCCCCCCGGAGCAAAGGGTGGCAAGGACGTCGAGCCCCTCCCCGCTCCTCGCGCTGACCGGCAGCACCGGCACCCCGGGCGCCGTTGTCTCCACGTCCTGCACGAGATACGACAACGTCACCGCATCCGGTACGAGATCCGCCTTGGTCAGCACGACGACGGGTTGTGCCTCGGACTTCCAGGAGCCCACCGTCTTGTGCAGCAGTGCCTCACCGCTCGAGCAGGACAGCGCAAGTGCCAGGAACCGCTCGATGCGCGCGAGGTCGAGTTCGACCGCGAGCGACACACAGATGACGACGTGATCGATGTTCGTGGCCAGCACCTGGCCCTTGGAGTGCTTGGACGACGACGACCGCACGAACGCGGTGCGCCGCGGCAGCAGCGTTCGTACATACCGCAGATCGCTGTCACCGGGGTCGATCGCGACCCAGTCCCCCGTGCACACGGCCTTCATCGGATCCTGGGGAGCGACGAACTCGGTGTCGGCACGCACCGTGCCCATCGGTGTGACGACGTCGCACTGCCCGCGGTCGACACGTACGACACGGCCGGGCAGGAGGCCCTGCTCGGCGTAGGAGGCGAACTCGGCTTCCCAGCCCTCGTCCCAGCCGTAGGGGGCGAGAGGGCGCGACAAAGCCGAAGAAGCCAGCAGAGAAAGGTGAGTCAAGGGAAACCCTTCACAAGGGCGGTCCCGGCCACGCGCTCACAGGCGCGCAACGAATGAATGGTCAGCCGGACACCGCGGAGGTGGAGAAGACGAGCTTCTGATTGCGGGCAACGCCCGTCGCAGAGACAGCCATCGGTCACACCTCCCGTTCTCCACACGACTGCCGGCGACAGCCAACAGCCCCGGCAAGGAACGCGCTCACGTTATCGCCGCCCGGGGAACGGTGCCACCCCATTCACGACGCTCGGCGTACCTCCCGATCATGAAGGGTGCAGCGACGGCCAGTGACCACGTGACCGGTCCCAGCATCGCCGAGTCTGCTGAACAGCAGTTCGCCATCCGGCTGTCGAAGTCCGCGCTCGAAGGCAAGGTCGCCGATCTCCCCGGCCATGCCCATCACGACCCGGCCGCCGGAAGAGCGGCCGCGGGGCGCCTCGTTCAGCTGGGCTCCCCGGTGGGCATGATCGTGACCTGCTGGAGGTTCGCCCGCGGCGGCAGGGTGGCGAGGAAGCCGATGGTCCGGGCGATGTCCTCGGGTTCGAGCCACTCCATCGCCTCCTTGGACGCCGCCAGCCATTCCAGCGTGCCCGCGTCCGTCACATGGTCCTGCAGTTCCGTACCGACGATGCCGGGCTCGATCGCCGACACCCGTACGTTCTTCGGCCCCAGCTCGACGCGAAGGTGCCGGGACAGATGGGTGACGTAGGCCTTGGTGGCGGAGTAGACGGCGAAGGTGGGGAAGATGTTCTGCGCCGCGATGGACGAGGTGTTGACGAGGTCCGCGACACCGCGTTCTCCGGCCGCCTTGACCAGTTGGGGCGTGAACGCGCCGATCACGTGCATCAGGCCGGTGATGTTCACGTCGATCTGACGCTGCCACTCGTCGGTGGCCAGGTCCTCGATCGGACCCGGCAGCATCACGCCCGCGTTGTTGAACAGCAGGTCGGCATCGCCCAGTTCCGCCGCCACCCGGTCGGCCGCCCCCCGCACCGCCGCCGCGTCGGTCACGTCCGCGGCGATCGCCAGGGCGCTGCCGCCGTTCTTCTCGATCCTTCCGACGAGGTCGTCCAGCCGCTCGGCACGCCGTGCCAGGACGACGACCTTCGCGCCCAGGGCCGCGAGGTGCTCGGCTGTGGCCTCGCCGATGCCGCTGGACGCTCCGGTGACGACCGCGACACGGCCCGACAAGGGCTTGGCAGAGGTCTGCGTGGTCATGGTGTGCACCCTTCGGGACGAGAACGAGAGGGACGCTGCGGCCGGCACCGCCGGCCACGCCTCCAGCACACCACTCCCGCACCCGGTGCGCGCCCCGGGACGTCGGCGGGCCGGGCCGGTCCCGCACGGTGGCGGGACCGTAAGGACCGAAGACGGGTCTGCCTGCTTCGCCCCAGGACGTACCGGACGCCTGAGCAGCACTTCCCACTATGCATGCCATGTATAGACGACGTGTACAGTCACCGCATGCCTTCTATGGGGAAGCCGGACGCAAGCCCACCCTGACTCCAGAGCACGAGACGACCCCGCAGGCCTGTCTCCTCGCCCGCAAGCCCGGCTGAGTCCGGGTCAGGCCACCGAACCGATCCGCCGCGTCGTGGCCCGTGCCGTGTCGTGGTGGATCGGGGTGTGGGCGCCGGCGAGTGAGACACCGCTGCCGCCGCGGCGCGCCGCCACGATCTCCGAGGCGATGGACAGGGCCGTCTCCTCGGGGGTACGGGCGCCGAGGTCGAGGCCTATGGGTGACCTCAGCCGGGCCAGTTCCAGCTCGGTGACACCGACCGCGCGCAGGCGTTCGTTGCGGTCCAGGTGGGTGCGGCGGGAGCCCATCGCGCCGACGTACGCCACCGGCAGGCGCAGTGCCAGTTTCAGCAGGGGCACGTCGAACTTGGCGTCGTGGGTCAGGACGCACAGGACGGTGCGCGTGTCGACGCGAGTGCGCGCCAGGTACTGGTGCGGCCACTCCACGGCGATCTCGTCGGCCTCCGGGAAGCGGGCGCGGGTGGTGAAGACCGGGCGCGCGTCGCAGACCGTGACGTGGTAGCCGAGGTACTTGCCGATGCGGACCAGCGCGGAGGCGAAGTCGATCGCCCCGAACACGATCATGCGGGGCGGCGGGACGGACGACTCGACCAGGACCGTGAGCGGTGCTCCGCAGCGTGATCCCTGCTCTCCGATCTCCAGGGTGCCGGTGCGGCCCGCCTCCAGGAAGGCGCCGGCCTCGGCCGCCACCGTCCGGTCCAGCTCCGGGTGGGCTCCGAAGCCGCCCTCGTACCCGCCGTCGGGACGTACCAGCAGTGCCCGGCCCAGCAGCTCCGCCGGACCCGTCACGATCCGCGCGAGCGCCGCGGCGGAGCCGGAGGCCGCGGCGGCCAGTGCGGACGCCACCACCCCTTCGACGGGGTCGGCCGCCCGGACCGGGGTGACGAGGACGTCGAGGACGCCGCCGCAGGTGAGCCCCACGGCGAAGGCGTCCTCGTCGCTGTACCCGAAGCGCTCCGTCACCGTCGTGCCGTCCTGGAGTGCCTGCCGGCACAGCTCGTACACGGCGCCTTCCACACAGCCACCGGAGACCGACCCGATCGCCGTGCCCTCGGCGTCCACCGCGAGGGCGGCGCCGGGCTGGCGGGGGGCGCTGCCGCCGACCGCCACCACGGTGGCGACGGCGAAGTCGCGTCCCTGCACGGCCCACCGGTGCAGCTCGTCGGCGATGTCCAGCATCTGTCGGTCTCCTTGGCGGTGTGAGGGGAGGACGGAGCAGGGCCGCTAGCGGACCCCCAGCCAGTTCTCGATCGGATGGAGGGCGAAGTAGGCCAGGAAGACCACGGTCAGGCCCCACATGAAGGCGCCGATCTCGCGGGCCCTGCCCTGGGCTGTCCTGATGGCGACGTATCCGACGACACCCGCGGCGACGCCGGTGGTGATGGTGTACGTGAACGGCATGAGGACCACGGTCAGGAAGACCGGGATCGCGGTGGCGCGATCGCTCCAGTCCACATGGCGGGCGTTCATCAGCATCATCGCACCGATGACGACGAGTGCGGCCGACGCCACCTCCTGGGGGACGAGCGCCGTCAGCGGGGTGAGGAACAGGCAGGCCGCGAAGAACAGCCCCGTGACGACCGAGGCGAGGCCCGTGCGGGCACCCTCGCCGACACCGGTGGCGGACTCGATGAAGACGGTCTGGCCGGAGCCGCCCGCCACGCCGCCGATCGCGCCGCCCGCGCCGTCGATGAGCAGGGCCTTGGACAGGCCCGGCATCCGGCCCTGGTCGTCGGCGAGCCCGGCCTCGGTGCCCACGCCGATGATGGTGGCCATCGCGTCGAAGAACCCGGCGAGGACGAGGGTGAAGACGATCAGGCCTACGGTCATCGCGCCGACCTTGTCCCAGCCGTCGAACGCGACGTGTCCGAAGAGCGAGAAGTCGGGCATCGAGACCGCGCCGCCGTGCAGCTCGGGGGGCCCGCCCGCCCAGGCGCCGGCCTTGATGACCCCGGTGGCGTTGAGGATCGCGGCGACGACCGTGCCGCTGACGATGCCGATCAGGATGGCGCCGGGGACGTCGCGGGCCTGGAGCATGAAGATCAGCAGCAGGGTGCCGGCGAAGAGGAGGACGGGCCAGCCGGTGAGCTCTCCCGCCGGGCCCAGGCTGAGCGGGGTGGCCTTGCCCTGGTGGACGAATCCGGACTTGTAGAGGCCGATGAGGGCGATGAACAGTCCGATGCCCATGGTGATGCCGTGCTTGAGTGCCGACGGGATCGCGTTCATGATCATTTCGCGGAGGCCGGTGACGACCAGCAGCATGATGACCACGCCGTACAGCACGCACATGCCCATGGCCTGCGGCCAGGTCATCTGCGGGGCGACCTGGGAGGACAGGACGCCGGAGACGGAGAGGCCGGCGGCGAGGGCGAGCGGCACCTTGCCGACGAAACCCATCAGCAGCGTGGTCAGGGCCGCCGCGAACGCGGTGGCGGTGATCAGGGCCTGCCGGCCGAGGGTGTCGCCCGCCACGTCCCGGCCGGACAGGATCAGCGGGTTGAGCAGCAGGATGTACGCCATCGCCATGAAGGTGGTGACGCCGCCGCGCACCTCGCGCGCGACGGTGGATCCGCGCCGGGATATGTGGAAGTACCGGTCGAGCCAGGACCGGCCGGCCGGCACGCGGGTTCCCGCGCCCGCGTCCTCGGCGGTGGTCCTGGGCTCCAGGGACTGCTGGGTCATGGTGCCGTCTCCCAAGGTTCACAGGGGCACCCGCGGGCTGCCTGCGGCAGCCCGCGGGATTCGGGAAGGTGCACGACCCGGGGGACGGCCCGAGACGGAGGGTGGTACTGCGCGTGCGCCGGCGCCGAAGTCACCGCGGGCACGGCTGCCGCGCGTGCGCCGGCGCCGGCGCCGGGGTCACCGCGGGCACGGCTGCCGTCCGGCGGCGGCACGAGCGGACCTATGCGGTGCCGGTGAGGTGTTCGGGCCGCACAGGGGTCCTGTTCAGCTCCAGGCCCGTCGCGTCGCGGATCGCCGCGAGGACCGCCGGGGTCGACGACAGGGTGGGGGCCTCGCCGACGCCGCGCAGCCCGTACGGGGCGTGGTCGTCGGCGAGTTCGAGCACGTCGACGGGGATGCTCGGCGTGTCGAGGATGGTGGGGATCAGATAGTCCGTGAAGGAGGGGTTGCGCACCTTCGCGGTCCTCGGGTCGACGACGATCTCCTCCATGACCGCGATGCCCAGGCCCTGGGTCGTACCGCCCTGGATCTGGCCGACGACGGACAGCGGGTTGAGCGCCTTGCCGACGTCCTGGGCGCAGGCCAGTTCGATGACCTTCACCAGGCCCAGCTCGGTGTCCACCTCCACCACGGCGCGGTGCGCGGCGAAGGAGTACTGGACGTGCCCGTTGCCCTGGCCGGTGCGCGGGTCGAAGGGCTCGGTCGGCCGGTGCCGCCACTCGCGTTCGATCTCGACGGCCTCGTCGCCGAGGACGTCCACCAGGTCGGCGAGCACCTCGCCGCCGTCCGTGACGACCTTGCCGCCCTCCAGCAGCAGCTCGGCGGTGGCCCAGGCGGGGTGGTACGCGCCGAACCGGCGGCGCCCGATCTCCAGCACCCTCTCGCGCACCAGCTCGCAGGCGTGCCGTACGGCGCCGCCGGTGACGTAGGTCTGGCGGGAGGCGGAGGTCGAGCCCGCCGATCCGACCCGGGTGTCCGCCGGGTGGATCGTCACCCGGCCGACGCCCAGCTCGGTGCGGGCGATCTGCGCGTGGACGGTGACGCCGCCCTGGCCGACCTCGGCCATCGCCGTGTGCACGGTGGCGACGGGCTCGCCCGCGACGGCCTCCAGACGGACCTTGGCGGTGGAGTGGTCGTCGAAGCCCTCGGAGAAGCCGACGTTCTTGACGCCGACGGCGTAGCCGACGCCGCGGACGACCCCCTCGCCGTGCGTGGTGTTGGACAGGCCGCCCGGGAGCTGCCGTATGTCCGCTCCCTCGGAGCTCTCCCACTGGCGCTCGGGCGGCATGGGCATCCCCTTGACGCGGCGCAGCAGCTCGGCGACCGGCGCCGGGGAGTCGACGACCTGCCCGGTCGGCATGACCGCGCCCTGGGACATCGCGTTCAGCCGGCGGAACTCCACCGGGTCCATGCCGAGCCGCCGCGCCAGCTTGTCCATCTGGGCCTCGTAGGCGAAGCACGCCTGGACCGCGCCGAAGCCGCGCATGGCGCCGCAGGGCGGGTTGTTGGTGTAGAGGGCGAGGGCCTCGATGTCGACGTCGTCCACCACGTACGGACCCACGCCGAGCGAGGACGCGTTGCCGACGACGGCCGGGGAGGAGGAGGCGTACGCGCCGCCGTCGAGGACGATCCGGCATCTGACGTGCGTCAGCTTGCCGTCCTTCGTGGCCCCGTGCTCGTAGGTCAGCTTCGCCGGGTGACGGTGGACGTGCCCGAAGAAGGACTCGAACCGGTTGTAGACGATCTTGACCGGCTTCCCGGTGCGCATCGCGAGCAGACAGGCGTGGATCTGCATCGACAGGTCCTCGCGGCCCCCGAAGGCGCCGCCGACGCCCGCCAGGGTCATCCGGACCTTGTCCTCGGGCAGGCCCAGCACGGGCGCGATCTGGCGGAGGTCGGCGTGCAGCCACTGGGTGGCGACGTAGAGGTCGACGCCGCCGTCCTCCGCGGGCACGGCGAGACCGGACTCGGGGCCGAGGAACGCCTGGTCCTGCATGCCGAAGTGGTACTCGCCCTCGACGATCACATCGGCCCGCCGGCGCGCCTGCTCCACATCGCCGCGCACGATCGGCTGGCGGTGGACGATGTTCGGGTGCGGGACGTGGACCGCATGGGGATCGGTGCGGTTCTCGTGGATCACGATCGCGTCGGGGGCGGTCGCGGAGGCCTCGTCGGTGACGACGGGCAGCTCGCGGTACTCGACCTTGATCTTGGCGGCGGCGCGGCGCGCGGTCTCCGGGTGGTCGGCCGCGACGAGGGCGACGGGCTCGCCGTGGTGGCGCACCCTGCCGTGGGCGAGCACCGGGGTGTCCTGGATCTCCAGGCCGTAGTGCCGTATCTCGGTCGGCAGGTCGTCGTACGTCATCACGGCGTAGACGCCCGGCATGGCGAGGGCCTCGCTCGTGTCGAGGGAGACGATCTCGGCGTGCGCGAGGGTGGAGCGCAGGATCTGGCCCCAGAGCATGTCCTCGTGCCACATGTCGGACGAGTACGCGAACTCGCCGGTGACCTTGAGGGTGCCGTCCGGGCGGAGCGTGGACTCGCCGATGCCGCCCTTGGTGTGCGAGCCCTGTGTGATCTTGGTGGGAGCGCCGTTCGGCATCGTCAGACCCCCTCGGACTGCCGGGCGGCCGCCAGGCGGACCGCGTCCATGATCTTCTCGTAGCCGGTGCAGCGGCACAGGTTGCCGGAGAGCGCCTCGCGGATGTCCGCGTCGGTGGGGTTGGGGGTGCGCTCCAGCATCTCGTCGGCCGCGACCAGCAGCCCCGGGGTGCAGAAGCCGCACTGGACGGCGCCGGCGTCGATGAACGCCTGCTGGACCGGGGACAGCTCGGCTCCCTCGCCGGTCCCCGAGTCGGCGCCCTCGGCCCCCCAGCGCCGGGCCTCGTCGAGGGAGGTGCCGCGGGCGCCGGTGGAGCGGGAGCGCTCCTTGGCGTACTCGGCCAGGCCTTCGACCGTCACGACCGCGCGGCCCTCGGCCTGTCCCGCCGCCACCAGGCAGGAACACACCGGCACGCCGTCCAGACGGACCGTGCAGGAGCCGCATTCGCCCTGCTCGCAGGCGTTCTTGGAGCCCGGCAGGCCGAGCCGCTCGCGCAGCACGTACAGCAGGCTCTCGCCCTCCCACACATCGTCGGCTTCCTGCGGACGTCCGTTGACCGTGAAGTGGACGCGCATCACGCGGCTCCCTTCGTTGTGCGGGCGGTGCCGCTGTACGACTGCCAGGTCCAGAGCAGGGTGCGGCGGGCCAGGACGCCGACCGCGTGGCGGCGGTAGTTCGCGGTCCCCCGGACGTCGTCGATCGGGTTGCAGGCGGCCGAGCACAGCTGCGCGAACTGCCGGGAGACCGACGGGGGGACGATCGCGCCGCTGTCCCACAGGCCGCCCTCCTCGAGTGCGGCGTTCAGGAACTCCTCCGCGGCCCTGGCGCGGACGGGGGTCGGTGCGGCCGAGCCGATGCCGGTGCGGACCGTGCGGGTCTCGGGGTGCAGGGCGAGACCGAAGGCGCACACGGCGATCACCATCGCGTTGCGGGTGCCGACCTTCGCGTACTGCTGCGGTCCGTCGGCCTTCTTGACATGCACGGCCCTGATCAGCTCGTCCGGGGCGAGCGCGTGGCGCTTCACCCCGGTGTAGAAGTCGTCGATCGGGATCATCCGGGAGCCGCGCACCGACGCGGCCTCGACCTCGGCGCCGGCCGCGAGGAGGGCGGGGTGGGCGTCGCCGGCCGGGGAGGCGGTGCCGAGGTTGCCGCCGACGCTGCCGCGGTTGCGGATCTGCGGGGAGGCGACGGTGTGGGAGGCGAGGGCCAGGCCCGGCAGCTCGGTCCGCAGCTGCTCCATGATCCTCGTGTACGGGACCGACGCGCCGAGCCGCACGCTGTCGTCGCCGGTCTCCCACTCGTGGAGTTCGCCGATGCGGTTCAGGTCCATCAGATACGCGGGCCGGCGGTGGTCGAAGTTGATCTCGACCATCACATCGGTGCCACCCGCAATCGGCACGGCGGTGGGGTGCTCCGCCTTGGCGGCGAGCGCCTCTTCCCAGGTTGCGGGGCGAAGGAAGTCCATGAACGGCTCTCTTCTTCGTCTCGTGGGGCGTGGGGATCGAGCCGGATCGGGTGCGGCGGGCCCGGCTCGTTCATGTCCTGTTCACGCGGGGTGGGCTCAGTACACCGCTGTGTCCGGCGCCACGGTCAGTCACCGAAACCATGAAGGAGTTGGCTGGCCAGGGCAGCCATCTTGTAGATTCATATGAACGGAGGTCGTCGGTAACCTCTCCGCTTTCCTCCGGAAACACGGCGAGCGCCGGGGGAGAACGCGAGCGCGGCTTCCGAATGCCCAGGGCAACGCCCTGGACCCGCCCTCGGAAGCCGGAAACACCCTCCTCCGGACGCCGTGGGCACGCACTCCGGACGGCAGGGGAACCTCCGCGCGGAGCCCGAGGACCCGCCCGGTGGGCCCTCACCCTGACCGAACGTGGATCTCTGGACTGGAACGGCGGCGACGAGACATGCGCCTGCGCGCACTGCTGACCACCGACGCGCTGGGGCTGCGCCTGCTCGGCGGCGAGGACGAGCTGGACCGCACCGTGCGCGGTGTGATGACGACGGACCTCAAGGACCCGAGCCGCTATCTGTCCGGCGGTGAACTGGTCCTCACGGGACTGGCGTGGCGGCACGACATCGCTGATTCCGAGTCCTTCGTCCGGATTCTCGCGGACGCGGGCGTCGCCGCGCTCGCCGCGGGCGAGGCGGAGCTGGGCGACATCCCGGACGATCTGCTGGTGGCCTGCGCCCGGCACCGGCTGCCGCTGTTCGCCGTGGACGAGTCCGTGGCGTTCGCCACGATCACCGAGCACGTGGTGCGCCAGATCTCCGGCGAGCGGGCCGGAGACCTGGCGGCCGTGGTGGACCGGCACCGGCGGATGATGACCTCCGGTCCGGCGGGCGGCGGCCCGGACGTCGTCCTGGACCTGCTCGGCTCCGACCTGGACCTGCGCGCCTGGGTGCTCTCCCCCACCGGCCGGCCGATCGCCGGCCCCGCCGCGGGGCTCACCACGGACGTGTGCGCGGCACTGGCCGCCGAGCACCTCGCGGCGGCGCGCACCGGCCGCCGGGGACCGCACCGGACGACGGTCGGTACGACGACGTACTCGCTGTTCCCGGTCCACGCGAGCGGAGGCCGCGCAGGGGGCGCCGCCCGGGACGTACGGGAGACGGTGCTGTCCGACTGGGTGCTCGCCGTCGAGGCGGACGCC
Organism: Streptomyces sp. NPDC002513; assembly: GCF_053595355.1. Lineage (NCBI taxonomy): Bacteria > Bacillati > Actinomycetota > Actinomycetes > Kitasatosporales > Streptomycetaceae > Streptomyces > Streptomyces sp. NPDC002513. The sequence goes on along the minus strand of NZ_JBSFXK010000090.1, from coordinate 5,731 downwards.
GGGGACTGGCCCGCCGAACGGCTCGATCTGCTCCAGGGTGTCACCCAGCTGATCTCGGTGGAGCGGGACCGGCGGGACGCTGCCCGCAGCGTGCGGCGGCGGCTCGCCCAGGAGGTCCTGGAGCTGGTGCAGACGGGGGCCGCGCCCGCCGAGATCGCGGCCCGGCTGCGGGTCGCCGCGCCCGTGCTGCTGCCCGGACTGGGCGCGGCCCCGCTGTGGCAGGTGGTGGTGGCCCGGGTCGACTGGGACGGCGGGCAGATCGAGGGCGGTCCGGTCGCCCAGTCGCTGCTGGAGGAGATCCTGGTCGATCCCCGGTCCACCGGTCCGGAGCACTCCGACCGGATCGCGGTCGCCCACACGGGGGAGGAGGCGATCGCGCTCGTCCCGCTTCCCGCGGTCTCGGGGGAACCGGAGGGGTCCGAGCCGGGCGTCCTCGCCGACACCCTGCTGGCGGCCGTACGGGACCCGCTGTCCGCGGGCCTCGACGGCGACGGGCGGCTCACGCTGGGCGTCAGCGCCGCGGTGCACTCGGCCGAGGGGCTGCGCGGCGCCCTGGAGGAGGCACGGCACGCCCGCCGGGTCGCCGCCGCCCGCTCCGGCCGGGTCTGCGCGGCCGGCCACCACGAACTGGCCTCGCACGTCCTGCTGCTGCCGTTCGTCCCGGACGACGTGCGCCGCGCCTTCACGGCCCGCCTCCTGGACCCCCTGCGCGACTACGACCGCCGGCACCGCGCCGAGCTGATCCCGACCCTGGAGGCGTTCCTGGAGTCGGACGGCTCCTGGACCCGCTGCGCGACCCGGCTGCACCTGCACGTCAACACACTGCGATACCGGGTGGGGCGTATCGAGCAGTTGACGAGCCGGGACCTCTCGCGCCTGGAGGACAAGCTCGATTTCTTCCTCGCGCTGCGCATGAGCTGAGGTCACGGGACCGTGGCATCGGTGGCGCCGACCGCCCCCGGTGTCCCACGACTTTGTGAAATCCTTCACCCACCCCCTTGGCCGGTACCGCGATTGGTGCTGGAATGCCGCCACCACTCAACAGCTCCATGGCGTGCTCGGGGAGGGCAACGTGGCGCATACCGCCATGTCCGGTACCGGAACGACCGCAGGCGACGATCCCTTCCAGGCCGCGGTGTGGCGGCTGCGCTCACGCGCCTGCTGGACCGACGCGGCGGCCCTTCTGCCACCGGAGACGGCCGAAACATCGCTCCAGCGGGCCTCGCTGTTCGTCGAGCGGTGCCTGTACACGGAGCAGGGCTGGGAGGAGGCCGAGGACGCGCTGCGTACGGCCGAGGCCCAGGCCCACAGCGACGAGGAGCGCGGCGCCGCCGCCTGTGAACGCGGACAACTGGCGTACGCGGCCACGCTGCACGGCGTACGGGACCGGGCGGACGAGGCGCGGGCCGCCCTCGGCCGGGCCGCGGCGCTGATCCCGCCGGGCGCCCCGGGCCGGGCGCTGCTGGACTTCCGGCGCGGGCTCCTCGCCGAGAACCTCGCCCGCTCCCCGCAGTCCGCCCGCGCCGCCTACCGGCGTGCCCACGCGGGCGCGCTGGCGCACGGCGACACGCTGCTGCTCTCCTTCACCTGGCGGCATATCGCCGGACTCGCCCTGCGCGACGGCGAGGTGGCGGAGGCGCGGCACGGCTTCACGGAATCGCTGCGCATCCGTGAGGAACTGGGCTACCTCGTCGGTGCGGCCCCGGCTCTGGCGTCGCTCGCGGACGCGGAGGCCGAGCCGGACGCCTCCCGGCTGCGGGCCGAGGCGGGCCGGCTGTTCCGGCTCCTGGACGGCGTACCGACGTGGCTGGCACGGCAGTTGGCCCCGGTGACACCGGCGGCGGGACCGGCCGCCTCGTAGCGACCCTGGCCGTGGTATCCGGAAAGAGCCGCAGGTGAGGGACTCGGGCAGGCTTCTTCGCCCACCGGTCCGGCAACGGTGGATCGGTCCGGTTCATCCGGTTTTCTTCTCAGAAGAAGCTGAGAGATTGCTGTGCCAGGCTGGCGCGCCGATCGGCGGACACGGACTCGGGCCGTGCCGCTCCCTCGGCCACCTCCCAAAGGAACACCGATGAGTCTCGTCAACGGCTTGCCCGCGCATGTGCTGTTCGTCCACTTCGTCATCGTCCTGGTCCCGTTGACCGCGCTGGCTCTGGTGCTCGCCGCCGTGTGGCCGAGGGCGGCACGGCGGCTGGGGCCGGTCCTGCCCGTGCTCGCGTTCGTGACCCTGGTGACCGTGCCCCTGACCACGCAGGCCGGCGAGTGGCTGGAACGGCACGTCGGCAGCGACCCGCTGGTGCGCCGGCACACCCAGCTCGGGGACGGGCTGCTGCCGTGGGCCGCGGGCCTGGTCATCCTCGCGGCGGTCGTCTGGTGGACCACCCGCCGGACGGCCGAGCAGCCGGCCGGCTCCCCGGGCCCGGTCCGCGGCGGTGCGCTCGTACGGGTCGCGGTGGCCGTGCTGTCCGTCGTCGTGGCCGCCGGGGCCGTCGTCGACCTGTACCGCATCGGCGACTCCGGTGCGAAGGCCGCCTGGCACGACAGCTTCTCCCAGAGCGCCACCGGCCACGGCGACTGACCGCCCGTCCGCTCACGGATTCCTGACGAACGTCCATACGGCGGCGCGGAATTCGGGATCACGGGCGAGGAGAACGGCAGCGACGACGAGCGCGGCGAACCCCGGCGGCCCGCCGGGGCCGGCGATGACGGCCACCCACCGCGGCCGTCGCCCGCGAGCCCCCTCCCGGCCCGCGCCCCGGTCACCGAGTCGCCTGCGCTGCCGCCGCCCCGCGTCGGGCATCATCGTCACTCACCCCCGTGGGACGGTCATCGCCCCTCACCGGGCGGCACGCGGCGGACCACCGGGGCAGTTCCCTCCCCGGGCGACCTGCCTCGCGTCGAGGGCCGGGGGGCGCCGCGCCCCCTCAGGCCGCCCCGGTGACGTGCTCCCGCACCAGGGACTGCACCATCACCAGGTCCTGGGCGACCAGCGCGTCGAGCAGGGCCGTGTGCTCGGCCGCGTCGGCGACCAGATCGGCGCAGCCGGGTGCGCCCGGGCCGTCGCCGACCATCGGCCACTGGGTGCGGCGGTGCAGGTCCTCCGCGATACGCACCAGTTGTTCGTTGCCCGCCAGGGCGAGCACCGCACGGTGGAACGCGCGGTCGCACTCGGCGTAGGTGGCCCGGCACCCGGAGGACGCGGCCCGGACGGTCCGCTCGGCCAGCGGGCGCAGTTCCGCCCAGCGTTCGGCGGGCACCGTGCGGGCGAGCCGCAGCATCACGGGGATCTCGATCAGCGCCCGGATCTCGGCGAGTTCGGCCAGTTCCCGGGCGCCGCGGACGGCGACGCGGAAGCCGCGGTTGGGGACGACCTCGACGGCGCCCTCCAGCGCGAGCTGCTGCATCGCCTCGCGCACGGGGGTCGCGGACACCCCGAACCGCTCGGCGAGCGCGGGTGCCGAGTACACCTCGCCGGGCGTCAACTCCCCCGCGACCAGCGCGGTGCGCAGGGCGTCCAGGATCTGGCGGCGGACGGAGGCCCGCTGTACGACAGGGCGCTCCTCCCCCGGCAGCACCCCGCAGCACGGTCCCTCTTGCGCTGCTCCGGGCCGCCCCCCGCCGTCCGTGCGCGGGGAGCCGCCCTGGGGCGCTTCGTCACCGTGGGACCGCCCCTGCGAGCGCGGATGCGGGAGGGGCGGTTCGCTGTGGGTGTGCTCGCCGCGTGCGACGCCCGCGGCGGCGTCGCGCACGCGGACTCCGTCTCCGGATCCGGGCCCCGGCGGCACGCGCGCGGCCTGGGGCCGGACGTCCGCGGCCCGCGTCTCGGCGGAGCCCTCAGCACGGCGCGAACGGGCCTGCTCCACGGGCTCCTCCTCCGGTCCTGGCGGTGCTGGGCAGTGTCGCGGATCCCTCTGGGCTTGATACCGCTCGGAAAGCGCGTTAGGTACCTTACGCTCCGGTTCCCCCGCCATTCATCTTTAGTAAGGTACGCCTTACCTACAAAGGCTCGTGGAACGGCGGTCTCGTATGCCCGCCCGGGACCGCGTGAGCTGCCACCTCTTCCGCACCCTGCACCCCGAGGACCCGTGCGCCACCCGCCCGCGCACCGATGACGCCGACCGCCCGACCAAGCTGGCGGTGTTCGCCGCGAGTTGAGTGCGTACCGGGCCCCGGTGCGCCGGGGCCCCGACGGCCGGACCCGTCCAGGTGTCGTAAGATCCACTCGAACAAGACCCCACCCGGATGACAGGTGTTTCACAACTTCCTCACCTGTCGCGGGAACTTTCCGTGGAACCATCCGTCCGGGTAGTCTTATTCGCACTCAACTCCCGCCCCTCAAGCGGCAGTTCGAGCAGAACGCCGCCCGGCGCATTCCCTTGCACCTCCTTGGCGGCCTCTTGCCCCGAAACCCCCTGAGGGCCGGTGGAATTGGGCCACTATGGCGGGCGTCACGCCCTATCCCAATGCAAGGGACCCAGATGAGACTGACCGACATATCGCTGAACTGGCTGCTTCCGGGCGCCGTGTTGCTCGTGGGCGCGGTGGCGGCGGTGGCGGTGCTCGCGCGCGGAAAGCGCTCCTTGGGGGAGAACGCGAGCGCGGACGACTCGTGGGAGCGCTCCGAGGAGCGCCGCAGGCGCAAGGAGGCCATCTACGCCACGGCCTCCTACGTACTGCTCTTCTGCTGCGCCGCCGTCGCCGCGGCACTCTCCTTCCACGGCCTGGTCGGCTTCGGCCAGCAGAACCTCGGGCTCACGGACGGCTGGGAGTACCTGGTTCCGTTCGGCCTGGACGGTGCGGCCATGTTCTGCTCCGTGCTCGCGGTGCGCGAGGCCAGCCACGGTGACGCGGCGCTCGGCTCCCGCATCCTGGTGTGGGCGTTCGCCGCCGCCTCCGCCTGGTTCAACTGGGTGCACGCGCCGAGGGGTATCGACCACGCGGGCGCGCCGCAGTTCTTCGCGGGCATGTCCCTGTCGGCCGCCGTGCTCTTCGACCGCGCGCTGAAGCAGACCCGCCGTGCCGCGCTGCGCGAGCAGGGCCTGGTGCCGCGTCCGCTGCCGCAGATCCGCATGGTCCGCTGGATGCGGGCCCCGCGTGAGACGTACAAGGCCTGGTCGCTGATGCTGCTGGAGGGCGTGCGCAGCCTGGACGAGGCCGTCGAGGAGGTCCGCGAGGACCGCCGCCAGAAGGATCAGAACCGGGCGCGCCGGCGCGAGCAGCAGCGCGTGGAGCGCGCTCAGCTCAAGGCGCTCAGCCGGGGCCACCGCGCGCTGACCGGCGGCAACGGCGGACGCCAGGTGGAGGTGCCCACCGTGGAGCGGGCGTCCGCACCCGTCTCTACGGAGCCTGCCCTATCCGCGGCGGAACTGCCCTCGTCGACCCGCCCCTCGCTCCAGCCCGTCCGCAGCTCCTCCGCTGACCCGATCAGGGTCGACCTCACCGCGGAGGACGACACCATGGCCCTGCCGCGGCTGGACTCCCTGGAGCGCAAGCTCAAGGACCTTGAACAGCAGTTCGGCTGAGGCCGGACGGTGACACCGGAAGGGGGCGCGGCACCTGCCGCGCCCCCTTCCGGTGTCAGACGGCTTCCGCGCCGAGATCGAACCAGACCGCCTTCCCCACCCCGTGCGCCCGTACGCCCCACGCGTCCGCGAGCGACTGCACGAGGACCAGGCCCCTGCCGTGCGTACCGTCGCCGCTGGTCGGCATCCGCAGCCGAGGTCTGCGCCGG
>NZ_JBSFXK010000089.1:0-20979 GCF_053595355.1 Streptomyces sp. NPDC002513 | reverse complement strand
CCCGCCACCGCCCAGACCTACACCTTCCACACCGAGATCGCGATCATGGAGAAGGGGCTTGCGCCCCGCTCACATCGGTAAACGCAACGGCGTTGATCGGATGGTGGGGTGACGATCTTGCCGCCCGACCCCGACCTCACCGCGTTGCGTGTCGAACTCGCGCGCCTGCGGGGCGAGCGTGGCTGGACCTTCGACGAACTCGCCGAACGCAGCGGCCTGGCCCGCCGAACCCTCATCGACCTGGAGCACGGCCGCACCACCGGCAGCGTCACCACCTGGCACACCCTCGCCCACGTCTTCGACGTACCGATCGACCACCTGCTGGGCACCCTCTGCGCCGACCACACTCCGCCCGGCGATCAGCGACCCTGACCCGCCGCGGGCCCCTGCGCTGCACCCTTCGCAAATCACCCGATGCGACGAGCAGGCATCGAACATCCGACTCCCTGTCAGTGTCTCTGTTCGAGAAGGTTGGGCCGGCCGTGGGACACCGGCGCCGCCACACTGTCCACGCCCGCGTGTCGCCTGACACGGTCCCCGCCATGTGCCCCATCCCCTCCTCCGCCGGCCGCCACTGGGACGGCAGCCCCCGTATCCGCCACCCCCGCCCGCTGCGCGTGGCCACCACCAGCCCTAGCCGCCTGCTGCGCGCCGGACAGAGCGGCCGCTGCCGCCGGTGCGGCCACCGCATCGACTGCTACCAGCGCACCGACGACCGGCCCATCGCCCTGCACCCAGGTGAACTGGCTGTCGCCCACGTCCCCGACGCCTGCCGCTGGCACCTCAGCGGCGGCATCGCCCACCCGCACGGTGACGGCAGCGCCTGGTGCCGCATCCTGCACGCCGTCCTGTGCCCCGCACGCATCCCCACCTGCCCGATCAGCCCGGAGCTGGAGGCGGTACGCCGCCAACTCGCCGTCCGTACCCGCCGTCTGATCGACGCCGGTGTCCTCACTCCCGCGCCCACTTGCCGGCAGCCACCTCGCGACACCGCCTGCCCCAGCCGCCCCGTCGTACGGATCCTGCTGGTCCGCTACCTTGCCGAGCGCCCCGTCGACACCATCCGCTGCGTGGCCCAGACCCGCCACCGCGACCGCTGCTCCCACCCCGTGCAGGCCTCCACCGGCCCCATGGGGGCCTGGAGACTGCTGCCCACCGCAGCCCAGCGCGGCCAACTCGCCCTGCCCGACATCCTGATGGCCGTCTACGACCTCAGTCACCTGCCCTACAGCGAGCAGTTGCGCTGGCGCGCCCAGCGCTGTTCCGCACACGCCGCGGCACCGGGTGCCGCCGATCTCGCCCCGGCAGGGTGGCAGCCTTTCGACCCCCTCCTGCACGCCGAGCACATCCGCACCCGCCTGCCCCACCCTCCCGCCGACCGGCCCCGGAACGGGTGACGATGCCCCACCACGCTTTGGAGATCACCCTCACCCGGCCCCTCACCCCGGCCGAACTGCACACCGCCGCCCGCGTGCTGCCGCTCGCGGCCAACGATGACGCCACCCGCCTGATGGCCCTCGTGCGCGCCAGAACCCCCGGCCGGGCCGCCCACCGCCTGCGCCACCGGCTCGGCCCGCGGCTGCCTGTCGATGTGATCACCACGCACTACCCGGACAGGGCCGGGCAGATCCTACTCAATGTCGCCTTCCCGCCCGCCGTCCATGCCGCCATCCGTTACTCCGCCGGCCAGGCGGGACAGGCTCCGGGACTGTTCCTGAAGCGGTCCCTGAAGCGCGCCCTGGCCCGGCACGCCAGCGAGGAGGCCGACCGCCTCGACCGGGCCGTGGGTGAACTCCTGGCCCACACCACCTCCGCTCACCTGCTGACGGCCCTCGGACGTGCCCTCAGCCGCCATCCCGGAGCCGCGCAGCCGTGAAAGCGACCGACGAACAGATTGCCGCAGCCGACGCCTTCCACGCCGGCGACCATGTGTCCCTGCAGGCCGGTGCCGGGACCGGCAAGACCACCACCCTGGCCCTGCTCGCCCACAGCACCACACGCCGGGGCCGCTACCTCGCCTACAACCGGGCCATCGCGCAGGACGCCACCACCCGCTTCCCGAAGAACGTCTGGTGCAAGACCGCCCACGCCCTGGCCTACGCCGCCGTCGGCCACCGCTACACGGCCCGCCTGAACGCGCCGCGCCGCCCGGCCTGGCAGACCGGACAGGCCCTCGGCATCACCAAAACCGTCCGCATCGGCGAACGCGACCTCTCCCCCAAGGCCCTCTCCTACGCGACCCTGCGCACCGTGGCCCGCTTCTGCCACACCGCCGACGAGACGATCGCCCACCACCACGTGCCGCACCTGCGCGGCCTGGAAGACCGCGACCTGCACAATCAACTCGCCGCCCACATCGTGCCGTTCGCCCAGAAGGCCTGGGCCGACCTGCAGCACCCGGATGACGGAGCGGTCCGTTTCGACCACGACCACTACTTGAAGATCTGGGCCCTCACCCAGCCGACGATCGATACCGACTTCCTCCTGCTGGACGAGGCTCAGGACACCAATCCCGTCGTCGAACAAGTCTTCCTTGCCCAGCGCGGCCACGCCCAGCTGGTGATGGTGGGCGACTCCGCCCAGGCCATCTACCACTGGCGCGGCGCCAGGGACGTGATGACGGGCTTCGACGGCACCCGGCTGGCCCTGTCGCAGTCCTTCCGCTTCGGCCCGCGGCTCGCCGACGAGGCCAACCGCTGGCTGGCCATCGCCGATGCCCCGATCCGGCTGAGCGGCACCCCCGCGGTACCCACCGAACTCGGCCCCATCGTCCAGCCCGACGCGGTGCTGTGCCGCACCAACGTGGGCGCCATGGCCCAGGCCATGGACCTGATGGCCGCCGGACACCGCGTCGGCCTGGTCGGGGGAGGAGAGAGCCTGCGCGCTCTGGCCCTGGCCGCCCGGGACCTGAAGGAAGGACGCCGCACCACCCACCCCGAATTGGTCCTGTTCCCCTCCTGGGGCGAACTGCAGGACTACGCCACCCACGACCCGGCCGGGCGCGACCTGCGGCCCTTCGTCGACCTGGTCGACACCCACGGCACGGACGCCATCCTGGCCGCCGTCGCTCAACTCGCCCCCGAACCCCAGGCCGAGGTGACCGTCTCAACCGCCCACAAGGCCAAGGGCCGGGAATGGGCCCACGTGAAGATCGCCGACGACTTCACCCCGCCCAAGGACAGCGATCAGCACGACGACACCGGCCGCCCTGTGCCCGACCCGATCGACGACAGCGAGGCCCGCCTCGCCTACGTCGCCGTCACCCGGACCCGCCGCCGGCTCGATATCGGCGGCCTATCCTGGATCCACGACCATCCCGATGGATCTCCTGGCACGCCCGTGCATGTCGAGCCCTGTGCCCGCCCCGCCCCTGCGGCGGAGCGAGCACCAGCCACTTCGGCCGCATCCCGGGCAGAACCCACCCCACCTGAGATGGCCCCTGTGCCTGCGGCGCCCAGGGGCTGAGCATCAGGGGGCAGAGCAGAGGCTGAGCGAAACGTCGGCCAGATCCTGCCGGGCCTGGCTCACCCCTTCTGGCGATCTGGCCGTCGTGCTCGACTCCTTCAGCAGGCCTTCCCGTTGTCCCGGTGTCGGTGAACTGCGGAAGGAAGCCAATGTCACGGGATCTGTTCGTCGAGCAAGTCGTCATCAACTCCACCGGCGGGGTACGCACCCTCGACTTCGCCCATCCGGTGGTGTGCGTCTACGGCCCCATCGACACAGGCAAGACGACGCTGGTCGACTGCATCAAGTACCCGCTGGGACTGCCGGTGGAGTGGCGGCAGGTGCCCTCGGAACGGCTGACCTCCGTCACAGTGCACCTGCGGATTGAAGGCATGCGCATCGCCCTGCGGCGCTCCACGGTCGCCGATACCGGGACCGTGGAACTGATCAGCCCCTACGACGGAAAGGTCGAAGAGCTTCTCGACGTCACGGCGCAGCCGGACGGTGACCGGCGCGTTGTAGGTGAGGTGCTGCTGGATCTGCTGGGCTTGTCCGAGCTGTTTGCCCCGCCCACCGCCGTGGCACTGCTCGGCAGCGGTGCCCGTCTCACCTTCGCCCAGCTCTACGCCTTGAACTACCTCTCCCAGGACATGGTCGACGGCACGGAGGCCGTCCGCGGACAGGCCAACACCGCGCAGTCCTACAAGACCGTCGTCGAGCTCGTACTCGGACTCATCGATGCGGAGATGCGGGTGCTGACCGCCCGCCGCGACGACCTGAGCCAGACCGTGAGCCAGTTCAAACGCCGCACCGAGACGATCAGTGAATTCCTGACCGGGAGCGCCGCGGAACTGGAGGAGGAACTGACCCGCTCCCGGAGCGAAGAACGGGAGACGCTGACGGCCCTGGAGGAACTCAAGGGCCGCATGCGGGCCGTGACCACCTTCGCCGATCCCCTGCGCCAGCGCGTCGCCGTCCTGGAGGGAACGCACTCCAGGGCCCGGGAAGAGGAGAAAGCGGCCCAGGCCGCCGTCTCCTTGGCCCAGCGGGCCATCAAGCGTGCCCAGCAGCAGCCGGGCACCGACCCGGTGCCGCGCTGTCCCTCCTGCACGCAGCCGCTGACCGGCCGGATCGTGCCTGAGGGGGTGTGTGGTCTGTGCCTGTGCGAACTGGACCCCGGGGCGCGGGGCGAGGTCGTGCAGGCAGCGGAAGCCGCGCTGGCCACGGCGCAGCAGCGGGCCATCGAGGCGGCCAAGGCAGCCAGTGAGGCCCAGGATGCTCTTGCTCAGGCGCGGGCAGAGCTGGAGGAGCGCACCCGCCTGGAGATCGGGCCGCTGGCCGGGCAGATCGAGCAGCTCTCGGCTGCCCATGCCGGCGCCCGCACCCGGACTGGCATGCTCGAGCGGCAGCTCGACCCGCACCGGCGGCTGCTCGAACTGCAGCGGGCGCTGCGCGCGGCCGAGGAAGAACTGCGCGGTGTGCGCGAGGACATCAAGACGCGCAAGAACCTCCTGTCCGGACGCCAGGCCACCCTGGCCGAGATCGAGGAGCAGTTCGCAGCCATCATCGGCGGCCTGTCGCTGCCCGGAGAGCCTGGTGCGCGCATCGATCACAACTCGCTCCTGCCGAAGGTCAGGGCAGGCAAACTCACCAAGGTAGGCCACGGTGTCCGCACCGCGATCAACGTAGCCTACCGGATGACATTCCTCAGCCACGCGCTGGTCACCGGAGCCACCGATCTGCCGTCCCTGCTGATCATCGACTCACCGCGCAAGAACGTCGGGTACGGCACCGAGGACCAGCAGCTGATCGCACGGCTGTACGCGCACTTCCTCGACCACATCGCCGGCGCCCGAAGCGACACGCTGCACGCACGCCCGCACCAGGTCATCATCGTCGACAACGACCTGCCCTCTCTGCCCGCGCAGCTGCGCCGTCAGATGCACACCATCGAACTCACTCGGGACGATCCACTGGTGCCCTGACCCGCGCCACGCGAGCACGATGGAGACGGACACCGCTCTCGGACGTGGCCGCGGCGGTATGCCGGGGTGCGGAGACCCGATGGCCAGCGCCCTGACCGGCTACAGCTCGAACTCGAGGTCGAGGAGGTCGGTGAGTTCCACTTCGAGGCCGTGGGCGCGGCGGCCGCTGTCGCGGAAGTAGACCTCGCCCAGGGCCGCGGCGGCGATCTGGCGGAGCTGGTCCTCGGTGTAACCGGCGTCCTGGGCCTGGAAGAGGCGGGCGGCGTGGCGGGGCGGCAGCGCGAGGGTGAGGTGACGTACGCGGGCGTCGTCGGTGCTGCCGGGGGCGGCGGTGTAGCCGAACCGGGCCTGGACATCGATCATGATGCCGCCGGTGGTGGCCGAGGCCTGCTTCGCCCTGGCCCTGACCTGCGGCTGCCAGCGCACGCGGACCTCACGCTCCAGCCGGTCGGCGAGCTGCGGCCGGGGGGTTTTGCTCTGGTTGTTCAGATAGCGTTCGACGGTGCGCTGGCTGATCCCGAGCAGCTCGGCCACCGGCTTCGTCCTGCCGCCGTGCTTCTTGACGAGGTAGCGCATCTGCGCCCCGGCCGACTTGGGGACAGGGCGCGTGAACGCCCCCTGCACCGCCTTGTCGAGTTCTTCTCCGACGGTGACCATCGCCGCCTGCTCTCCTACTCTCCGGTGTCCTTGGCACTGACCTCGCCGGTCTTGATGTAGCGGGCGAGGTTGGCGACTTTGCCGTCGGTGCCGAGCTGTTCGAGCACGTCCGCTCCCCACAGCACGCTCTGGGTGCCCTCGTGCTTGACCATCCCGGGTGACACTCCCAGCCGGAAACTGCCCGGCACGGTCTTGCCGTCGGCGTCGTAGGGCAGGACGTCCAGTGGACTGGGCCCGTCGGCGGCGTACACGGCGCAGTCCGACAGGACCGCGACCGGGTAACGGCCGGTGGCCGCCGCCAGGTGGAGCATCTTGCGGTGCATGTTGATCCGGGCCCGGGAGATGACGGTCGCGCGGATGTCCGGCCGCCACGTCGGGCGGGCCAGGGCGGGCCAGGCCTGCCCCGGCTTCCAGCCGCCGCCGCGCGCCTTCTCCTGCAGCTTGCCGATCCCGCCCTTGACGGTCATCTTGATCGCGCCCAGGACGATCGCCAGCTCCGGATCACGGCTGCTGTAGCCGTCCATCGCCTTGAGGAACTCGGCCGGGGGCAGCTTCTCGCCCACGCCGAGATCCGCCATGGTGGCGACGTAGGCGTCGCGCAGCTGCCGGTACCAGCCGTCCAGGAACCGGCCGCTGTCCGGGCGCACCCACGCCTCGAGCGGGGCGATGTCGTAGCCCAGCTCGGCGGCGTACGCGACGGTCGGGGTGGCGTACCAGGCCGGGGCCGCCGGGCGCTGGCCGGCCGGCGTGAACGGGCTGGGCAGCAGGCCGCCGTCGAGCTCACGCCACTGCTTGGCGACCTTCACCCGGGACAGGTCGACATGGGAGAGGTCGACCAGCCAGGAGCCGGGCACCGCCGCATCGAAGACCGGGCGGGTGACGTGCACGGGCGGCGATGCCAGGCCGACGACGGCGCCGTTCGCCGCCGCGCCGAAGGCGAGGTTGACGTCGATGCCGACCAAGTGGCGCTTCATGCACTCGGTATCAGTCATGTCCCGTGCCCAGTCGTAGGCCTCCTCGCACAGCTTCTCGTCGGGGCCGCGCACGTGGAAGCGTGGCAGGTGGGCCAGGACGGGGTGCCCGTCGGGCGCCTCGCACGGTGCCGGCTCCAACGGCTCGGTGCCCAGTGAGCCGGGCCGGTGCTCGCGGTGGCGCCGGCCTTCGGCGTCCGGCTCGCTCGCGCGGGTCGGCGGGTTCAGCGCGGTCATCAGATGCAGACCCGTCACCGCGGTGGAACCCACCGGTGTCATCACCCGCTGCGCGTAGACGCCCAGCACCCGGGCGAGTTCTGCGGGCTCCAGGCGGGCGGCATGGCCCCAGGCGCGCTCGTCCAGGGCGTGCCAGGAGGGGATGCACAGTTGCACGCAACTTCGGCGGCCCCCCTGGGCGGGGCGGTAGATCCGCGCCCACGGTCCCAGCCCCCGCTTGGTCAGCTTCCACTCGGCGCGCTGAAGCTGCTTGATGACCTTGTGCCCTTCCGGGAGTCGCCCGGCGAGCCGCTCCTCGTGCGACAGCACGGCGGGCAGGCCGTAGCGTTCGCACGCCGCCTCGGTGAGCACGAGCAGTGGGTCGGCGTCCTTGCCCGAGCCGTGCAGCCTCTGCGCCCCGAGCTGCGCCTCGGTCAGCGTCCATTCCACCAGCGCGGGCAGGGACTTGGCGGGCACGTCCAGGAGCAGGCCGTTGACGCCGTAGCCGGTCACATTCCGCTCGGCGTCCGCGTCGAGGACGAGCAGCGGGCCGTGTGTGTACGCCCCGCCGGGCGCTGGCGTGGCAGGCGTGCTCGCCGCGGCGGCCTTCTTCGCGCCCGGGCGGCGCGAGGTCGTTGCAGGCCGGGCGGCGGGCGACGGACGTGACGGCGCAGCCGCGGGGGGAGCGGTGTCGTGGACAGCAGGCGTGGTGGAGTCGGACGTAGCCGGGGCCGACACAGCACCAAGGACGCCGCCTGCACCCGCAGGCCCGGTGCCCGAGGCTGCGGGGGTTGTCTGCGGCGCCGCGGTGTCCTCCTGCGGGGCGCCGGTGCCTTCAGGGGCGGGATAGAGCTGGGCGAGCTGCTCGAGCAGACGGGCGTACGCCTCCCGCTGCGGGGGGCGCGGCTCGGTCTTGCCCGACTCCCAGTCGCCGACGGTCGCGCGTCGCACGCTCAGGGCGGCGGCTACTTCATCAAGGGTGAGCGCATGAGCCTGGCGCAGTCGCCTGCGCTCTGCCGGCGGTGGCAGCGGCGACCGGGACGCCACAAGCGCGTCAACTGCGTCGAACAACTCGGACATGAAGCACCTCCGAACCCCACCCTACCCCATATGCCGAACACATTGCGTACTTTTAACGTTCAAAGACCGTACATTTTCCGTACGGACGGCTTGCGGGGGTGATATGGTGCCCGCACGGAAGGCCTACCGGACACCTTTCGAATCGGATCAGGAAGAGCTGAATGACCGTGGCCGCCGTTCCTGCACGAGGCCGACCCCCGCGGGCGGTACTCCACCCCGAGCAGACCGAAGCCGTCTCCCGCCTCGCATGGCACCTGCACCGTCCAGGGACGCGCGGGCTGTTCGTGTCGGCGACAGGTACGGGCAAGACGCTGGTGTCGATCCGGGTGGCCGACGAGCTCGGCGCGCGGCTGGTGCTGTTCGTGGTGCCCACACTCGATCTGGCGGCGCAGGCCGCGCTGGCCTGGCGGGCGGACGGTCACGCGGAGCACATGGTGATCGTGTCCTCGATGGATGTGGCCGGCCGCGACGACTTGGTGGCTGCCCGCGTCATGTCGACGACCAGCCCGCACGCGCTGGGCGGGCTGATGTCGGTGGTGGGGGAGGCCGAGGATCAGATCCCGGCCCTGACGGTGATCTGCACTTACGACTCCCTGAACAAGATCGAGGAGACCCAGAAGACGGGGTACGACGTCCCGCCGTTCGACCTGGCGGTCATGGACGAGGCGCACCGGATCGCGGGCCGCTCGGACAAGAAGTGGGCGATCGTCAACGACGCCCAGCGCATCCGCGCAGACCGCCGCCTCTACATGACCGCAACGCCCCGCATCTTCGCCGCGCCCGAGCTGGCGGAGTCCGCCGACCTCACCCGCCCGCGCCGCCGGCGCCCGCAGGGGCCGGAGCTGGATGCGTTCGCCAACTCCATGGACAACGAGGCCGTCTACGGCAAGAAGGTCGTCGAATACCCCCTCGCGAGGGCCGTGGAGGATGGCCGGGCGGCGGACTACCGCATCGTGGTGCCCACCCTCACCGACGCCGACCTGCGCCGCCGCCTGAACCTGCCCACCCCCGGCACCACGACCACCGGCGGCACCGTGGCCCGGGAGGAGAAGGACGACGGTGCGCTGCGCACCACCGCCCTTCACCTGTCCGTGCTGCGCGCCATGACCGAGCACGGCCTGGGGAAGGTTCTGGTCTACTTCAACCTGGTCTCTGACGCCCGCCGCTTCGCCCGCGAACTCCCGCATACGCTGCGCCTGCTGGCCAGGACCGACCCCGACCTCGTCCCTGGTGTCGACCCGAAGCTGTTCTTCGCCCACGGCGAGCACACCCCCGCCCAACGGAGCGGCATCTTCACTTCCTTCGCCGCCGCCGACACCGCGATCCTCGCCAACTCGAAGCTAATCGCCGAAGGCGTCGACATCCCATCCGTCGACGCGATCGTCTTCGCCGACCCCACCCGCAGCGTCATCCGCTGCGTCCAGGCCCTCGGCCGCGCCCTGCGCCTGGATGTCTCCGGCAAGACCGCCTCCCTGGTCGTCCCCGTCTACATCCCGCCCGGCGCCGACGGCGAGAACATCCTCGGCACCGCGTATGAGCCGGTGTGGGCTATCGCCTGCGCGCTGGCCAGCCACGACCACCGCATCCTCGAACGCCTCCCCGACAAGGCCAACCGGCTACCCAAGGAGACCAGCGACGTCATCGCCCGGCGCTGGCACTTCGACTTCACCGTCCACCCCGAACGCATCGCCCAGGCGATGGACCTAGTCTCCTTCGACCCCCGCGACCCGGCCGTCTCCCGCTCCCGCCGCCTCGGCCTCACCGCTGCCCAGTCCTACCGCGACCAGTACGGCCACCTCGACGTCCCCGCCGACTACACCGACCCCACCGGGTACCGGCTCGGCACCTTCATCACCACCATGCGCGACGCCCGCACCGCCGGCCGCCTCGAGCCCGACTGGATCGCAGAGCTCGACGCGCTCGGCATGATCTGGGACAAGCACGACGCCGCCTGGCGCGCCCGCCTGGCCGCCGCAGCCGACTACTACCATGCCCACGGCCACCTCGCCGCCCCCGCCACCACCCCCGTCGGCGCCTGGCTCGCCGAACAACGCCACCTCGCCGCCAAGAACACCCTCGACCAGGCCCGCGCCGACGCCCTGACCGCACTCGCCTCCGACTGGCGCCTGCCTCACGGCGCGGACTGGCACCGCAAATACCACCTGCTGCGCGCCCACCTCGCCTCCGGTGCCGACCCGGCCGCCCTCACCCGCGAGACCATCCTGGCAGGGGTGAAGATCGGCTCCTGGCTCCACCGCCAGCTCACCACCTGGGCCGCCCTCCACCCCGGCCAGCAGCACCTGATGACCGCTCTCGGCCTCACCCCCGACACCAACCCCCTCGCCCCGGCCCGCCGCACCCGCCGCACCTTCGAACAGACCGTCCAACTGCTGGAACTCTTCCTTCACCGCGAAGGCCGCGCCCCCACAGCCCGCGAGACGATCCGCGTCGACGGCGACGCCGTCAAGATCGGCGCCTGGCTCGCCAAAGCCCGCACCAAGCACCGCACCGGCCAGCTCCCCGAGACCCATGTCCGCCTGGTTGCCGCACTCTTCGACGGCGACTGGACAACCGAGGCCGCCGTCCCCGCCGTCCTGGCCTGAACACCCGCTGCCAGCGGGGCGTGACCCGGGCCCGTATGCTGCGCCGGTCCGGCGTACCGCCCGCTGAAAGGTCGCCGCCCCACCGTGTTCCAGCAGACCCCCGTCTACGACCGCCTCGTCGCCGAACGCGGCGACGTCCCCGTCCAGGTCCGCGGGGAAGCCGACCGGATACACCGCGACCTGGCCCAGGTCCTGAGCCAGGCGTCCGCCCCCCAGCCGAGCACCCCACGAAGCGTCTTCGAACCGAAGCAGCCTCTCAGCGCCCTGTAGGCATGCGGCCGTTGCCCCTCCCCCTCTGGGGGAGCAGCGGACGGGCACCGCTGCGACGCTCGTAGGATGCCTAAATGCCCAAGCCGTTACGGATGAGCCGCTGCACGTGGGTTGCCGTGTGGGCGGTGCTGTGTGTGGCCGGCATCGCTGCCACCGCCGCGCTGAACGCCTTGAACGCCTTTCCGGCGCCTGACCCGCAGCCCGAGAAGCCCGTCAGCGCCGAGTGTGCCGAGTACATCGCGGACATCGAGGCGCAGCTGGCCAAGGCCAAGAGGGAAGGCAACGACGACGGTGTGTTGGCCTTTAGCCGAACCCGGGTCGGCGCGCACGACTGCAGCGATGAAGTTCTCGACCACTTCAGCGGCGACCGGTGAGCCGCCGTACAGGGCTCGCCGTGATAGCGGGGCTGATCTGCGCCGGTGCCGTGGCGATCATCGCCGTGAGCGCCGAGAGGGAACCACAGCCGCAGCCCACTCCGCCGCGGGTGTACTCCTCCTGCCTGGCGGCCGACACCAAGCCGATGCCTGTGGGCGACGACCCGTGCGACGGCCGTTGAAGAACCACTGAGTGGCTGTCCCCCGCCGACGGCGACTGAGGCCGCTGCCCGCCCGCGTCCCTCCCGGCCGGCGCCCGCAGCCAGGAGGTCACCAGCGCCGCCCCGGGCCCCCGAGCCAGAGCGCCGCCCGGGAACAGGCAGCGTGGGCGCGCCTCACGAAGTCGAGGCGCCCGCCGCCGAGGCGGCGGGCACGAAGGCTCAGCACAAGCAGGAGCCGGCCGAGCACAACGTGGCCCAGCGTCGCGAGCGCCAGGTGCAGGCCAGGTGCAGGCCAGGCGCGGGGTGGGCGCACGCACCTTGGCCCAGGAGGGATCTCGTTGCCGTGCGGCAGCGTGGTCAGCCGTCGCGGCGGCGCAGGGCACGGAGCCCGACGTCGTAGGCCATCGCGCCGAGGGCGAGGACCACGACCGGCCACACGAGCGGGGACGCTGCCGGGACGGTGCCATGGAGCAGGGCCGCGCCGACGCTGCCGGTGCCGATGACCGCGGTGCAGGACGGAATCCCCGGCAGGGCGATCCGCAACACCACCTCCCGGCGCCGGGCCGGGCGGGCTGCGACAGGGTCGGGGGCGCTCATCGGCCGCTCCCCGTGACCTCTTCGGCCGCGGAAGAGCTGCCGGTGATGAGCCCAGCAAGCCGCTTCACCTTCCGGCGAACCTTCTCGGCCTGCCTCTCCGGCTCTGCAGCACCAGCGGCCATAGCCGCTTCGGCCCAGGTGGTGACCCCACGGGCGCCGAGAGCGAGAGTCACCGCTCGCTCGGCCGGGGAGAGGGCCTTCAAAATCTCGATCAGGCGCGAGTCCTCGAAGCCGGTCTCAAGGCCGGTGTCGGCGGCGGCTTGTCCGCAGACCAGGTCGTACAGGGTCAGCCCGTCGCCGAGCGGGGTGTCGAGCAGCAGCAGCCGCGACTGGTTGACTTTGCGGCGCCAGACCGGGGTGAGTTGCCGGTGGATGACGCTGGCCTCTGACTTCAGCCTGTCCAGGGCATCAGGGGTGAGGCGACCTTGGTCGTAGAGAGGGTCCGCCCAGTTGCCGAGCAGGGCGGTGGAGACCGGCTCATTCCATCCGCTCCACCTCTTCAGCACCTCCGATGTGAAGGAGTGAATCGTGGATCCGTCGCCGGCGAGGGCGGCCTCGCGGGCGCTCAGCGCCTGGATCACCTCGGGGACCGGGAGGTTCAAAGCCCGGAACCCGGACTCGATGGTCTGGTTGGCCGGATGGTCGGGCCTGAGTACCGCCATACCGGTCGTGGTGGTGATCAGCGTGGGAGGGGCGACACGGTCGAACGGCTCCGGAAGGTCGAACGTGCCGTCCATGTCGAGGGCGATGCTTCCGTCCTCCCGGAGGGTCACGGTATCGCCGGTGTTCTCGCTCCAGTGGGCCGGGAACAAGGCTGTGACCGCCGCGCCAGTATGCGCGTTGAACTGGCTGATCCGCTCCGCCAAGTCGGTGTGGACAGAGTCGTCATCCTCGACCATGGTGTAACTGGGCGTAGGCGTCGGGTCTTCGGTGACCATGGGCGTCTCCTTGTCGGGGGAAATCCTTCTCCTCTCGGTCCCGGCACGGACCCGATCCGACAACGCACCCCCCGAATTCTCCTGTGATCCACATCACAGCAGTCCGAGGTCTCGGAACTCGTGGGAGGCGACCGCCCCTCGATGCGTAGGACCGGCCGATGCCGGTCTGGAGCGTCGATAGAGCCACAGCGGCAGGACCGGCCGGACCATCCGCCACGAGATCTTGTCGGCCCTGTGTTCGTCCAAGCAGCCGGCCGGTTCAACATCTGACGGACACGAATGTCGCCTGGATCGTCCCCAACACGACGCCCTCGGGACCGAGGCGGACGGCCGTCTACTCCTCGTACGGCTCGTGGGCGGGCACCTGCCCGTCACTGCGCCGCTGCCGGTCACCGCTGAGCGCGACGATCCGGTGAACGGGCACCGAAATGGCCGGGTGGCCGCCCGCGGGGGAGAACTCCACCCGGCCGGTGCCGGGCTCGTAGGAGGTCACCGTGCCGTACAGCCGGTGCAGCACGGTCTCGTCACGCATCCCGCACTCGACGTCCAGGCACAGCATCCAGTCCTTGAGCCAGTGGACGGGCAGGTGCTCCATCTCAGCGGCTGCGGGGCCGGGGTGAGCATCATCGGGGACCCAGCTGTACTTGCCGACGACCAGGTCGTTGTAGACCTCCATCGAGTCGGGCCCGCTGTAGGCGGCCCGCCGCCCGAGCTGGGCAGCGCGCCGCACCGCCCGGGCCGTCGTCACCATGGCCGTGGGCCTGGCACCCGGCCCGTCGCCGTCGGCATCCGCCGGCAGGTAGGGGTAGGCGCCGCGCAGCAGCGCCAGCACATCTTGCTCGTCCGGCTCGGCGGTGCCCGCGACAAGCTCCGGTCCGAGGATGACCCGCTGCCGGTCGTCGCGGGTGTGGTCGGCGGCGTGCCGGGCGGCGAAGAGGGGGACGGCGAGCACGACAGCGTGGTCGGGTTCGATTCCGTAGCCGGTACGGCGGCCACCGAAGGGGACGGTGGGCCCGTGCTGCTCGTACTGGGCCAGGTAGGCCAGTTCCGCATCCTGCTTGCGGGTCAGCGGCCAGCCGCTCACCAGTACCAGCTGCCGCCCGTCGCCGCCGTCACCCGTGGCCGCCCCCAGCGCCTCCTCCAGCCGGCCGCAGCAGTCCGACACGTACTGCTGCCACCGGTGCTGGAACTCCGCATCCGCCCACTGCGCGGGAGAAGCAAACTCTGCACCCGTCACGAGGGCCGGCTCCGGCAGCGCCGTCACATCACGCACCCGCAACCCGCCCCAGGCGGCTTCCACCGCCCGCATCGCCGCAGCACGTGCCGCAGTCGCCTCGCCGCCCTGGTCCCGGACGCCGCTCCACGCCCGCCGGACGGCCGCCCATACGTCGAACGGCTGCGCCCACCTCGACTGCAGCACCGCGGCCGCCAACTCCTGGCCCGTGCGCTGCATGTTCCCGTCGGCGGCCACCGCATCGCATGCTCCGCTGACCGACGTCACCTCGCGCGCCGCGGGCGCTGCCGCCCGCCAGCCGGCCAGCGCAGTCTCGGACCGCTCCAGCACTCCCGACCACGCCTTAAGCATCTGCCGCGCGCCCGCCCCGACCGAGGGATCAGCCGTCCACGGCTCGAGCCCGCGGCGAACCTCCGCATCGCGGTGCCGTGCCGCTTCCCACAGCACCCGCGCATAACCCTCCCAGGTCCGAGGGCCCGCCTCCTGCTCCTCCAGCCTGCGTACCCGCCCGTCAGCCGTCACGACGTCGGCCGCTGCCCGCCACAGCGCCTCCTCGCCCGGCTCCACCCGCACCACAGGGGCACAGTGGCGGCACACGTGCTCGCAGACGTCCAGCAGAGCGAGCGGGCTGCCCGTCAGGTGCTGCGCGTAGCGGCAATGGCTCCGCCACCCCGCCGCCTTGGCAGGAACGTGCCACTTCCCGCCGCCCGCACGCCCCAGGACCACGGTGATCCGCCGCAGCGGCCCGACGTCCACCCCGGCCGCCAACAGTTCCTTCTCCCGCAGCACCGGAAGCCCTCGGTCACGCCGCACGACAGCCCGCCCCCTTGTCGCCTATCCGCTCTCGTCGCTCACTGTGACACAGGCGCCCGACCGGCATGCTCGGTTATCCAAGGGCGTCACCCCTCCCCGACACGGACCGGCTGTGACGTGGCGCGCGGGTCTGTACCGGCCCTGTTCGGCGGAGCGGACCACCCTCCCGTGTAACCCCCCCGAGCCGGGACGGGAGCCTCCAGCCGCAGCTGGCCTACCTGAGTCCGGTGGCAGCACGGCACCATGCTCTCCATGAGGGATCAGCGAGCTGAAGAATTCGCCCGGTGCGCCGTCGTGCTGGCCGCGGAGTTGCGCGAGATGCGACACGACGGCGCGGTAGCCGCCGATCCCGAGGAAGCGGATCCTTTCGCCGTTCCCGCCCCGACAGGTGATGATCCCTTCGCTCCGTCGATGGCCGGCCGGGAGGGCGTCTTCGATCAGGCGCTGTCCAACGGGCTGGCTGCGATCGTCGCTTGTGAGTGGCCGGGGGAGGAGTTGGACCGCAATAGACGTGTCCGGTCGGCCAGCGCGCTGCTCAAGGTGATCGAGGAACACGTCCCTGCCACGGACGGCATCGTCCTCATTCCTGACCAGCATCCGATGCCGGAGATCCCCCAGGGCGATACGGACTCGCTCTTCCAGGTGCCTCGTCTGTCGTCGCACACCCTGATCGATGTGCGCACGCTGCAGAACGGGATCGAGGCCAGTCAGGCGGCCCGCCACGGTCGGGGCGTCGGAGGTCTGCGGCATCGCCATATCGAGGCCCTGCTGGCTCTCGACGGTCACAGGAGCCTTGGCGTGATGGGGGAGGAGCAGCAGGACCGGATCCAGCAGATCGCGCAGGCGGAAGACGTGGCCTCCCAGAAACGAGCTGCCGAGTACCTCGAACGGATCGGTGAGGGAGAAGCCGCGCGGCGCGCCGAGCACGTGGTCAATCCCAACGCCTACCACCCGAAGCACAACCCGCACGGGCACGACCTCGACATCTGTCCCGTCTGCGGGCACGAGACGTTCTGCGTGGAGGGACTCGACCCAATCTTCGGCCGGGTGGGGTACGGACAGTGCCTGGTGTGCACCTACGCGCGCACCCCGGGCGCCGCAGAGGACGAGGCATTCACCGAACATCTCCGGTCGACCATGGACGACGACTGATGCCTTCCGACGCACAGGCGGTGCCCTTCGACAACCAGCTCCCGTCACTCCCCGGATTCCGTGCCTCTGGCATGGTGCGCGTGGCGGCCTGCGCACGCGGGCAGGGTGAAGTCGGCGCACGAACCCGGGCAGTTGAGATGGAGTCGGCCGGGGGTACCGCGCCAGTACTTCCGGGGAGGGGACAGCGTGGGGCTGAACACAGGCAGTACACCGGGCGGCGACGACGGTGCGTCGGGACAGTGGCTTCGGCGAGCGGCCGGCGTCGCGGACACGGTGTTCGACGGGGCTGAGTTCATCGGTGGTTACGCGGTGCTGCGCTGGGACACCGGCCTGGGCGGCATCGCGCTGGTGCACTCACTGATCGGCGGCAACGCCGACTGCGAGGCGGTCGTCCGCGCCTTACGCGAGCGCCACGGCGAGCGCCTCGCCGCGCGGTACGCGTGCGTCGCGGTGGCACAGACCGGCACGCAGGTGACACAGCCGTACGTGCCCCGCCTCCTGGCCTGCGACCTCGACGCACCCGGCCGACAGTACGAAACGACCTGGGCCGAGCTGGCCGCGGTGCTCGGGCAGCCCGCGCCCTACTGGTTCCACGCGGTGCGCGACCGCGACACGATCGCAGCCTGGCGCCCCGGTGCACCGCCGGCGGTGGTGCCCGCACACGACATCGCCACGCCGGTCACGGCGCTCGTGGAGCTCGCCGCCGACGAGCCGGACGGCTCCCCGGCCGCCGAACTGTGCTGGTATCTCGCCCGGGAGGTCCGTCGGCGCGGACACGCTTCGACCTCCCGGCAGATCGCCGAGCTGCGCAAGAACGCGGCCGACGGAGGTGACGGCGCCCACCTCGTCCTCGGCGCGGTCCCCGCCCCGCTGACCCGCCCCGACCCGCACGAGCCGGCCGAGATGGTCCGCCGCGCCGGCTGGCTGAGCATCACTGAGCGCCGCGATGTCCTCGCGCACCGCGTCGCCGACTTCGCCCAGCGCTGGGGCACCCAGGACTGGCACACCGGTGCCCTGAGCCAAGTGCGCCCGGACCTCTGCACCACCGCCCACGAATGGGCCCAGCGCCTGGTTCCCACCGTGCCCGACCAGCCCCCCACCGTCCTGGAGAAGGTCCTGCTGGACAACGGCCGCTTCGCCGCGACCGACGTCCTCCTCAACGACCCCGTCGCCGGCATCCCCGTCCTTCACCAGTCCCCGGGCACCCGCAATGCCTACCTGCTCACCTACGCCCTGCAGCGCCTGCCCACCAGCTCTCCGCTCGCCGCCGTCGTCCTCAGCGGCAATCTGTGCTGGATCCGTACGCAGGACGGCACCCTGTGGATCGCGCCCGAGCAGGAAGGCTGGGGGATCGGCTTCGGCTACGCGGGCAACGGCTGCCACGCCCTTGCCCGCCTCGTCGACGTCCTCCTTGAGGACATCTCCGCCCCCGCGGTCCGGCCAGACGACGCCGACGCGCCGCGTGGCCTCTTCGAACTGCTGCGGGACACTCCCTCGGACGGCACGACCACCTACACGCGCGCCCAACTGCTCGCCGCCCGGACCGGCTGATGTGGCGTAGCTGACGTGTTTGCTTATTGATGCTGGTTGTGGCCTGGTCTTGCTCATCTGTGCTGAGCGGTAGGTCTGTTCCGTGGGTGGGGTTTTCGCGGAGTTGTGTCACGTCCACAGCCGCAACACCCCGGCGGCAGGCAGGCCGTAGCGGTCTGCGGCCCGGTTAATCAGGGACGAGGTCAGTTCCCTGGCCAGCGGAATGGTCCGTAATGCTCCCAATGTCACAGTTCTCCTCGACGCTCTTGTCTGCTCCTGACCCGGCTTTGCCGAGCCGGGAAGCGCTGACATGCTGCTGGGAACCGCTGTGCTGAGGCCCGCTGATGCGAGGTGACTGGCCGACCCCGCGAGTCAAGCAGGTTCGCTGCGGTCGATCATCGCGCGCAGCTTCTCGCGCAGGCCGACATCGGCCTGGGAAGGCGACTGAGCCGCTGCCTCGGTCTCCCAGGCGGCGAGCTCTGCCTCGTTGGGCCACTGGTAGCCGGACGCGGAGGAGTTGAGGTAGCCGAGGCCGAGGAGTTCGTAGTCGTCCGGCTCCTTCAGCTGTCCGGTTTTCCGTTTAATCTCCTCGTCGTGCTCCAGCTGCGCGAGTGCACGGTCGGCGGCCTCGCAGGAGGTGAGGGCAGCCGGCTCATCGCGTACGACGGGGGGAGGCGGCTGTCCCCAGGCGCGCCGCGCGGGGGCGTCGGCGAAGAGACGGCGATGGGCGTCCAGCCAGTGTCGCCTGTGGGCGGCAGGCACGGGCAGGGCGTCCATGAAGGCGGTGAACAGCTTCTCGGTGGGAGGTATCTGTCCCTGCAGGACGAGGTAGAGGGTCGAGTGCGGCAATCGTCTGCGGCCGTCCGCGGCGCTGCCCGCCTTCTTCTCGAGCTGGTGCAGCGGCGGATACCCGCCCTCGATCCGCAGGAAGATCATCGACTTGATGAACTCGGCACGCGAGGTGACCATCATCGGGCCCAGCTTCCGCACGCCCGGCAGGATCTCCTCCGCCTTCGCCGCGTACCAGGCCCGGGCCAGGTAATCCTCCTTGCGGCCGCAGGAGCGGGCGATGGCCTTCACGGTCGCCAGCAGAGGCACCCCCTTTCCTGCCATGGCACGGCGTACCACGTTCTCCGAGACCTTGCTGTCCCTCGCGAGCGTCTCAAAAGTCTTGCCCGAGGCATCCTTGGCGTCGCGCAGCCGCTGGACGAGAGCCCGCAGCGCAGGGGGCGTGCTGACCGGAACGGGGCTGAGCGGTCGGCCGGCCATCTCAGAGCACCCTGCCGAACAGGTAGCGCACGTCCAGACGCAGCCCCGGGCGGGCACGCGCGAGCCGGCCGGCGGCCGCGGTCGCCAGCACACCCAGCACGGCGGGCACCTCGTGGTCGGCCGCGGCCAGCATGGTGACGGCCAGGACGACGATGACGATGATGACGGCGGTGCGGGCCGGGAGACGGTCGGCGGGCGGGTACGCGGTGCCGCACTCGGCGGCGACCGCAACGTCCGCACCGGGCGTGGCCAGGCGGACGGAGAAGACGAACATGGTGCCCCTTGAACTGATAGCGCAACAGATACGGGTCGTCGCACGGCTGTTGCGGGCGAGGCGCCCGCGGGGCCGTGGCGAGGCCTCGATCGTGGCACCTGCCCGGCCCGGCGGGCCAGGCCGCTCAACCTCATTCCGGCACCTGTGTCCACACGGACGTACCCCCGTCACGGGAGGCCTTCATCTCTCATCACCACAGGTCAGACCCGCTGCGGTCACCCAATTCCGCCTCTTTGTCCAATTCGGTGGGCCCGAGACGGTAGTGCCCTCCCGCCTGCTTGTACCGGCATAGATGACGCCGGTAGGCCCGGTCGGTCACGTCGCCAGCAGCGGTGGAGCGCGACGCCTTCGGGGTCGGCCAGGCGTGTCAGTGGTAGGCGGCACAATGGCGCGTATGGCTCCCAAACCGCACTACTTGCCGGCAGCTTTGATCGGCGGCTTCGGCCTGCCGGAGGCAGGCCGAACGGTCGGCGGCCTCCGGCACGCGAAAGTGTGCGTGCGCCGGCGGAAGGAGCCGGCGAAGGTGTTCGGGCCGTTGAAGGCGGAGAACATCGCCTACCAGTACGGGCTTTACGACGTGGACACCCCGACCAGCGATCTGCCGGCCGACTTCGCCGAGACCATCTGGCAGGAGTACGAGGGAGCTCTGCCCGTCGCGATCCGCGCCCTTGAGCAGGACAGGTTCACCACGGACGACTGGATGACCATCCTGCTGCACATCCAGGCACAGTCCATCCGCCACCCCGACTACGACCGTGTCGCCGTCGCCTACATCCAGGAAGGCGGCCTGCCAGCCCCGGAACGTGACCACGTGCAACGCCAGCGGCAGACCACGTTCCGAGAGACCCGGCAGTGGATGGCCAATGCACGCTACGCCCTCATACGCCGAGGCACGGCCGCGCCTCGGTTCGTGCTCAACGACAAGGGCTACATCCCCATGCACGACACCCTGCTCGACCTGAAGGGGGTCCTCTTCCCGGTCTCCGGCGACATCGCCGTGCTGATGGTGGTGGGCGCCGCACAGCCGACCGACGACTACGAGGCCGGCCCGCTCACCGAGCGCACCCTCAACGCCAAGGGCATGGAGCTCGTGAACCGAGCCGCCTGGACAGTCACCGAAATCACCTGCGTGATGGGCCACCCCGACGACGCCGACTACCTGCTACAGCTACCGGAAACCGGATCCACGCTGAGCCTTCCCCGACTCGGCCCGTATCGCGGCAACCGAGAACCCAGCTACTTCCACTGGGCGTTGACTGGTACAGGAGTGCCGCGCCCGCGAGAAGGCCAGGACTTCCGGTGGGGCGCCCAGACCGCCTAGATGATCTATTCCAAGGGGTGCCTGTGGAGACGAAAACGAGGGCGTCCAAGATCATGTTGTGACGCACAACTTGGACACCCTCGCGACAGC
>NZ_JBSFXK010000088.1:0-21266 GCF_053595355.1 Streptomyces sp. NPDC002513 | reverse complement strand
ACGCCGAGCGGGACGAAGAACCAGAACGCGGCGTACAGCAGTGCGCCGAGGCCGTCCGCCATGATCAGGCCCACGAACACGGCCCGCCGCCGCGTTCGGCCTACCGGTGCGAGGTGTACTCCACCACCTGCTGGAACGTCGGCCGGTTCTGCCAGCTGATCTTGCCGTGCTTGATTCCGCCGAGGGTGCGCTGGACGATCGAGTCGGCACACCACTGGTCACCCGCCGAGCACTGGTCGTCGCCGGGGTACACCTGGGACGCGGTCAGGCCGGCGGCCTGCTTCAGGGTGCTGATCAGGATGTCCCGGCAGGCGCCGAGGCTGCCGCCGCCGCAGTACGTCCGCGCCAGCGGGCCCTGCACCTGCTCCCCGAGCACCGTCCGGATGTCCTTGTCGACATAGCTCCACCAGCCGTACTGGAAGGAGCTTCCGGCGTGCGCACCGGTCGGGCCGTGCGCGGCCGACGGGGACTCGTCGACCGGCAGGTTGGCGCCGAAGGCCGTGTACAGGTCGCTGCCGAGCCCGGGTTCGAACTCGGCCTTCACCAGCAGCGGCCACCAGGCGTCCAGGATGCGGATCGCGTCGGCGTCGGCGTAGGTCTTCGAGCCGGCCGAGGTCTCCGTTCGCCGCGCGCCCGCCGTCACCCACGCGGACAGCTTGCTGACCGCCGCCGCGGCCGTGGGGTCCGTGACCGTCGAGCTGTTGACGACCTGCAGCAGCTTCGGCAGCACGTCCTCGGCCCGCAGGTCGGCGAGCGCCGCGTCCGCCATCGCCCTCGTCAGCGAGGAGCGGGTCACCCCGCCGGCCGCCACGAGCTTCTTCACCCGGTCCTCCAGCAGATCGCCGCGGTGGACCGATCCCTCGCCCCAGGGAGCGGACGCGTAGTCCGCGGCCTGCTTGTTGTTCCAGGAGATGTAGTAGTCCTGGTCGAGGGAGTTGGGGTGCTGGGACGGCGGTGTGTAGTCGGCCGTGTTCGTCGCCGGGTCCCAGCCGCGCCACTCGTAGTCCGGCTGCGCCCACACCGGGAAGTCGGCGTCGACGCCGCTCGCGCGCACCGGGTTGTCGCCGCTGTTGTAGTACGCGGTGTGCCGGGAGTCGGCGTAGAACCAGTTGAACGTGTAGTTGATGTGCTGCACGGCGCTCTGGAAGTCCTGCGGGCCCTTGACGTAGCCGGGGTCGTTCAGCATCTGGAAGCCGATGATCGAGTCGGCCTCGTGCAGGTAGGACGAGCGCAGGGTGGTGTAGGCGACCTTCTTGCCGCCGACGGTCGCGCGGTACTCGACGGGGCCGTACTTCGTCCGCCAGACCCGCATGGTGTACGAGCCGGCCGCGGTTCCGTCGGCGACGGTCGGGGTCCAGGCGTTCTTCTGCTCGATCTTGTCCATGGCGGTGCAGGTGCCGTGGTACAGGTAGTGGTAGTCGTCCTGGCACAGCTCGACGGCGTAGGTGTCGATGATGTCCTGGCCCGAGGTCGTGGCGCTCCACGAGTAGTCCTGGCCGCGGCCCAGTTCGACGTACATGCTCAGGCCGGCGAAGGAGGCGCCGCGGGCGCTGATGCCCGGCCCCTGGATCTCCTGGAGCATGAGCAGCTGGGGCGCGAAGTAGCCGGTCTGCGGCCCGAAGACGGCGACCGGATGGCCGCTCGCCGTGTACTTTCCGCTGACCACGAGGGCGTTGGACATACCGCGTCTGGCGGAGGTCAGGGCGGTGCCGGCGGCGGTCTTCGAGGCGCGGGTGGCGTTCGCGGTGGCCGCGCTGCCGGTGCGGTCGTAGACGAGCGGCTCCTGGGTCACCGAACCGGCGTCGGGCAGAGCCTCGCCCTGCGGGCTGTCGGGCTTCGACGCGTACGGGAAGCGCTCGCCGTTGTGGACGGTGAGGACGGCCTCGGGGTCGTTGCGCTCGCGGAAGGACTCCCAGACCTTGGTGCCCTCCGCCACGCCGTACTGGGACTGGGCGGCGAGCAGGGAGATCGCGTTGTTGACCTCGCCGCCACCGCCGGAGCCGAACAGCGCGCCGATGACGGAGGCCAGCGCGACCATGTCGGTGACCTTGAAGTGCTCGATGGTGCCGGCGTTGGTGATGGCGTCCTTGTGGCCGGTCAGGACGTACTCGCCGGGGAAGTAGCGGCCGCTGTCGGAGGCGTCGATGTAGGCGTTGACTCCGGCGAGGTAGGCGTTGACGTCGTCGAGGGCCTGCTTGCCGCGGTCGCCCGCGGCGGCCACCGCGCGGTCGATCTGGGCCTGCAGATCGGCCTCGGTGTAGGGCGCGTTGCGCCAGAACTGCTGTTCAAGGCCCTGGTTGGCGGCCGCGCCGCCGGCGAAGGAGGTCAACTGGCCGCGTCCGACGTGCCGGAAGACGTCCATCAGCCACAGCCGGTCCTCGGCCGCCGCGTACCCGGCGCCGAACTCGGTGCCGTACCGGGTGGTTCCGGTGATGTGCGGGACGCCCGACTTCTTGTCGCGGACGATGGTCACGTCGCCGCGGCCCGCGGGCTTCTCGGTGGAGGCGACCTGGTCGGACGGGACGCCGAACGACGCGTCGTTGAAGAAGGTGTTGATCTTCGCGTCGGTGAGCCCGGAGTAGCCCGTGGCCAGGTTGGCGTACGGGCCGAGCTGGTCCTCGGCGTGGTCGGGCTGGGTGCCGAAGGCCTGGTTGAGCAGGATCTGGGCGAGGGTGGCGTTGCCGTTCTCGCCGGGCGGAAGGATGTCCGAACACTGGCCGCCGCAGTAGTCGTTGGCGGCCGTGGCGGCTCCGGCCGCCGTGGTGCCCGAGGCCGCCGTCGCGGAGACCGGCGACAGAAGACCGCCTACGAGGAGGCATATCGCGGCGGCCTTGAGGAACTTCGGACCTCTCCGGGGAGTTCTCAGTCTGTCGAGGATGGTGCGTGGGACGCGCTGTGGCATGGCAGCTCCTCCGACGATGAGGGTCCCCCTGCTCATGGGGTCCCCCCGCTCGAGCGAGGCCGAGAGCGGGGGGAGGAACCGAGAGCTTGGGGGAGGGGGCGGGCGCACGTTACCGCCGGTATCCCCCGCAATTGAAGATGAACATGCGTCAACTTTCAATCGTTCGGGAGCCGGCTTGGCGAAGTCATCGAAAAAAGGAGGGAGCCGAATCGCTTGTCGATACGTCTATTCGGCGACGTCCGCAGGACGACGCCGAGGTAACCGAAGGACAGCCGCAGGTGTGACGGAGGTGCAGGGCGATGGCCGGATTCCGCAGTCTGGCGAGACAGGTACGAGATCCGAGGTGCGATCTGGCACTACGGCGCTACTCGCTGCGCAAGTGCCTGGAGAAGTTCGCCCCCTACGGGCATCGGGCGACCTGGGACCATCTGTGCTCCCGGGCCGGGTTCGGTCCCGAGGACCGCTCCCCCGATCCGGCGCGGCTCGTGGCCGCACTGGAGGAGTTGGAGGAGGCCCGCTCCGTCTGGCTCGCCTACGAGGCCGAGTTCACCCAGCGCCGCAGGAAGGAGAAGCACGACGGGCTGCGCAGGCCGGGCAGTGTCGACGACTGGCACCGGCTGACCTGGGGCGGCTTCGGCGTCGCCTGGTGCGACGACCCGCGGGTCCACCCCCATGAGCCGCTGGCCGAGGTGCTGCGCCGGCTCATCGCCGCACTGGAGCGCGAGCCCGGCGCGTCCTGCCCGGTGTGCGCCGGTGAGCGCCTGATATGGCGGTACGACCTGGCCCATGAGCCGTCGTCGGGTCCGGTCTGCACGGACTGCGGCATCATGGTCCCGGGGCCCGTGCTGACACCCGCGGCGCTGGCGGAGGCCCGGCACACACGACTGCTGCTGTCGGCGTGACGACAGCGCCCACGGGCGCGGGGGTGCGCCGGGGATGCCGCACCCCCGTCACGACCCGCGCCGGCCGCCGGCCACACCGTTTCGCCGTACGGATACCGGGTCCTGCCGGGCGCCCGGCCGGTGACGGAGGGACCGGAGGTCGAGTGAGCGCGGGCTGGGGCGATTCAGCGGCCGTCCGCAGCCGTCCGCGAACCGCCGACCCCAGCCGGCGCGCGATCCGGAGACCGCGACCGCATCGTCCCAGGGAGACTCCACCAGATGAGTACGCCACCACCGTCCGAAGCAGAGCAGACAGACAGGGCGCCCGTCCGCCTGGGCGCACTCGTTCCGCTGACGCGCCCCGGTTGGGCCGAGGCAGGCCGCCACCTGCTCGCAGGACTCGACCTGGCCGTACGCGAGGTCAACGACGCCGGCGGGATCGAGGGCAGACCATTGGAGCTGGTGGTCAGGGACACCGCAGCCGCTCCGGAGCGGGCCGCGGCGGCAGTGAATGAGCTGGCCGACCTGGGCGTGGCCGCCGTCGTGGGCGAGTACCACAGCGTGGTCGCCCGCGCCGCCGCCACCCGGGCCGACACCCTCGGTATGCCGTTCCTGTGTTCGTCAGCGGTCCTCGACACGCTCACCGAACAGCCGACACCGTGGGTCGCGCGCCTGGCACCCGCCCAGTCCCACGGCTGGCGGATCTACGCGGACTTCCTCCTCGGCGCGGGCCAACGGCGCATCGCCGTGGCGACCCAGCCGAGCGTCTACTGGGCGTCCGGGACTCGTGTCCTGCGAGACCATATCGCTCCTCACGGCGGCACCGTCGTCGAACTTGACGCCACCGCACTCACCCCCGAGGCTCTGTGCGACGCGCTCGTCGACCACGGCGCAACGGCGCTTCTCCTGCTGGTCGGCCACCCGGAGCCGGCGGTACCGATCGTCAGGGCCGTGCGGGGCGACCGGCGGCTCGCTGAGATCCTGATCGGCGCTCCGGCCGGGCAACCTGAGTTCGCCGAATGGGCCACGGTACTGGGCGGGGAAGGCGCCGGGATCCCGTTCCTGCGCTACCTTCCCGAGCGCTTCAGTCCGCTCGGCCAACGCGTCCGGAAGGAGCTCGGCGAGCAGTTGGGCGAAACACCGTCCTTCGTCGCCTTCGAGGGCTGGGACACCGTCGCCGTCCTCGCCGCGGTGCTGCGTTCCCACGGTACGGACCGCGCCGCCATCGCCGAGTCATGGCCGCGCGTGGCGGTCGAGGGTACCCGCGGGCCGATCCGGTTCACCCGCACACCGGGCATCAGCGTTTGGCAGTGGGCATGGACACCCGTTCAAGTCGTTGATCGAGACCCGGCGCAACCCGATCACTTTCGGATACTCCACGCCGGATGACACGCCCCGCTCGCGGACGAGGAACAGCTGAGCGCCGAGCTCGCGGGTGCATGTCGACCGGCGCGAACCTCCTCCGCAGTCGGGGGGCAGCGCCGGAGGGGCGAACGGGCCGTCTGTCAGAGGGGCATGGCGAAGCACCGGCCACAACAGCCCGGGGCGAGCTCCACGCGCGTGTGCGATGGCATGCCCGGATCAGGAACAGCTGCTCAGCGGTCCGGACCCTGGTTCCGCCAACAGCCGTGAGCCCGACTGCCGTTCGCCGAGGACGTCGTCCGGGTTGGACAGCACGCAGGTCTCCAGGGACAGGCAGCCGCAGCCGATGCAGTCCGTGAGGTGGTCGCGGAGGCGGCCGAGCCGGCTGATGCGCTCGTCGAGCTCGGAGCGCCACGCCTCGGAGAGCCGGGCCCAGTCCTCCCGGGTCGGGGTGCGCTGCTCGGGCAGTGCGGAGAGTGCCTCGCGAATGGTGGCGAGCGGGATGCCGACGCGCTGTGCGGCGCGGACGAAGGCGACGCGGCGCAGCGTGTCGCGCTGGTAGCGACGCTGGTTGCCGGGTGTGCGGCGGCTGCTGATCAGCCCCTTGGACTCGTAGAAGTGCAGGGCGGAGACGGCGGCGCCGCTGCGGGCGGACAGTTGGCCGACGGTCAGCTCATGGATCTTCTCCGGAATCTGGGGCACCCGTCCGAGCCTACCCGTCACGCCTGGGCCCGGTCCGTTGACATGAGCCCCGCACGCAACCATGCTAAGCAGTTGCTTAGGTATCTGATTCATCACGCGAGAGGCCGGGAACATGGCAGAGCCGAGGACCTTCACGTCCGTCGACGCGCTGAAGGCGGCGGTGGGCCAGCATTTGGGGTACACCGACTGGCTGGAGATCGACCAGAAGCGGATCGACCTGTTCGCGGACGCCACGGGCGACCACCAGTGGATCCATGTCGACCCCGAGAAGGCGGCCTCGGGCCCCTTCGGCACGACCATCGCGCACGGCTATCTCACGCTGTCGCTGCTCCCCCTCTTCGGGCCGCAGCTGATCCGGGTCGAGGGAGCGACGATGGGCGTCAACTACGGGACGAACAAGGTCCGTTTCCCCGCACCCGTACCGGTCGGCTCCCGGCTGCGCGCCACCGCGGCGATCACCGGCGTCGAGGACGTGCCGGGCGGGGTACAGGTGGCCGTCGCCTTCACCGTGGAGCGCGAGGGCGGCGACAAGCCGGTGTGCGTGGCCGAGTCGGTCTCGCGCTACTACCTCTGAGCGGGGGCTACTTCCGCGCCCCGACCATCCGCAGCACGAGGTCGGCGTAGAGCGCGCCGACCTCCTCGGGGGTGCGGGGGCCGTCGAGGCTGAACCAGCGGGCCACGTCGATGCACAGGGAGAGCACGGCCAGCGTCGTGCCCCGCACGTCCGGCACGTCGAACTCGCCGGTGGCCACCCCGTCCTCGATGATCCCGCGCACCTCGGCGTCGACCTCGCGGCGCAGGGCGAGGATCTCGGCGCGGGCGTCCGGGCCGAGCGAGTCCAGCTCGTACTGCACGACCCTGGCGGTGGTGCGCCCCCCGGCGTGCCAGCGGACGAAGGAGCTGACGGCGTCGGCGAGCCGCTCGGTCGCGGTGCCCTCGCGCCGGGCGGCCGTCCGCAGGATCTCCAGGGCCTTCTCGTGCCCGATCCGGCTGATGCGGTGGAGCAGCTCTTCCTTGGTCTTGTAGTGGATGTAGAGCGCGGCCGGGCTCATGCCGGCGCGGCCCGCGATGTCGCGGGTCGTGGTCGCGTGGTAGCCGCGTTCGGCGAAGGCCTCGACGGCGGCCACGAGCAGCCGCCGGGCCGCGTCCGGCGTGACCTCGGCCCACGGCTGCGCCTCGGCGCCGCCCGTCTCCTCCGCCGTAGTCATCGCTCTGTCGCCCCTCTCGCCGGCCGGAGTAACACCATACCGCCGAAGGTGAGCGAGCGCTTAGCGCGCCCGCTCGGCGGCGCGGAACCCCCCGTCAGCGGGCGTCAGAACGCCGAGACCCCGGTCAGCGCGCGCCCGATCACCAGCTTCTGGATCTGGCTCGTGCCCTCGTAGAGGGTCATCACCCGGGCGTCGCGCAGGAGTTTGCCTGCCGGGTACTCGTCGATGTAGCCGTAGCCGCCGAAGACCTGGAGGGCGTTGTTCGCGGCCCGCACGGCCGCCTCGGAGGCGAAGAGCTTGGCTTGTGACGACTCGACCGCGAAGGGCAGCCCGCGGTCGATCAGATCGGCGACCCGCCAGGTCAGCAGCCGCGCCGCGTCCACGTCGACGGCGATGTCGCTGAGGAGTTCCTGGACGAGCTGGTGGTGGGCGATGGACCGGCCGAACTGCTCGCGTTCGCCGGCGTACCGGACGGCCGCGTCCAGGGCGGCCCGGGCGATGCCGACACAGCCCGCCGCGACCGACATGCGCCCCTTGGCGAGCGCGGACATGGCGACGGTGAAGCCCTTGCCCTCGGGACCCAGCAGCGCGGAGGCCGGCACCCGTACGTCCTCGAAGACCAGTTCGGCGGTGGTCTGGCCGCGCAGGCCGAGCTTGCCGTGGACGGGGCGGCGGGTGAGGCCGGGGGTGTCGGCCCTCACCAGGAAGGCGGAGACACCCCGATGGCCGGGGGTGTCCGTGGAGCGGGCGAACAGGAGCACGACGTCGGCCCAGGTGCCGTTGGTGATGAACATCTTGGTGCCGTTGACGACGTAGTCGCCGCCGTCGCGGACCGCCCTGGTGGTGAGGTTGCCCGCATCGGAGCCGGTGCCCGGCTCGGTGAGGCCGAAGCAGCCGACGTACGCGCCGGAGGTGAGCCCCGGCAGCCACCGCCGCTTCTGCTCCTCGCTGCCCCAGGCGGCGACGGTCTTGGCGACGAGACCGAGGGAGACCGAGACGATCCCGCGCACGGAGGAGTCGCCTCGGCCCAGTTCCTCGGTCACCAGGCAGTAGGCGAGATGGTCGCCGCCCGAACCGCCGTACTCCTCGTCGATGGTGAGCCCCAGGAAGCCGACCTCGCCCAGCTTCTCGACGATGCCCCGGTCCACCTCCTCGGCCCGGTCCCAGGCGACGACGTGCGGGGTGACCTCGCGGGCCACGAAGTCCTCCGCCAGTCGCCGCACGGCGGTCTGCTCCTCGCTGAGCTCCAGATTCACGACGTGTCACCCCAAGGGAAGGTCCGGGAACGGCGGGAGGGGATCCCGGAGGATCTTCGACATCCGCACCCCTTAAATTAGCAGTGCTAGTTTCTGGGCGCAGCCCTACTATGTGCGCCATGGCCCGACCGCGCAAGCCCCTCCTCAGCACCGACCGCATCGTCGCCACGGCGCGGGCGCTGGTGGACGCGGAGGGTCTCGCGGCCGTTTCCACGCGCCGCCTCGCCGCGGAACTCGGGGTGAGCGGCCCCTCCCTCTACAACCACTTCCGCACCAAGGACCAGATCCTGGAGGCGGTGGCGGACTCGGTGAGCGCACAGGTCGATCTGTCGATGTTCGAGGACGGCCGGCCCTGGCGCAGGGCGCTGCACGACTGGGCGGTCTCCTACCGGGCCGCCCTGCGCGACCACCCGAACATCGTGCCGGTGCTGGCACGCGGCCCCGGCCGCCGCCCGGCCGCGCTGCGCCTCGCGGACGCCGTCTACGGCGCGATGGTCGACGCGGGCTGGCCGCCCGCGCAGGCCACCTCCATCGGCGCGCTGATGCGCTACTTCGTCATGGGCTCCGCGCTCGGCTCGTTCGCGGGCGGCTTCGTGGACGACGCGACGGCGTACGACCCCGGCGACTACCCGCACCTCGGCCAGGCCCACCGCCTCGCCGAGCAGCAGGAGAAGATCGACGAACGGGCCTTCGAGACCGGGCTCACGGCGCTGCTGGACGGGCTGGAGCAGCAGTACCGGCAGATCGGGCGGACCGCGTAGGACGGTCCCCTCTCGCGGGTGTCGCGGGCGCGGCCCTGTGCCGGCACGCCCTGGATGCGGGCCGGTGCGTGCGCATCGGCTCCGAGCGGGCTGTCAAGGTCACGGCGGAGGGCGAACGGGCGCTGTCCGCGCTGGTGGGCATCACGGCGGCGGCGTTGCGGCGAGCCCCGGCATCCTGTCCGAAAACCACGAGCACCCTGCCCTCCGCCCCTCTTAGCCTCTGGAACATGATGAGCGTCTCCCCTTCCCGGACGGCCGCGGGCGCGGCCACGGTCACCGTGCTTCTGTGGGCCTCCGCCTTCGTCTCCATCCGCAGTGCGGGTGCCGCGTACGCGCCGGGTGCGCTGGCGCTCGGACGGCTGCTGTTCGGGGCCCTGACGCTCGGGGTGCTCTGTCTGATACGGCGGGAGGGGCTGCCACCGAGGGCCGCGTGGCGCGGCATCGCGCTGTCCGGGCTGCTGTGGTTCGGCTTGTACATGGTGGTCCTCAACTGGGGCGAGCAACAGGTCGACGCGGGGACGGCGGCGCTGGTGGTCAATGTCGGACCCCTGCTGCTCGCGCTGCTCGGCGCACGGCTGCTCGGGGACCCGATGCCGCCGCGGCTCCTCGCGGGGATGGCGGTGTCCTTCGCCGGTGCCGTGACCGTGGGGCTGTCGATGTCGGGGGGCGGCGGTTCCTCGGTGCTCGGGGTGGTGCTCTGTCTGCTCGCCGCTGTGGCGTATGCCGCCGGGGTCGTCGCGCAGAAGCCGGCGCTGGGGTCGGCCAGTCCGCTGCAGGCGACGACATTCGGCTGCCTCGTCGGCGCGGTCGCCTGCCTGCCGTTCGCCGGACAGCTGGTCCACGACGCGGCCGGCGCGCCCGTGTCCGCGACGCTCAACATGGTGTATCTGGGCGTCTTCCCGACCGCGCTCGCCTTCACGACCTGGGCCTACGCCCTGACCCGTACGACGGCGAGCCGTATGGGGGCGACGACCTATGCGGTGCCCGCGCTGGTCGTCCTGATGGCCTGGCTGTTCCTCGGCGAGGTACCGGGAGCGCTGACGCTCGTGGGCGGATCGCTCTGTTTGGCGGGCGTGGCGGTGTCGCGGTCGCGCCCCCGCCGCCCGGCCCCGGTTCCGGGCCCGCGCACCACGCCCGAGGACCCGCACGCCGCGCCCGACCGGCTGCCGACCGCCGAGTCCTAGAAAACCACCAGCGCCCCCAGGTCGAGGCGGCCCGAGAGCACGTGCCCGGCCAGGACCGGCACGTCCTCGGGGGACGGCCCCGTCGCCCGGTGCGACGTCAGTTCCGCGGCGCCAGGGGCTCCGTCGACGGAGTCGGCCGGCGCGGTGTGTCGGTCGGCAGGAGGTCGACGGGCACGCCGTTGAGCACCGCGTTGCCCGACAGCGGGTCCAGCAGGCTGCCGTCGAGGAGCTGGTTGACGTTGACGCCGGGGTCGAGGGCGGCGTGGCTCATCCGGGTGCCGGGCCGGTCGTGACCCCAGCCGTGCGGGAGGCTGACGACCCCGCGGCGGACGGTGTCGGTGATCTCGACGGGCGCGGTCACCGCTCCCCCGGCGCCCCTGACCCGTACCGGCGCGCCGTCGGCGAGCCCGAGCCGCTCCGCGTCCTCGGGGTGGACGTGAAGGGTGCAGCGGTTGGAACCGCCGGTCAGCGCGGGCACGTTGTGCAGCCAGCTGTTGTTGGACCGCAGATGGCGCCGTCCGACCAGCACCAGCCCGGCGGCGCGCTCGCCCAGGGCCTGCCGCAGGCGCGGCAGGTCGTCCGCGATCGGCCCCGGCAGCAGTTCGACCTTGCCGCTCACGGTCTTCAGCGGCTGCGGCAGCCGGGACGTCAGCGGGCCGAGGTCGATGCCGTGCGGGTGGGCGAGCAGTTCGTCGAGGCTGAGGCCGTCGGGCCGGGCCCCGAACCCGTCGCCGTACGGGCCGAGGCGCAGCATCATGTCCAGTCGCCGCTCGGGGCCGTTCTCCCCGGTGAGCCGCGCGGCCAGTTCGCGGGGATCACGGCCGTGGACGGGCGAGTGGGGCGAGGTGACCGCCGTGCCGAGGGTCTGGTCGATGACCAGGGAGTCGACAGTGGCGGGGTCGGCGCCGTGCATGCCCGTGGCGGCGAGGACCAGCCGCGCCAGGATCTCGGTCTCCGGCATCCGGCCGGGCTCCAGCGGGACGGCGGCGCGGGTGTAGCGGACCTGGTTGCGCACGGCGAGGGCGTTGAAGGCGAAGTCGAAGTGCGGTGCCTGGGAGGGCGGGGGCGGCGGCAGCACGACCTGCGCGTGGCGCGAGGTCTCGTTGAGGTACGGGTCGACGCTGACCATGAAGTCGAGGGTGCCGAGCGCCTTGTCGAGGCGGTCGCCGTCCGGGGCGGAGAGCACGGGGTTGGCCGCGATGACGATGGCGGCGCGGACCGGGGTGCCCTCGTCGGTGGCGGTGTCGATCTCCTCCGCGAGCGCGGAGATCGGCAGTTCGCCCTTGGCCTCGGGGTGCCGGTTCACCCGCGAGTGCCAGCGGCCGAGCGCGAAGCCGCGTCCGGGCCCGGCGGGGCGGGGCGTCTTGTCGGTGGCCGACAGCGGGAAGAGGGCGCCGCCCGGCCGGTCGAGGTTGCCGGTGAGGATGTTGAGCACGTCAACCAGCCAGCTCGCGAGGGTGCCGTGCGGCACGGTGCAGCTTCCGATACGGCCGTAGACGGCGGCGGTGGGCGCGGCGGCCAGCTCCCGGGCGAGGGTCCGGATGGTGTCCGCCTCGACGTCGCACGCCGCTGTGACGGCCTCGGGCGGGAAGTCCCGTACGGCGGCGGCCACGTCCTCG
The DNA here is from genome assembly GCF_053595355.1 of Streptomyces sp. NPDC002513. Lineage (NCBI taxonomy): Bacteria > Bacillati > Actinomycetota > Actinomycetes > Kitasatosporales > Streptomycetaceae > Streptomyces > Streptomyces sp. NPDC002513. The sequence goes on along the minus strand of NZ_JBSFXK010000088.1, from coordinate 9,391 downwards.
ACCCCCTGGACGTGCGGGGCGAGGTGCCCCAGGTCGACGAGGTCCTCCTCGAAGAGGACGTGGGTCATCGCCGCGAGCAGCAGGGCGTCGGTGCCGGGGCGGACGGCGACGTGGCGGTCGGCGAGCCGGGCGGTGCGGGTGCGGCGCGGGTCGATCACGGTGAGGGTGCCGCCGCGGGCCTTGAGCGCTCTGAGCCTGCCGGGGAAGTCGGGGGCAGTGCACAGACTTCCGTTGGACTCCAGGGGGTTGGCGCCGATGAGCAGCAGATGGCCGGTGCGGTCGAGGTCGGGTACGGGGATGGCACCCGCGTCCCCGTACAGCAGTCCGCTGGAGACGTGCTTGGGCATCTGGTCGAGGGTGGAGGCCGTGAAGAAGCTGCGGGTGCGCAGGCCGGCGAGCAGCAGGGTCGGGTAGAGACCGCCGGCCACGGTGTGCACGTTGGGGTTGCCGAGGACGACGCCGACGGCGTGCGGCCCGTACCGCTCGACGACCGGCCGGAGCCCGGCGGCGACGGCGTCGAACGCCTCCTGCCAGGTGGCTTCGCGCAGTTCTCCGTCCCGGCGCACGAGCGGCACGCGCAGCCGGTCGGGGTCGGCGTCGGCGGCGCCGAAGGAGGCGCCCTTCGGGCAGATGAAGCCCTTGCTGAACACGTCGTCCCGGTCGCCGCGGGCGCCGGTGACCCGGGTGCCGTCGAGGGTGAGCGTCAGCCCGCAGGTGGCCTCGCAGAGGGGGCAGACACGCAGAGCGGTGCGGGGCACGGGTCCTCCCGGAGGGTGGCGGCGGTGGCGCACGAACGGGCCGAGCATACCGACCGGTATGGACGGAGGGGAGGGGGCGGCACAAGTCCTCGCGGATCTCCCCGGGGTTCACCGGCGCGGGCAGCCGGTCTCCCGCCCCCCGGCCGTCGTGCCGGCCGTCAGTCCAGGGCCCGCTCCAGGTAGGCCCGCAGCAGCGCGCGTGCCTCCGCGATGATCCGCTCGTCGCCCCCGGGGTCCACCCGGAAGGCCAGTTGGACCAGGGTGTCGGCCGTTTCCACCGCGACCAGGAACATCCGCCGCAGGTCCTCGTCCGGTTCGCGGTCGAGATGCGCCGACAGCAGGCCCGACAGACGGTCGGCGACCCGGTGGTTGGGTTCGGTGTGGCGGGCGCCGACCGGGATCTGGTTGCCGAAGTCGACGAGGGAGAAGCCGGGCGCCGTGCGCTTCATGTCCAGGTACTCGTCGAGCACCGCGTCCATGGCCGCACGCCAGCCCCCCGCACCCTCCGCGTCCGCGAGGCGGCGGGTGACGCGCTCGGTGTAGCGCTCCAGGTTGCGTTCGGCGAGGGCGTCGACCATCGCCCGCTTGTTGCCGAAGAAGCGGTACACGGAGCCGATGGGCACGCCCGCGCGCAGGGCCACGGCCCGGGTGCTCAGGGCGTCGTAGCCGACCTCGTCGAGCAGTTCGGCACAGGCGTCGAGGATCCTGGTCAGTCGTTCCGCGCTACGGCGCTGGACGGGCGCACGGCGCAGCGATGTCGCGTGGGGCACGGGCTTCATGATGCCTCTCCGCCGGGGGCCGGTGAACCTCGCCCGTCGGTACGCAGTGGAGTGGCCCCGGCACTCATCCACACGTCGTGCGGGTCCGGACGAGGGGCTACCGCCTCTCCCGCAGGACGGTGATGACGCGCTCGCACCAGTCGCGGTTGCCCTGTTCGAAGGCCAGACCGCGCAGGCACGTCAGATACGGGCCGATGCGGTGGCCGTGGCGCAGGAACTCCTCCTCCGTACGGTCACCGCGCATGCCGCGGAGCAGCTTGCCGAAGAGGTCGATCTTGGCCTGGGCGAAGGCGACACGCTCGGTGAGCCGGGCGATCAGGGTCGCGGTGTCGACGTGGTCGGCGGCCTGGACCTTGACGAGCAGGTCGTCACGGATGAAGGAGGGCTTCGCGGACGCGGCCGTGAACTCCTCCAGCTCCGCCAGCCCGGCATCGGTCACATGGAACAGGCGCTTGGTGGGGCGGGTCTCCTGGACCACCGCCCGGCCCGCGATGAGCCCCTCCTTCTCCAGGCGGGTCAGCTCGGCGTAGAGCTGCTGCGGCTGGGCGTGCCAGAAGTTCGCCACACCGAGGTCGAACGCCTTGGTCAGCTGGTATCCGCTGAGCTCCCCGTCGAGCATTGCCGCGAGCAGGGCGTGTCGTAGCGCCACCGGACCGCCTCCTTCACCCCTCTGTCGCCGGACGCACACTCATGATAGTCATGAAAATGACTAATCACATCCATGACTATGGAAGGTGAGTGGGCGATGAACGCTGCCGACCGATTCCGTACCGCCGTCGACAACCGGGACCTCACAGCTCTGGACGACCTGTTCGCCGAGGACATCCGCTTCTACAGCCCCGTCAAGTTCGCCCCCTTCGAGGGCAAGCCGATGGTGCTGGGCCTCTTCGGGGTCCTGTTGCGCACATTCGAGGATTTCCGTTACATCGGCCGGTACGCCGGCACGGCTCAGACCAGCACCGACGGCACGTCCGCCCCGTCGGAGGTGCTGCTCTTCCGCGCCAGGGCGGGTGGCAAGGAGATCCACGGCATAGACCTGCTGCACTTCGACGACGACGGCCGGATCAAGGAGTTCACCGTCATGGTCCGTCCCCGGTCCGCCGTCCACGCCCTCGGCGAAGCGGTCCTCGCCGGCCTGGTCGCGGACGGCCTCGTACCGGCGCCCTCCGGTCGGTGACTTCGGCGCCCCCGGCTCCCCCTTGCGCGCCGAACCCGCGAATCCTACGGTGATGCATAGGAATCAGCGACGAGGGAGCGGCGATGAGCGGGGACGCGAGGAAGACCGCGGAGGGACTGGAGGGACTGTCATATCTCTCCGGTTTCGGCAACGAGCACAGCTCGGAGGCGGTCCCGGGCGCACTGCCCGAGGGCCGCAACTCCCCGCAGCGCGCCCCCCTCGGGCTGTACGCGGAGCAACTGAGCGGTACGGCGTTCACCGAACCGAGGGCGCACAACCGCCGTTCGTGGCTGTACCGCATCCGCCCCTCGGCGGCCCACCCGTCGTTCACCCGCAGCGACAACGGCACGCTCCGCTCGGCGCCCTTCACGCAGACGGTGCCCGACCCGAACCGGCTGCGCTGGAGCCCACTGCCCGAGCCGGCGGCGGGGACGGACTTCCTCGCCGGGCTGTGGACCCTGGGCGGCAACGGCGACGCCACCCAGCGCACCGGCATGGCCGTGCACCTCTACCACGCCAACGCCTCCATGGACCGTGTCTTCAGCGACGCCGACGGCGAACTGCTGATCGTGCCGGAGCGCGGCGGGCTGCTGCTGCACACCGAGTTCGGGATGCTGCACGTGGAGCCCGCCGAGGTGGCGCTCATCCCGCGCGGCGTCCGCTTCCGCGTGGAGTTGCTCGGCACCGGCTCCGAGGGCGGGCAGGGCCCGGCGGCGCGCGGTTATGTCTGCGAGAACTACGGCGCCCCCTTCCGCCTGCCCGACCTCGGCCCGATCGGCGCCAACGGCCTGGCGAACGCCCGTGACTTCCGGGCGCCGGTCGCGGCGTACGAGGACGTCGAGGGACCGGTCGAGGTGGTGAACAAGTTCTGCGGCAACCTCTGGACGGCCGTCTACGACCACTCACCGCTCGATGTCGTCGCCTGGCACGGAAACCATGTGCCCTACGTCTACGACCTGCGCCGCTTCAATGTGATCGGCACCATCAGCTACGACCACCCCGACCCGTCGATCTTCACGGTGCTGACCTCGCCGAGCGACACCCCGGGCCTGGCGGGCGTCGACTTCGTGGTCTTCGCGCCCCGCTGGCTGGTGGGCGAGAACACCTTCCGGCCGCCGTACTTCCACCGGAACGTGATGAGCGAGTACATGGGGCTCGTCGAGGGCGCCTACGACGCGAAGGCGGAGGGCTTCGTACCGGGCGGGGGCTCGCTGCACAACATGATGTCGGCGCACGGTCCCGACCGGGAGACGTTCGAGAAGGCCGGCGCGGCCGAGCTGCGGCCGCACAAGATCGACGACGGGCTGGCGTTCATGTTCGAGACCCGCTGGCCGGTGACCCTGACGCCGCAGGCAGCCCGCGCCGAGCACCTGCAACAGGGGTACGACGGCGTGTGGCAGGGCCTCGAACGCCACTTCCGCCCGTTGCGCTGAACGCTGCCGACCGGTACGGATAGCCCGTGACCTCCTTCGCCCCCGACTCGATCGTCCTGAACCGCAAGCTGCCGCTCTGGTACCAGGTGTCGCAGTCGCTGCGCGCCTCGATACTCGGCCGCTCGACCCAGGACCCGCTGCGCCTGCCCACCGAGGAGCAGCTGGCGGGGCACTACGGGGTGAGCGTGCTGACCATGCGGCAGGCGCTGAAGGAGCTGGAGGACGAGGGACTGATCAGCCGCCACCGCCGGCGCGGCACGTTCATCGAGCCCAGCGCCAGGAGAGGCGCCCCCGTGCGCCTGCTGGGCTCGGTGGACGCGATCGTGGCCCAGCAGTCCGGTATGACGACCGAGCTGCTGGACCGGGGCACGGGGCCGGTGCCGCCCGAACTGGCGGAGCACTTCCCGGATCTCGCCGAGGTGGCGACGTATCACCGGCTGCGCAGCGACGAGAAGACCGGCGAGCCCACCAACCACGCGCGCAACTACGTCCGTCCGGAGCTGGCGGACCGCATCGACCGCGAGGACCTGGTGCGCTGGCCGATGACCAAGGTGCTGCGGGACGTGGTGGGCGCGGACATCAGCCGCATCACGGACACGGTCGAGGCGCGGCTCGCGGACCCGGAGACGGCACAGTTGCTCGACGTCCCGCTGCTCAGCCCGATCCTGCACTACACGGGGGTCACCTACGACACCTGCGGGCAGGCCCTGGACGTGGCGGTGATCCACTACCGGGGAGACCGCTTCTCCTTCACGGTCACCCTCGAGGCCACCTGAGCACGTCGTACGATGCCCGGCGTGACGCACGACGACGCTCCGCTGCTCGCGGACCTCATGCCGTGGTCCGTCGCACCCGTGCGGCCGGGCCGTGCCTGGCCGTCGGCGCCCGACGCGGCCTGTCTGACGGCGCGGTGGGACGCCTTGCTGTCGGCCGAAGGGCCGGGCCGTGAGGCGCTGTTCGAGCCGACGCGCTCCCGCACGCCGCACTCCGCGGTCGGCCGGCTGCCCGGCCAGTCCAGCGGGACGGAGAAGCTGGCGCGCGCCGTCGGCCCCTGCCCGGAGCCGGTCCGTGTCCTGGCGGCCCCCTTCGACGAGCAGTGGCTGATCCCCGACCACCGCCTCATCGACGCGGCCCGGCCCGAACTGTGGCGGGTCGCGGACGAGCACCAGGTCTTCGTCGTGGAGACGGCGGCGGGCACGGGCGGGCCCGCCCTGCTCGCGACGTCCCTGCTGCCGCTCCTGCGCCCCGGCCGCATCCGCCCGCTGTACCGCCGCCCCGGCGGCGCGGAACCCAATCTGGCGCCCGGTCTGCTGGAGCACCTGCACGGCCGGCTGGGCCTGAGGCCCACCCCGGTGGACGTTCTCGCCTGGATCATGGCGATGGTGCGCCCCGGTCCGGAGGGGCTCGCCGTCCCCCTCACCGCCGCCCCCGAGCACTTCTTGCGTGGCGTGGAGCTGGGCCGCCGCATGCTGTGGCTGATGCGCCGCGACGGCGAGCGCCCCAAGCTGCCGGGCGGCCGCCGCCCGTACGTCCGCGCCCCGCTGCCCTCCCGGCCCGGGACCCTGCGCTACGACCCCGATGAGGAGACCCTCCACCTCGACGAGGGCCGCATCTCCCCGGTGCCGCCTCAGGCCTGGGAGTTCGAGGCGGGCGGGGTCCGGGTCCTGGAGCAGTGGTTCGCGGCCCGCACCGCGCAGGGGCAGCCCGGCACGCTGACGGCGATCCGCCCCGGGACCTGGCCGCAGGCATGGACGTCGGAGCTGCTGGAACTGATCACGGTGCTGGCGCTGCTCGCCGAACTGCTGCCGTCGCGTGCGGAGGTGACGCTGGGCGAGCCCGTCACGGCCACGGAGCTGCGCACGGCGGGCGTGTGGCCGGTCCCGGCCCCGGCGCGCCGCCCCGCCTCCGTGCTCGACCACCGCGAAGAGGGCCCCGAGGGGCAGTTCGCGCTGCTTTAGAGGGCGCGTTTCGCACGTCCCCTCCGGCCGTGCGCGCGGCCCCGGCGACGGACTGCTGACAAGGCCGCCCCCCGCGGGTCATGATCCCGCCCATGGACCGTCTTGCTCTGCCCCTGGAGGGCCTCACCGTCGTCGCCGTCGAACAGGCCGTCTCGGCCCCCTTCGCCACCCGCCAGCTCGCCGACCTCGGGGCCCGGGTGATCAAGGTCGAGCGGGTCGACGGCGGTGACTTCGCGCGTGGCTACGACACCGCCGCCCACGGTCTGGCCTCGCACTTCGTGTGGTGCAACCGCGGCAAGGAATCGATCGCCCTGGATCTGAAGGATCCCCGGGGTCTGGACGTCGTACGGCGGCTGGTCGCGGACGCGGACGTGTTCGTGCAGAACCTGGCCCAGGGGGCGGCGGCCCGGCTCGGCCTGGACGCGGCCACCCTGTGCGCGGCACACCCGCGGCTGGTGGCCGTGGACATCTCGGGCTACGGGACGTCCGGGCCGTACGCGGACAGGCGGGCGTACGACATGCTCGTGCAGTGCGAGGCGGGGCTGGTCTCGGTGACCGGGACGCCCGGGCAGCCCGTCAAGGCGGGCATTCCGGCGGCCGACATCGCGGCGGCCATGTACGCGTTCTCAGGAGTGCTCGCGGCACTCGTCCGGCGGGGCACGACCGGACGCGGCGGACCGGTGGAGATCTCCATGCTGGAGGCCCTGGCGGAGTGGATGGGCCATCCGCTGCACCACACGATGCATGACGGCACGCCACCGGCGCGCACGGGTCTGGCGCACGCCGTCATCGCCCCTTACGACGCCTATCCGACGGCGGACGGCGGCCGGGTGCTGCTGTCCGTGCAGAACGACCGGGAGTGGCGGCGGCTCGCCGAGCAGGTGCTGGGGCAGCCGGAGCTGGGGGACGACCCGGCGTACGCCACGAACGCGGCGCGGGTCGCCCACCGGGAACGCACGGACGCGCTCGTCGGAAAGGCGCTGGGCACGCTGGACGCCGACGAGGCGATGGCCCTGCTGGAGCGGGCGGGCATCGCCTGCGCGCGGCTGAGGGATCTACGGGAGCTGGCCGGGCATCCGCAGCTCGCGGCGCGGGAGCGGTGGCGGGAGGTGGGGACCGAGGTGGGGACGCTCCGGGCGCTGCTGCCACCGATCACGCTGCCGGGCGGGGACGAGGCACGGATGGGGGACGTGCCCGCGCTCGGGGAGCACACCGAGGCGCTGCTGCGTGCCGTGGGGATGACGGACGACGAGATCGCAGCGTTGCGCCGGGACGGTGTGGCCGCCTGAGCGCGGGCCCTGGGAGCCGCGTCGCGGGCGCCGTGAGGAACGCCGAAGCGCTCAGCGTCCGGCGAACAGCGAACGACGCAGACGGCGCAGCGGCGCGAAGAGCGAGACCTTGCTCACGCGTGCGCCCCTTCCGCTGCGATCGTGCGCGGCGTCACGTGCGGTCAGCTCGCGCATCAGGGACGTCGCCTCTGCCGTCTCGCGCTGCGGTACGGCAGGACCTGCCAGCACCGCGAGATGGCGGTCAAGGCGCGCACTGGTCGCACTGCTCCCGCAGGTGATCGCAGGGACCCTCGCCCTGCTGCGCACTGTTATCTGTTCCATGTCACTCCCCACCCGTACAAGTCCACCCGGCCCGGGCAGGCTAACCCTATCGCTCCCTCGGGGCACGCGTGTATCACGGGCTCAGGATTCACCTTCTGCACAAGGGGGTTGACCACTATTCTCCGACTACTCTCCGAATCCGACGGATTGCAGGGCGAGTTGGACAACTGGCTGGCCGGTGGGCTGCGCTGAGCCTCCGTCGGGCTCCACGGTCACGGCGAGTGACGTCGCCGCCTTGCTCAGGCCGCTCGCGACCAGGGGGGTGTCGCCCTGGAACAGTCCGAGGGAGCGCGGTCGCACGTCAGGGCGCATCAGCCAGAGCTGATGCACACGCCCGCGCGGTGGTGCATCGAGTCCGCTGAGGGTGACGACAGCGCGCCCCTCGGACACGGACGCGACTACTCCGATTCCCCGGCCCCCGGTGTCCCGGTCGTGGGTCGCACGCGCGTCGGGGGCGGCGAGAACGTGGGCGATCTCACGTGCCTGCGCACGCTCGGCGTCGAGTCTGTCCTGCGTCTTCGCCGCCTGCACCGCGAAGAACGCGGCGGCGACGAGGGCCGCCGCGGCCGTGGCGGTGGTGAGCGGGCCGAGGAGAGGGCGCGTCCGGGGCGCACGGGCGCGGGCGGGCGCCGGAGCGGCTCCCCAGACATACGGCGGCAGATGCGGTGCGCGGGCCCAGGCCGCGCCGGACGCGGGCGCGGGGTCCTGCGGGGTGGTGCGCACGGCGGTGAGCACGCGGTCGCGCAGACCGGGCGGAGCCGGCGCGCTGGTGGACCAGGCGAGGCGCACGGCGTCCTCGGACAGGGCCCGCACCTCGGCGGCGCAGCGCTCGCAGCCCGCGAGGTGCTTCTCGAAGCGCGTCCGCTCGGCGGGTTCCAGGGCGTCGAGGGCGTAGGGGGCCGCCAGGGAGTGCGGGGCCTCGCGGCGGAGCAGACGGCCGAGGACGCTCATACGGCTCCTCCCAGGCATTCGCGCAGCCGGGTGAGTCCGTCGCGCATCCGCGTCTTGACCGTGCCGAGCGGCAGTTTGAGCCGCTCGGCCACCTCGCGGTACGTGTAGCCGTCGTAGTAGGCGAGCGTGACGGACTGGCGCTGCAGGGCGGTGAGCCGGTCCAGGCAGCGGCGCACCCACTCCCGCTCCAGGCCGGCCTCCACCTCCTCGGCGACATGGTCGAAGGCGGGGTGATGGGCGCGCCGCGCCTCGCGCTGCTCGCGTTCACCGGCGGCGCGGGCGCTGCGTACCCGGTCGACGGCACGGCGGTGGGCCAGGGTGAGGATCCACGACAGGGCGCTGCCGCGGCCGGGGTCGAACCGGGCGGCGGAGCGCCACAGTTCGAGCAGCACCTCCTGGGCCACCTCCTCCGACTGCGCCGGATCCCGTACGACCCGGCGCACCAGGCCGAACACCGGCCCGGACACCAGTCCGTACAGTTCCTCGAAGGCCTTTTCGTCACCTTGGGCCACGAGGACCACAAGCTCGTCCGCCTCCACTCGTCACCCCCTCCGCCGCCGCACACGTCCCGCTGTGGCACACACCGTGCCCACCCCTTCGGAAGGGATACGGATCGGCGGGGCGAAAACGGGCTCTCCTGCCGCATGCGTGGGTGCCCTGACCAGCCCTGATACGGGAAACACGCCGTCTCCTGCCATCCTTTGAGTTCTCTAGGCTCAAGTTGG
>NZ_JBSFXK010000087.1:0-21305 GCF_053595355.1 Streptomyces sp. NPDC002513 | reverse complement strand
ATCGCCCTCGTCATGCTCACCCTCGCCGGAGACAAGCCCACCCTCCCCGGCCGCCAACCCACCACAGAATGACCCACACATCAGGCAGGAGAGCCATAAATTGCCTGGATTCCTCTGGCCGCAGGCCGTTTCAGCCCGCATCTTCGGGTTCCGCCCCTGGGCGCTGACGCTTCCTCAGGTAATTGAGGGAGTGGCCGGCCTCCTGGTGCTCTACCGGGTGGTCCGCCGCTGGGCCGGGGTCAACGCGGCGCTGATCGCCGGCACGGCGTTCCTGGTCACGCCGGTCGCCGTGGGTCTGTTCCGTACCGCCGTGGAGGACCCGCTGTTCACGCTCTGCGTGCTGCTGGCCGCGGAGGCCACCCAACGCGCCGCGGAGGCGGGCCGGTTGCGTCCGCTGGTGATGGCGGGCGTCTGGGTCGGCATCGGCTTCCAGTCCAAGATGCTGGAGGCGTGGGCGGTGCTGCCCGCGCTGGCGCTGGTGTACCTGACCTCGGCGCCGATCGCGCTGCGCAAGCGGCTGGCGCACATCGCAGTGTCCGCCGTCGTGATGGCCGCGGTCTCCTGCTCCTGGATGCTCGCCGTCACCCTCACCCCGGCCGAGGACCGGCCCTATGTGGACGGCACCACGAACAACTCCGCTTTCAGCATGGTCGTGGGCTACAACTTCCTGAACCGCTTCTCGTCGCTGGGGATCAGCGCCGCCTCCACCGGCAGCATCAGCGCCACCCAGGGCGGCGGCCACGGAGGCGGCCAGCACGGCGCGATGGGCGCCCCGGGTGCGGGCCGGAACGCGGGCGGCCGGTACGGCATGGGCCAGAGCGGTGGCCAGTCCGGAGCGACCGCGCCCAGCCTGCCCGGCACCGCTGGGATGGGACAGCACTCGGGCGCGGGCCACCGCGGTTCCGGGGCTCACCACCGCGGTACGCAGGGCGGCTTCGGCGGTGCCTCCGGTTCCGCCTCCGCCTCGGGGCAGCACTTCGGTTCCGCTTCCGGTTTTGGACAGTGGGCCGGAGGCGCTGCTCAGCAGGCGGCCGCCGGGTACGGTGGCCGACAGGGTCATGTCGGCGGAGGTGGCGGCTGGGGCGGTGACCAGAACGGCTGGTCGAAGATGTTCGGCTCGTCGCTCGCCTCGCAGACCGGCTGGCTCTACCCGCTGGCCGTCATCGCTATCGCCTGCGGCCTGTGGTGGCGCCGCAGCAAGCCCCGTACGGACCGGATCCGCATCGGCTTCGTCATGTGGGGAACCTGGCTGACCACGTACTTCCTGGTCTTCAGCGCGGGCAGCGTCGGCGGCCACACGTACTACATGGGTGTGGTCGCGGTGCCGCTGGCGGCGCTCGCCGGTGGCGGTATGACGCTGCTGTGGCGCGCGTACCGGGCCGGTGGCCGCCGTGCCTGGGTGCTGCCCGGTACGGTCGCCGCGACGGCTGCGTGGGGTGCGTACATAGCCAGCAGGTTCCCGACCTTCCTGCCGTGGCTGGCGCCCGCCGTGGGCGTGCTCGCGGTGGCCGCCGTCGTGCTGCTCGTCCTCGCCCGCCCCGGCGTCCGGTCCGGCGGGCGGCTTGCCCTCGCCGGTCTTGCCGCGTCGCTGGCGGCGGTGCTGTTCGCGCCCAGCGTGTGGGCGGTGCAGGTGTTCAACCCGTCGTACGGCAGCTCCGGCATGGGCTCGGTCGGTCCGTCCGGCGGCAGCGGCGGCGGGGGTGGTGGCCACGGCCAGCCGAAGCCGGCGGCCGGCCGGATGGGCCAGCCGCCGTGGGGCGGCACGGCGGGCGGTGCCCGCGGCAAGGGCGCGGCGCACGGTGGCAGCATGGGCGGCTTCGGTGACAGCAGCGGCCAACTGACCACACAGCAGCAGAAGTTGCTCAACTACACGACCTTTCACCGCGGTTTGGCGCAGTACGTGTTCGCCACCACGAGCTGGAGCGGCGCCTCCCCGTACATCCTCGCCAAGGGCGCCGACGTGCTTCCGCTGGGCGGCTTCACCGGCCAGGTGCCGTTCCCTACGCAGAGTCAGTTCCAGCAGTTGGTGAGCTCGGGCAAGCTCAAGTACGTACTGGTCGGCGGGAGCGGTCGGGGCATGGGCGCGATGTTCGGCAACAGCGCCACCGGTACGACGAGCACCACCCAGATCACCAACTGGGTCAAGTCCAAGTGCACCCTGGTACCGGCCTCGGCCTACGGCGGAACGCAGTCGTCCGCGGCGGCCGCCAACGGGTTCACCGGACCCGGCATGGGTGAGGCCGGCGCGGCGGGGACCCTCTATCAGTGCGGCACCACCCGTTGACCGGGCCAGCCGCGGGTAATCCACCGCCCCCGACCGACTGCACCGGACCGGTGGGCGGCTGGGGCGGGGAGTGCGCACCGCAGACGGGTGCGCACGACACCGTGCGCACCGGCGGGCCGCCGGCTCCGGTGTGGTGGCGCCGGGCCTCGTCGTCCGGTACCCGCCCCGCCCGTTGAACCGGCGTCCGGGCGGTGTGGCGTCGGTCACGGACAAGTCCGGCGATCAAGAGGTGATCAAGGGGCATAACGGACACCACGGGCCGGAGTGAACAGACCGCGGACAAGACATCCGATGCAGTTGATCTGTCAAGCGGCGACGGTTGGCTGTGGTGTCAGTGGGGTGTGACAGCATCCGCCGCATGACGAGTGCACACGCAGGACGCGGCTTGGAGATGTTCCGGGCAGGCGACTTCCCCATCTACACGTTGACCTTCGTACGGGGGCTGAGCCCTGTCGAGTTGCTCACCCGCATGAGAGTTGACCAGGAAACCCTCGCACTTCGCGACGGGATGGATCTGTCAGACGACTTCGGTGACGACCTTCTCGACGATGAGGAACCTGTCGTCACCACGGGCGTCGATGGAGCATGGACCTGGGCGTGGGAGCAGGGTGGTGTGCACGGGCTCGAGGAGCAGATCTTGAGCGCCGTGTCCGTCGGCACCGAGGCCGTTGCCCTGCACTACAACGAGAAGCCGATGTACTGGTTCAAGTACGCGGCCGACGGCGACGTCATCGTCGACTTTCACACGCTCCAGGCGATTGAGCCGACCGGGCAGGACCCGACCCGGCTTGATGAGTACATGCGACCGTTGGGGCTCGTCCCTGGAGGGTGGGCCCCTCTCTATGGCGTCCTGTCGCTTGTTGAGAACGCTTTCGGTATCCGGCTGACGCACCCGGGAGAGGTGGACGACCCGCGTATGAGTGGCCGGTTGAGCCCTTTGCCGGAGTGACTCCTCATGTGACTGGAGCGTCGCAGTTCGGTGGAGGGGGCTGTCAAGCAGCCGCTGCAAGGGTGACGATCGGCGGAGCCGGAAAGGCGGTGGTTGGCCGCCACGCACGCCTGACCGGCGTTGCGGAACTTGCACACGATCGCCTGCTCGGCCGCAGGTCGAGATCGACGTCGTCGAGCACGATGAACGGACCGTCGCCGCCGAGTTCCCTCGAGGCGCTGGCGATGTTCGCGGCCGCCTGGCTCAGCAGGGTGCTCCCCATACTGGTCGAGCCGGTGAAGCTCACCTTGCGCAGGCGGCTGTCCGCCATCAGCACCGCCGACACCTTGGACGAGGTCGTCGTGTGGATGAGGTTGACTACGCCCGCCGGGAAACCGGCAGCGTGCAGCGCCTGTACAAACAGCGCGCAGGTCAGCGGGGTCTCCTTCGCGGACTTCACCACGACCGTGCATCCCGCAGCGGGCGCCGCGCCGGCCTTGCGGGCGATCATCAGCAGAGGGAAGTCCCACGGAGTGATGAGCAGGCACGGGCCGGCCGGCTGGTGGGTGGTGACGACGCGGTAGGCGCCTCGGGAGCCGTGCGCATAGGTGCCGTGAAGGTGGGCGATCTGCTCGGCGTACCGGAGGAAGAAGTCGACCGAGAGCTGGAACTCGCCCCGGGCCTCGCCCAGCGGCTTTCCGCTCTCCAGCGTCATGGTCTCGACGATGTCGTCTGCACGCTCCAGGAGCAGCCGGTGCGCGCGGTGGAACAGGTGGACCCGGTGCTCATCTCGTGATCGACACGGTGGAGCGGACCCTGATCTGCGGGAAGCGATGGCTTCGCAGCATCGCGGAGCGGCTGCAAGGCGGAGCGCCCGTCATCGTCAAGGGGATCGACGCGCTCGACCCCGCGGCCAGGCTCGCGGTGGCCGGGCTGTGGGAGATGAGCGTTCTGAAGGGCCCTGTGATGCTCACCGCCACGCTTCGCTCGGCCGCGGAGGCCGAGGAGACGGCGGTCGGTCTCGGGGCGCTGCGGGAAGCGGACGGAAACCGTTCCCGCGCCGCGGAGATACTCGGCCTGTCCCGAGCGGCGATCTACCACAAGATGAAGGCCTACAAGATCACCGACTCGTGACGGACGCCTTCGACACGGCCGCCGCGCAGCCCCCCTTGCAGCCCCAGGTATGCACAGGGTGGTCCGGGAACTCTGCTCGCGGACCACGCTGTGCATACCTGGGTCTCGGTCGTCATCCGGCCGTGGGCAACGCCCGTCGGCGTCGACGCTGGGCCAGCCTGCGAAGAGCGGGGGCGGCCTGGCGCAGAAGGACCACCGCGGCGAGGACCGCTGCCTGCGCGATGAGTTGCTGAGCGTCGTTCCAGCCCAGCGAGCGCAGCAGCTGACCGAGTTGTGTCAGGAACAGCGCCCCGACGCCGCTGGCCACGATGCTCGCGAGACCGCCGGTCATGGCGGTGCCGCCCAGCACTACGGCCGCGACGGTCGGAAGGACGTAGCTGTCCCCGATGAACAGCCCGGGAGTCCGGGTGTAGCCGGCCAGGAGAACGCCGGCGGCGCCGTAGGCGAGGCCCGCGAACCCGTAGGCGACGACCTGGTAGAGGGTGACACGGATGCCCAGAGCCGAGGCGGTGGGCACGCTGACCCCGATGTAGGTCAACCGGCGCCCGACCACCGAACGCTTGGCGATGATGCCGCCCACCGCGAGCATGACGACCGCGATGATGAATGTGTTCGGGATACCGAAGGTCCGGTCGACGGAGAACCGGCTCAGGCCGCCTGGCGCTGTGGCCGGCGAGCCGCCGGAGATCGCCAGGACGGTGCCCAGCAGGACCGCGTTCATGCCGAGCGTCACGACCAGCGGCATGACGCGGGCGACCGCGACCAGGACTCCGTTGACCAAGCCGACGAGAGCGGGGGCGATGACGGCGACGGTGACGGCGAGCCACGCCGGCCAGCCGTGGGACTGGACCATGCAAGTGCAGAGGGCCGCGGCGAGCGCGATCATGCCCGGCACCGACAGGTCGAGGCCGCGTTGCTGCACGACGAGGGTCTGCCCGGCGGCCGCCATGGCGAGCACGGCGGCGAAAGGCAGCATGCTCAGCAGCGGGGCCGAGCCCAGGCTGCCCTGCGCGATGGCGGGGCTGAGGGCGAAGAGCATGATCGTGGCGACCACGATCCCCACCCAGCTACCCGACAGGAGACGGCGCCAGGTGGCGCCCGCGTCGAAGTCGTCTATGGCGTTCCCGTCATGACGCGGGGTGCGGCGGGAGGCGTTGGTGCGTCGGGTGGTCATGCCTGTGCTCCCGTCCGGCGAGTACGGCGCAGCTGCGCGTACAGCACCGCGGCGCCGATCGTGATGAGGCCCGGGAGCCAATAGCCCCAGGCAGGGGAAAGGTTGAGAAACGGGGAGACATTGACCAGCTGCTGAGCGAGGAGGGCGGCGGCAATGATCCCGATGAATGAACCGCGACCACCGAAGATGCTCGCTCCCGCAAGCACGACCACGGTCACCGAGTTGAGGGTGTAGGCGAGACCGGGACGGCCGTCACCGATACCGATCTGGGCCGTCAGGATGATCCCGGCGGGCAGGACCAGAGCCGAGCAGATCATGTACGAGGTGAACTGGATCAGCCGGATCTTCACCCCGAGACGCTCCGCGGCGTCCGGCTCGGACCCCAGAGCCCGCAGCTCGACGCCCCACCTGGTGCGGCGCAGGGCCAGCTCAAGAAGCAGTACGAGGAGCACCGCGATGATGGTCACCAACGGAACCGCACCGAAGTGGGCCTGGATGTCGGCTGCCACCGACGGGAAGATCGTGCCGCCCGGCGTGTCCCGCAGGGACAAGTAGATGCCCTGGAGGGCCATGTAGACCGCGAGGGTCGCGACGACCGGGTTGATGCGGAACCAGGTCACCATGACGCCGTTGATCACGCCTACCGCGAGCGCGCCGAGGGCCATGAGGATCAGCCCGAGGACCAGGTTTCCGCCGTCGACGATCCAGTACGACGCGATCACGACCAGGAAGCCCATGAGAGGGCCGACCGACAGGTCGAACCCGGCTCCCATGACGACGACCTGCTGCGCGGCACCGACCAGCAACAGGGGCGCCAGCATGAGCAGGAGGTTGTTGAGGTTGAGCTGGCTGAAGTAGTCGCCGTTGTGCAGCCCCGTCCCGAGACCGAGGAGCACCACGATCAGGGCGATCACCGCCGCGGGGGCCTGGTCGCCGGCCAGCCAGGCGCGCAGTCGGCGACGTTTTGCCGGCCGGGTCTTCTCGTGGCCGCGCACGCTGGTCGAGGTCAGTGCGGCGTGAGCGATGGCCGCTTCGGTGATCTCCTCACCGGTGAGCTCCTCTACGACACTTCCGCGCGACATGATCAGCACGCGGTGGCACAGGCCCTCCAGCTCGACGTTGTCGGAGGAGAGCACGATGACGGCGGCACCGTCATCAGCCGCGGCGCGCAGGATTTTGTACAGATCGACGCGTGCACCGGCGTCGACACCCTGAGTGGGCTCCTCCACCACGAGGACCTTCGGTGCCGCGAGCAGCGTGCGGGCCATGACGGCCTTCTGCTGGTTGCCTCCCGACAGCGAGCTGATCGGCGTATCGGGGGTCGGGGTCTTGATCGCGAGGTTGCGGATCTGGTCCTTCGAGGTGGACTGCGTCCGCACGTCGCTGACCAGGCCGAAGCGTGAGACCTTGTGCAGGGTGCGCGCCACGATGTTCTCGCTCACTCCGAGCGGCAGGAAAACACCTTCGCCGTGCCGGTCGGCAGGCACGTAGACGACACCGGCGTTCGCTGCCACCGCGTTCGAGCCGCGGACCTTCTGTCCGTCGACGACGATCTCGCCCGACGTCGAGACCAGGCAGGCCAGGGCACGCACGAGCTCGGCCTGGCCATTGCCCTGAACCCCGGCCAGGCCGACGATCTCGCCGGAGCGGACGGTCAGCGAGATGTCGTCGAAGCCGTGGCCCGAGAGCCCGGTCACGACGAGTCGCGCCGCCGCGCTCACGGGTATAGGTTCCTTGGCGGGGAAGACTGTCTCCAGTTTGCGGCCCACGACGCACTCGACGATCTGCTCCTCGGTGACGGCCTCGGCGTCGAAAGTTCCGCGAGTCTGGCCGTCGCGAAGGACGGTGACCCGGTCGGCGATCTGTTTGACCTCAGGGATGCGGTGCGAGATGTAGACGACACCGGCGCCGGTCGCGACGGTCTCGCGGACCTTCGTGAACAGACGTTGTACTTCTTCGGCGTTGAGATGCTCGGTGGGCTCGTCGAGGATCAGAACCTTCGGATTCAGCGCGAGCGCCTTGGCGATCTCGATGATGAACCGCTTCTCCATCGACAGATCGGCAACGCGGGCGCGTGGGTCGATCTCCATCTCCCACGGCGCGAGGGTCTCGCGGGCCCAGGCGGCCGCGCGGCGAAGTCCGCCAACGCGCTTGTACCCGACGCCGAGCGCCATGTTCTCCGCCACCGTCAGGTCCGGAAGAAGCGCGGGATGCTGATGCACGATACCGAGGCCGAGGCTGCGCGCCTGCTCGGGTTGCGCATGAGTGAGCTGGACGCCGCCGATGAGGACGGTGCCGTCATCCGCCGCCAATGCGCCCGAGGCCACCGACATCAGCGTGGACTTGCCGGCGCCGTTCTCGCCGACCAGGGCGTGGACTTCGCCCGGGCGGACGTCGAAGCTCACCTCGTCCAGCGCGCGCACGCCCGGGAAGGACTTCCCGATGCCCTGCATGGAGAGCACCGATGCGGCTTGCCCTGCCGCCTGACGTGCCGCGTGGTGGGACTGGGAGGGATCGGGGCTCGCACCCTGCTGCGGTGGCCGGACCTGAGTCGCAGGCCGGTTGCTGCCGAAGTTGGTCACGTCGGACTCCTGGAAGATTGAGGGGCGCGGACCCGAGTGGTCGGGCCGGCGCCTCGGCCCGTAGACGGGCCCCTTACTGGGCGAGGTAGCCGCCGTCGATGACGAGCTCGGAACCGGTCACGAAGCTGGCTTCGTCGGAGGCGAGGAAGACGACTCCGGCAGCGATCTCCTCCGGTCGTCCGGCGCGACCCATCGGGGTCTGGGAGATGACGTAGTCGTTCACCTCAGTGGCCTGAGCCTCGGTCAGGGGGGTCCAGATGAAACCGGGATGAACCGAGTTCACGCGGACGCATTCCTTGGCGTAGCTGACGGCGGCGCTCTTCGACATGTTGCGCACCGCGCCCTTGGTCGCGTGGTAGGCGTGCGCACCGGCGACAGCGGCGCTGCCCCAGATCGAGGAGACGTTGATGATGCTGCCGCCGCCCTGGGTGATCATCTGTGGGATCACCTCGCGCATCCCGAGCCAGGTGCCGGTCTGGTTGACCGCGACAACCCGGTTCCACTCCTCACTGGTGAGTTCGTGAACGGTTTCATAGGCGATGATGCCGGCGTTGTTGACGAGGAAGTCGACGCGCCCGTGGCGGTCGATGACCTCAGTGATCACACGCTGCCAGTCGGCTTCGCTGGCCACGTCGAGGGACGCATACGTGACGCCTGCGCCGAATGAGTCGTCGGCGGCAGCGCGGCTGGTCGCGATGACGGCCGCGCCCTCGGCCGCCATGGCGTCGACGATCGCGTGGCCGATGCCTCGCGAGGCGCCGGTGACAATGCCGACCTTACCGTCGAGTCGATTCATGGGTGCTCCTCGGATATCCGTACGTGGCTGCGTTGTTGAGTTTCGGCAGGAAAGGGGATTCGGGCGGGAAATCTCCCTCGAAAAGCGATGAGGTCAGCTACCCGGGCCGTGACGGAACTCGTGAAGGCCCGGGGCGCCTGCTGGGAATTGCGACAACTCAAAGCGCCGACTGGGCTGCTACGCGGACTACTTGTAGAGGGCCCTGATCTGCTCGGTGGTCAGGCCGGAAGAGAGAATCGCGTCAGCGGGCAGCGACTTGTCGTACTTCGGCAACATCTTCGGGTTGGTCGAGTCCTCGATGATCTCCAGGTTGTACGTCGAGGGCTCGGTGTCGGTGATGCCGTTGTAGGCCGCAAGACCCTTGTTCAGAGCAGCCTCGACAACCCAGTTGCGGGACGACTCGGTCGCGATCTGATAGCTCGGGTACTGCTTGTGGTACTGGTACCAGAGCGACGCGAACTCGTTGGAGTCATTGGCCGACCAGACCGGCAGCGGCTTGTTCGCGGCGATGAACGCGCGGATACCGCCGACCGAACCGCCGCCGAAGTCGGAGACGATGCCGTCGATCTTGCCGTACTTCGTGATGAGACCGGCCACGACCTGCTGCGTCTTGCTGACGTCCCAGTCGGTGGCGACGTACCCGTCCGCGTTGAGGAGGTGGACGTCGGGATGCTCCGCGACCGCCTTCTTGACGCCCTCGTAGACGGTCTGGGAGTAGGCGCTGCCGGCGACACCGCCCAGCATGATCAGGTTGCCCTTGCCGTGCATCGCCTTGACGGTCCAGTCGGCGAGGTTCTTGCCGTACGCCTCGACGTCCTCGGAGACGAAGTCGACGTAGTCCTTGCCCGGTGTGCCGCCGATGCCGGAGACGATCGGGACGACCGCCACGCCGGCCGCGGTCGCCTTCTGGATGGTCGGCAGGAGGGCCTGTCCGGCGTCGCCGAAGGTGACGATCACCTTGACGCCCTGGGCGACCATCGAGTTGATGTCCGAGATCGCCTTCTGGGTGTTGTTCTGGGCGTCGGTCACCACGACCTGGGTGATGTTCTTGCACTTGGCCGCCTGGGCCTTGAAGAGCGCGATCGTGGCCTTGCGCCAGGTGTTGTTGTTGTTGCCGTCGGCGTAGCCGACCTTGATCGGCTTGGTGCCGCAGAACTTGCTGATGTCCGGGATGTCGGCCTGCACGCCGACGCCGCCCACCTTCACGGTCGGCCACGGGCCGCCGGAGCCGACGGAGGCGCCAGAACCACCGGAGCCACCGGAGCCGGTGGACAGACCCCCGCAGGCGCTGAGCGCCATGGCCATGGCGGCGGCGACGCCGGTCGCTGCGACGGCCCGCTTCTTGATGTGCATGGAATCTCCTCGTCGAGAGCGGTGAAGGACCTCGGTGGCCCGAGAGCACCAGGTGTGCGCAGGTGCCGAGCCGTGAGAGCGGAGCGCTTGGCCGGACTCCGAGGGCGGGATCGCCGGCGTACTCGGAGTGACGTGATCGCCTGGGTGAGGGAAACGGGCTTGTGAGGGCCCCGGCAGAAGGCTGTCGCGAGCAGGCCCGTGTGATGCGAGTCACTGTGAGACGGCGGTGTCTCATTTTGTGACAGCGTCCGCCTTCGACGCCTGGGCATGGTGATCCTCGACAGGCCGGGCCGGCCGTCTGTCGGCCCGAGGAACAGCCAGTACCACCAACGATGACGTTGAGGAGCACCCATGCCCCTTCCCCGTCCTTCAGACCCGCTTGGGGAGATCTACGCCGAGTGGAGCGTGGAGTTCGAGGCCAACCCGGAGATGTCGCTCCAGCTGATGCGCTGGGTCTTCGAGGACTGGCAGCGCGCGACTGCGGAGCCCGAAGGTGTCACCTACGCCACGACCACCCTCGGTGGCGTGCCGGGCGTCCTCGTGAAGCCGCTCGACGCGGATCCCTCTCAGGTAATGGTGGTCATGCACGGCGGAGGGTTCGCGCTCGGCTCCTCCGCCAGCCACCGCAAGCTCGCCGGTCACCTGGCCAAGGCCTGCGGAACGCATGCGTTCGTTCTCGACTTCCGGCTCGCGCCAAAGTTCCCGTTCCCGGCGCAGATCGAGGACGGCCTCGCTGTCCACCAGGCTCTCCTGGACAAGGGCATTGACGCCGACGACGTGTGCTTCGTCGGCGACAGCGCCGGTGGAAACCTCGCGGTCGCGATGACACTCACGCTGCGCCGCGACGGCCGCCCGCTGCCCGGACGTGTCCTGACGATGTCGCCCTGGCTCAACATGGAGAACAGCGGTGCCACGATCGAGACCAACAACGACACCGACTTCCTGATCACGCGCGAAGGCCTCGCCGGGAACATCGCCCGGTACCTCTCAGGCGGCGCGGACCCGACGGACCCGTACGTCAACCCGCTCTACGCCACCTATGAGGGCTTCCCGCGGCTCTACGTCTGCGCGGCCGACACCGAATCCCTCTTCGAGGACTCCGAGCGTCTGGTCGGCCTGGCCGAGAGCGCCGGCGTCGACGTGACGTTCTCCATCGGCAAGGGCATGCAGCACGTCTTCCCGTTCCAGGCCGGACGCCTCGCGCGCGCCGACGAGGAGATCGCCTCCATGGCCGCCTGGTACCGGTCCTGACCGGCACCGTACCGGCGCCCTGGCCAGAGTTCCGACCGCCTCTCATCCACCTTTCCTGCTGCGCGCTCCTCCCTGAGTGCCCATCTGTCATCACTCGGTGAAAGGACCGACACATACATGACCAGCAAGCTTGACTACGACGCCATCGTCATCGGCGCCGGCTTCTCCGGCCTGGCGATGCTCCACCACCTGCGCGAGATCGGTCTTTCGACGCTCGTGGTCGACGGCGAGGACGGCGTCGGCGGCACCTGGTGGGTCAACCGCTACCCCGGTGTCCGCACCGACAGCGAGTACAGCTACTACTCCTTCTCCTTCTCCAAGGAGGTCCGCGACGAGTGGACCTGGACCGAGCGCTACCCGGCCGGCGCGGAGGTCCTGGCGTACCTCAATTTCGTCGCCGACCGGCTCGACCTGCGCAAGGACATCCGCCTGTCCACCCGCGTGGAGAAGGCCGTCTACGACGAGGACGCGAATACGTGGACCGTCCACCTCGGTGACGGCACCACCCTGACCACGACCTACCTCGTCTCCGGCATGGGCGTCCTCTCGCAGGCGATCTTCCCTGGCATCGGCGGCATCGACACCTTCCAGGGCGAGAAGTACCACTCCTCGATGTGGCCCCGCGGCGGCGCGGACCTGACCGGCAAGCGTGTCGGCCTCATCGGGCTGGGTGCCTCCGGCATCCAGATGGTGCCTGAGATCGCCAAGGTCGCCGGCGACTTCCACGTCTTCCAGCGCACGCCGAACTTCATTGTCGAGACCACGAACGACCCGGTGACCGAGCAGGACATGGCCTACCTGCGTGACCACTACGACGAGATCTACGAGAAGGCGGCGAACCACCCCTTCGGCGTCGCGATGGAACCGGCCGAGCACAGCGCTCTCGACGTTTCCGCCGAGGAGCGCGACCGGATCTTCGAGAGCAAGTGGAACGAGGGCGGATTCCACTTCGCCAACGAGTGTTTCACCGACCTGGCCACCAACCATGAGGCCAGCGAGCTCGCCTCGGAGTTCATCCGCAAGAAGATCCACGAGATCGTCGAGGACCAGGACGTTGCCGACCTTCTCTCGCCGACCACCTACTCCTTCAATGGCAAGCGTGTCCCGACCGGCCACAACTACTACGCGGCGTTCAACCAGCCGAACGTGCACCTCGTCGACGTCGCCTCGCAGCCGATCAGCCGGATCTCCGAGCGCGGCGTGGTGGTCGGCGACACCGAGTACGAGCTCGATGTGCTGATTTTCGCCACCGGCTTCGACGCCATGACCGGGACCCTGACCAACATCGACATCGTGGGTCGCGGTGGCCGCACGCTGCGCGAGAAGTGGCTCGCCGACGGCCTCAAGTCGAACCTCGGCATCAACGCGAACGGGTTCCCGAACTTCTTCATGTCCCTCGGCCCGCAGACGCCGTACTCGAATCTGCCGGTCCCGATCCAGCTCGGTGCCCAGTGGCTCCAGAGGGCCATCGCGTGGGCACGTGAGAACGACGTTCCATTCCTTGAGGCCACCCCCGAGTCGGAGGCCTGGTGGATGGAGGAGACCGAGCGGGCCGGCAAGGCCACCGTCATGTACTCCGAGGGCAAGAAGGCCAAGGCGTGGTTCCTGGGCGACAACCTCCCCGGCAAGCCGGAGGAGTTCCAGGTCTACACGGGTGGCGGACAGGTGTACCAGCAGTTCTGCCGTGCGGCTGAGGAGGACGGCTACCGCTCCTTCCTGGCCGACCAGGCGGTCAAGGTCTGAGAACTCGACAAGGAAAGGGGAATCGGTATGGGACGTCTGGACGACAAGGTCGCTCTGATCACCGGGGCCGCGATGGGCATGGGCCGGGCGACCGCGGAGCTGTTCGCGGCCGAGGGCGCCAAGGTCGCGGTCACCGACCTGGACGAGGCCAAGGGCAAGGAGGTCGTGGCGGGGATCCTCGCGGCAGGCGGGACCGCGGAGTTCTGGAGCCTGAACGTCGCCCGGGAGGCCGAGGCGAAATCGGTGATCGACGCGGCGGCAGCGGAGTTCGGCGGTCTCGACATCCTCGTCAACTGCGCCGGCATCATCGGCGTCGACAAGCCGACCCACGAGCTCACCGAGGCCGAGTGGGACGCTCTGTTCGCCGTCGATGTGAAGGGCGTCTTCTTCTGCACCAAGCATGCCGTTCCGCACATGATCGAGCGGGGTAAGGGCAGCATCGTCAATTACTCATCCATCTACGGGATGATCGGGAACGACGAGTTCACGGCGTACCACGTGGCCAAGGGCGCGGTCTCGATGCAGACCAAGCAGGACGCGGCCAGCTACGGCAAGTACGACATCCGCGTGAACTCGGTGCACCCGAGCACGGTCCTTACCCCGCTGGTCGAGGGCATCGCGGCTGAGTTCCCCGGTGGCCTGCCGGCCTATGAGGAGTACATGACGGGCAACCAGTCGCTGCGTCGCCTGGGCCGTCCGATCGATGTCGCCTACGGGGTCCTCTACCTGGCTTCGGACGAAGCGAGCTGGGTGACGGGCGTGAACCTGCCGATCGACGGCGGCTATACGGCGCGCTGATCGCCCTATGTGGCGTCGGCCCGTCTCCGAAGCACTCGGAGACGGGCCGACGCTATTGCCCGTGACCTCATCCCAACGAACGGAACGGCCCCCCTTGCAGGTGATGTTCGTGACAGCGGTTGCACGGTGCCGTCCGCGTTGCCCGTGGCGAGCGCGGCCAGCGACTACCCCCGCCGGCGACGCCGCTCCCCTCAGGGCTGGCCGGCAACGGTGGTCGTCTCGCGCTGCATCAGTCCCTCCTGCGGAGCGAGACCGAATCCCGGTTGGCTTGGGTGCGGGTCTGAGGAGGTCAGAGCAGCTCGACGTCGAGGCGTGAGCGCAGCTCGTTGAGGGTGATGCCGTAGGTCTCCAGCACGTGGACACCGTCGGGCCGCACGTCGAAGGTGGCGACCTCGGTGTAGACCCGGCTGACGCAGCCCACGCCGGTGAGCGGGTAGGTGCACTGCCGGACCAGTTTGGGCGCACCGGACTTCGTGAAGAGCGTCATCATCACGTAGACGTCCCTGGCTCCGATGGCGAGGTCCATCGCACCGCCGACAGCGGGAATGTCGCCGGGCTTGCCGGTGTGCCAGTTGGCCAGATCACCGCGCTCGGAGACCTGGTAGGCGCCGAGCACGCAGACGTCGAGGTGGCCGCCGCGCATCATGGCGAAGGAGTCGGCGTGGTGGAAGTACGCCGCCCCCGGAAGCTCGGTGACCGGAACCTTGCCCGCATTGGTGAGGTCGGGGTCGATCTGGGCGCCCTCGGCCTTTGGCCCCATGCCGAGCATGCCGTTCTCGGTATGGAGGACGACGCCGAGTTCCTCGGGCAGATGGTCGGCGATCTTGGTGGGCTGGCCAATGCCGAGGTTGACGAACGCGCCGGCCGGGATGTCCCGTGCGATCACCGCGGCAACCTCGTCCATGCTGAGCGGATGGTCGACGCTGATCGGCGCCTCGGCCGTGGACGCCGGGCGGGTCGAGGCGGTGGAGTCGGTAGTCATCGTGCTCCCTGGACGGTGTAATGGCGGGACTTGACCGGCACGATGCGGTCGACGTACACGGATGGCGTGACGACCCCCTCCGGGTCGAGCTCGCCGAGCGGAACGACTTCGTCGACCTGGACGATCGTGGTGGTGGCGGCGGTCGCCATCACCGGGCCGAAGTTGCGGGCGGTCTTGCGGTAGACGAGATTGCCCATCGAGTCGGCCCGGTGCGCGGAGATGAGGGCGTAGTCGCCCTTGATCGGATACTCCAGCAGGTAGTCGCGTCCGCCGATGGTGCGCACCTCCTTGCCCTCGGCGAGCGGGGTACCGACCGCGGTCGGGCAGTAGAACGCGCCGATCCCGGCACCGGCGGCCC
Organism: Streptomyces sp. NPDC002513; assembly: GCF_053595355.1. Taxonomy (NCBI): domain Bacteria; kingdom Bacillati; phylum Actinomycetota; class Actinomycetes; order Kitasatosporales; family Streptomycetaceae; genus Streptomyces; species Streptomyces sp. NPDC002513. The sequence goes on along the minus strand of NZ_JBSFXK010000087.1, from coordinate 5,922 downwards.
GCATCCGCTCGGCGAGGTTGCCCTGGGGCACCACCTCCAGCTCGATCTTCCCCTCGCGGTAGAGCGCGTCGAAGACGTAGGAGTCGACCTGCCGCGGGAAGGAGCACAGCACCTTGCGGACCCGGCCGGCCGCGAGCAGCGCCGCAAGTCCGACATCGCCATTTCCGGCGTTGTTGGAAACGATCGTGAGGTCCTTCGCGCCCTGCCGGATGAGGGCGTCGATGAGGTCGAACGGCATCCCGGCCAGACCGAAGCCGCCGACCAGGACGGTGGAACCGTCCTCGACCCCGGCGACGGCCTCGTCGGTCGATTCCAGCACGGCGGTGCGGCTCACTTCGACACCTCCAGGTTCTCCAGTACGACGGCCAGCCCCTGGCCGACGCCGATGCAGATCGCGGCCACGCCGTACCGCTCACGGCGTTCCCTCAGGACCGCGGCGAGGGTCCCGAGGATCCGGCCACCGGAGGCGCCCAGTGGGTGCCCGATCGCGATGGCCCCGCCGCGCTGGTTGACGATCCCAGGCTCGCGCAGACCTTCCTTCAGCCAGGCGTCGACGCAGGCAAGTGACTGGACCGCGAATGCCTCGTTGAGCTCGACCGCGCCGACCTGGTCCCAGGTGATCCCGGCGCGGGCGAGCGCTCGATCCGCGGCCTCGACCGGCGCGTAGCCGAATTCCCGCGGGTCCAGCGCCATCGCGCCTCTGCCCGCGATCCGGCCGATCGGGTCGCGGCCGATGGTCGCTGCCGCTGCCTCAGTGCCGAGGATCACCGCGGAGCCGCCGTCGGAGAGCGGGGAGGCGTTGCCCGCGGTAATGGTGCCGTCCGGCCTGAACGACGGCTTGAGCTGGGCGAGCTTCTCGGTGTTCGAGTCCGGGCGTATGCCCTCGTCGCGGACCAGGTCGCCGACCGGGGTGACCAGCGCGTCGTAGAAGCCGTCCTCCCATGCCTGGTGCGCGAGGCGGTGAGAGCGGACGGCGAACTCGTCCTGGCGCTCGCGAGAGATGCCGAAGCGCTCCTGGAGCTGCTCGTTGCACTCTCCCAGCGAGACGGTCCATTCCTTCGGCATCCGCGGGTTGACCAGCCGCCAGCCCAGTGTCGTCGACACCGCGGTGACGTCGCCCGCAGGGAAGGCCCGCGACGGCTTGGGCAGCACCCACGGCGCCCGGGTCATCGACTCGACACCGCCCACGAGAACGACATCGGCGTCACCCGTCTCGATGGTGCGGGAGCCGGCCATCGCCGCGTCCAGGCTGGAGCCGCAGAGCCGGTTGATCGTCGAGCCGGGCACGCTGGTCGGCAGACCGGCCAGCAGCGCGGCCATCCGGCCGACGTTGCGGTTCTCCTCGCCGGCGCCGTTGGCGTTGCCCCAGGCAACCTCGTCGATCGCGGCGGGATCCAGCGACGGCACCTGCGCGAGCACACCGCTGATCGCGGCAGCGGCCAGATCGTCGGGCCGGACGCCGGCGAGCGCGCCGTTGAACTTGCCGAACGGTGTCCGTGTGGCGGCGTAGAGGTATGCACTGTTCATGACTCGACGCTAGACGGCACCGCCGATACTGTGAAGTATCAATATCGACGTCGATTGAAACTCTGAAACTATGGATCTGCGCCAGCTCCGTTACTTCGTCGCCGTCGCGGAAGAGCGTCATTTCGGACGTGCGGCCCAGCGGCTCCACATGGCACAGCCGCCGCTCTCGCAGGCGATCCGGCAGCTCGAGGGCGAGCTCGGCATCGCTCTGTTCAACCGCACCACACGTCGGGTCGACCTCACCGACGCCGGCCGCGCCTACCTCGACCGGGTACGGGCGATCCTCGCCGAGGTCGACGAGGCTGCCCACCACGCCCGCCGGGTCGCCGCCGGTGCGGTCGGTCACCTCACCCTCGGTTGCGTCGGCTCGGCGACGTACAGCCTGCTGCCGACGCTGTCGCGTCATCTCGCCACCGAACTGCCGGGCATCGACTTCTCGTTCCGTGGGGAGATGCTCGCTCCGGATCAGGTGGAGGCGCTGCGCAGCGGCGCGATCGACGTGGCCCTGCTGCGCCCGCCCGCCGCCGACCTGTCCCTCACCGTCCACACCCTGCGCCGGGACCGCCTCGTAGTGGCACTCCCGGCCGAGTGCCCACTCGCGGCGAAGACCCGGGTGCGCGCCGCCGACCTCGCCGGCCTCGACCTGATCGTGCACTCGGCGGACCGTCACTCGGTGATGCACGATGTCGTGCTCGGTCTCCTGCGAGACGCGGGCGTCGAGCCGCACATCCGGCACGAGGTCGGGGAGACCTCGACGCTCATCACCCTCGTCGCCGGCGGCCTCGGAGTCGCGGTCGTACCCGAGCCGGTGACCGCGCTCGCGCTCGACGGCGTCGTCTACCGGCCCCTGATCCGCCCGGCGGCGTCGATCGAACTGGCCGTAGCCCACCGCGCCGACCGCAACGAACCCCACCTGGCTCGCACGATCGAGGTCATTCGCCGACTCTTCTGAGCGGCCCGCCGGCTCCAGTCCTCACCCAACACCCGGTGAGCGACGCCGAACGCCGTGTTGGCAACCGGTACGCCGACATAGCGCCCCGCTCGCTGCGGCCAGGCTGATCGCAGCGGGACGGCACGCCCTCAGAGACGGCCACCAGTCGTGAAATGCGGTCACTGCGGGCGAGCCCCCTCGACTACCGCCCTCGACGCGGACTCGTGGGTAGGACCCGATACGCTTCTTCACCCGTAGAGCGCGCTTTGCCCGGGGACTGGCAGGACCTGCCACAAGCCCTATCATCCCAGCTCAATGAGACTATCTGCTTTGTGGTTCGGTCCGGAAGTCCTTCGGGGGTTGATCATGCTGCCAGTGCGGCGGAGGATTCTTCGTGGTGATCGGTGGTGTGCCGGTCGAGCCTGGCCAGTAGATCGTCCAGGTCGGAGGTGGTGAACTTCCACTGGAACGGCTGTGCCGTGGCGTTGTAGCGGTCTTCGAAGGCTCGGAGCCGGTCCCCGACCTGGGTCAGGTCGGTGAAGTCGTTGGGCGAGACGACCTTGCGCTGGACGACGGAGAAGTAGATCTCCACCTGGTTCAACCACGAGGCGTGCACGGGGGTGTGGACCATGACCGCGTTCGGGAACGCGGAGGTCGGCCGGTCGGCGGCGTTCTTGCCGCGGTGGGAGGAGCCGTTGTCCACGATCCAGAACACCCGCTTCGCGCTCGCGTAGGGCTCCTGGCTCATGACCTGGGCGACCAGGTTCATGAACGGCTCGATGCCGGTGGCGGCCTCGGTGCGGCCGAACACCGCTGCCCGGTGGACGTCGTAGGCGGCCAGGTAGGCCAGGGCTCCACCGCGGCCGTAGATGTGGATCACGCGCATCACGCGGGCCCGGCCGGGGGCGAGGGTGGGGTGGCAGCGGCAGCGGGCCTGGATGGAGGTCTTTTCGTTCGCGCTGATGACGTACTCGTCCTCACCGAGCGGGACACTCTCCCAGGTGCGGGCGTACAGGTCCAGTACGCGCTCGGCCTTGGTGCGGAAGTCGGGGTCGGTAATGAAGATCCAGGAGCGGTGCTGCCAGGGCTTGAGCGCGTCGTCCCTGAGCCAGCGGCGCACGGTGGAGGCCGACACGAACGTGGCGATGCCCCGGGCCACGGCCTCGCGTGCCAGTTCCGGGCAGGACCAGCGGGACAGCGGCGTGCCGGTCTCGGCGGGCAGCCGGCAGGCCAGCGCTTTGACCTCGGCGACCTGGAGCGCGGTGAACGCGGGCGGGCGCCCCGACCGCTCGCGGTCGCTCAGACCGCCGAGCCCGTGCGCGGCGAACCGGCCGTGCCAGCAGCGGACCGTGTCCAGGTGCAGGCCGGTCTCGCGGGCGATGCGCGCGTTGGAGCGCCCGCGTGCGGCGTGCAGCACCACCTTTGCGCGCATCCGCAGCCGGTGCTCGGTCTTGTGGCCGTAGGCCATCTTCTTCAGTCGCTCGCGCTCGGCGGCGCGTAGGACTATCGGGCGGGCAGCGGCAACGGGCAAGACAGGCAGGCCGATCGGGAGAAGTGGATCACCATGGACCGTAGCTTGCCCGCACCCGGTCCCCGGCCCGTCGGGCAGGATGACTTGGCGGCACGCAGCCGCGGTTAGACACCGAGACCGCCCGCGACGTGCGTCTCCTGACGAGTGAACTCACCTGTCAGCAGCGGCATGACCTTGCTGATGGAAGCCTTCGCCTCGGGCAACTGCAACGATGCGTCGTGATGCTCTTTGCTCTCCCACACCTCGCTCACCCACACGGTGTCTTCGTCGGTGGCCGATTCGGTCACGACGTAGAGATGGCATCCCGCTTTGCGCAGACCGTCAGCGCCGGCGACCAGTACGGCGACCACCTCCGCGCGGTGACCGGGTTTGACCTTCATCGAACCGATGTAGCCGTAGCGCATGTCACTCCTCTTAAGTCACGAACGAGACGCGCCCAGGAGCATACCGGACGTATGTTCGAATGTGCAGCAGAACTGCGGATACCCCCGCCCGCCGCCGCCCCCTGGACGAGCTGCGGCCCACCCCATGGACGTCAATCCACGGCCGACTTCTGACCAGCCACCACGCACGACACCGGCTCCGGAGTCAACCCCCGAAGGACTTCGGGACGCGACCGCTAAGGTCGACGGCTGAGGCCGGGTACCCACCAGGGGGTAGCGTTCTGGCATGACGACGTCAGCGCTGCCCCGGTGGCCGCCGTATCTGATCCATGGCGTGCGCGTGCTGCATCAGAAGCAGAACTGCGCGCCCCATTTCGCGGAGATTGAGGTGGACTTCGAGCCCGCAGCCGAGGGCTTCGACTTCGAGGTAGCCCGAGGGCTCACGGTGGAGTACGAACCTGCCCAGGATCTGCCACGCTTCTTTGCAGCTGCCGCCGTGGGGATCGAGGAGCAGCTGAGCTTGCCCGAGCACGGAGTTGCCATCGCCACTCGGGTCGTGCTCCGGCGTGCCCGCGCCGATTCGTTCGGCTCTCACGAACTGGCGTTCAAGATCGCGGGCTACCTCGCTGCCCGTAAGGCTTTGGAGTGTACGGGGTGCCCGCGACTCTGAGCCGTGTACCTCGCGACGGCGGGTAGCTTGCTCCGCACTGTCAGTCGGGCCTCAGATGACAACAGGCGTGCTGTCGGGGGCGGGGTGACAAATAGCCTGCTGAGCTGGTGACAACCACGGTGCTTCGGCCAAGCGAAACCCCAGCCCCAGTTCAGCAAAGACCCGGGTGACAGCTTTCGCGCTTCGGCTCGGTCGGTCCGGGGCGCGCTCGCGTATCCAACCTCAAGGCCGCCGTCGCCCGGGTGCTGGGACTGAGCCGGGCCAGGGTGGAGGCCGACCGGTGGATTGCGTTCAAATCGCACTTCGGCATCGAGAGCTTCTACTGCCGTCCGGACATCGAAGGCGCCCACGAGAAGGGTGGCGTCGAGGGACAGATCGGCTACTTCCGCCGCAACCACTTCGTCCCCGTCCCCGAGGTCTCCTCGCTCGCCGAGCTGAACGAGCTGGTCGAGCAGTGGGACCGGTAGGACGACGCACGCCGCATCGGTGCCCGGTCCAAGATCGTCGCCGAGTGCTTCGTACTCGAACAGCCACTGTTGATGCCTCTGCCCGAGGAGCCGTTCGAGACGGGCCGGCAGTTCACACCGAGGGTCGACCGCTACGGCCAGATCCCGGTCCGCACCAACTGCTACTCGGTGCCGATCCGGCTGATCGGCAAGCGGGTGCGGGTCGTCCTGCACGCTTCTCACCTGGTGGTTTACGACCAGAACGTGGAAGTGGCCCGGCACGAGAGGCTGATCGCGAAGGGCGCCGTCCGCCTGGAGCTGGATCACTACCTGGAGGTCCTAGATGATCTATTCCAAGGGGTGCCTGTGGAGACGAAAACGAGGGCGTCCAAGATCATGTTGTGACGCACAACTTGGACACCCTCGCGACAGCA
>NZ_JBSFXK010000086.1:0-21963 GCF_053595355.1 Streptomyces sp. NPDC002513 | reverse complement strand
CCGCCACCGCCGAGATCAACGAGTCCAACACCCCCGCCACCACCCTCTTCACCACCATCGGCGCCCAGCACATCAGCACCAACCTGGAACTCGAAGCCAGTTGAGGACGGTGCAGAGACCCGAGGGGGTGCCGCTACCGGGCCTGGTCGGCGGGCGGTGCCGTACGCAGGCTACGGTCGCCCCCGGCGAACTGCTGGGTGCACTACCGCTGACCAGGGCTGCGGCCCGTACCGTGAACGCCGGCCGGCTGATGGCCCGACGGGTGCTGGACGGCGCGGACGACCGGCTGCTCGTCGTGGTCGGCCCCTGCTCCGTGCACGACGTGGACGCGGCTCTGGCGTACGCGAAGTCGCTGGGCCGGCTGGCCGACGAACTGGCCGAGGACCTGGCGGTCGTCATGCGGCTGTACGTCGAGAAGCCGCGGACCACGGTCGGCTGGACCGGGCTGCTCACCGATCCGCTGCTGGACGGAAGCCTGGACATCGACCGGGGACTTCGTGCGTGCCGGGCACTCATGCTGGAGATCGTCGAGATGGGTCTGCCCATCGCGACGGAGTGGCTGAGCCCAGCAGCCCCGGCCTACTTGGCCGACCTGGTGTCCTGGGGCGCGATCGGCGCGCGGACCGTGGAGAGCCAGGTGCACCGCCAGCTGGCCAGTGGTCTGCCCATGCCCGTGGGCATGAAGAACGGCAGTGGCGGCGCCGTGGACGTCGCCGTCGATGCCATCCGGTCCGCGGCCGCCCCCCATGCCTGTCTCGGCCCCGGCCTCGACGGCGGTGTGGTCATATCGCGTACGAGCGGGAACCCGCACTGCCACGTGGTGCTTCGCGGCGCACCCGGCGCGCCCAACTACCGTCCGGAATCCGTGCGTGAGGCCGCGCGGCTGCTGTCGGCGGCCGGCCTCCCGACCGGCCTGGTCATCGACGCCAGTCACGGCAACAGCGGAAAGGACCACGAACAACAGGCCGTGGTCGCACGGGAGATAGCCGAACAGATCGCGGCCGGCGACCCGAATATCCGGGGCATCATGCTGGAAGGCTTTCTGATCCCCGGGCGTCAGGAACTCGGCGTAGGCGAACCTGAATTCGGCCTGAGCATTACGGACGCATGCATGGGATGGGAAGCCACCGTGGACACACTCCACGAGTTGGCCGCCGCCGTTCGTCATCGGCGTCCGGCACCGGCCCTCTGTCAGGCCGAGGGATAGTGCAGCCGCTGTCGCTGTTCATAGGCTGCGGTCCGGAGTAGAACCGGAGCAAAAGGAGCGTGGCGGTAATGAGTCCGCAAGAGGCACTGACCCTCCCGGATTGGCCGCAATTCAATGACCTGGAACGACAGGCCCTCGACCGTGCTCTGACGCAGGGCCAGTGGTGGCGCATGGGCGGAAAGGAGGTCGAATCCTTCGAGGGGGAATTCGCTGATTACCACGGCGCCCCCCACGCGCTGGCCGTCACGAACGGCACCCATGCACTGGAACTCGCCCTGCAGGCCATGGGCGTGGGCCCCGACACCGAGGTGATCGTGCCCGCGTTCACCTTCATATCGTCCTCGCAGGCCGCTCAGCGTCTGGGAGCGGTGGCCGTTCCGGTGGATGTCGATCCCCACACCTACTGCATCGACGTGGCCGCCGCGGAGGCCGCCATCACACCGCGGACGCGCGTCATCATGCCGGTGCACATGGCCGGGCTCATGGCCGACATGGACGGTCTGGAGAAGCTCGCCGAGAACTTCGGCGTGCAGCTGCTGCAGGACGCGGCCCATGCGCACGGCGCACGCTGGCAGGGCAAGCGGGTCGGCGAGCTGGGCTCGATCGCGGCGTTCAGCTTCCAGAACGGCAAGCTGATGACCGCCGGCGAAGGCGGTGCGGTGCTCTTCCCCGACCAGGAGAGGTACGAGGAGGCCTTCCTCCGGCACTCCTGCGGCCGACCGCGCACCGACCGGCTCTACCACCACCAGGTGGCGGGCTCCAACATGCGGATGAACGAGTTCTCGGCTGCCGTGCTGCGGGCCCAGCTGACCCGCCTCGACGCACAGACCGCCGTGCGCCAGGCCGGCTGGCGGGTGCTCTGCCCGCTGCTTGCGCGGATTCCCGGCGTCGAGCCGCAGGGCGACGACCCGCGCGCCGACCGGAACTCGCACTACATGGCGATGTTCCGGCTGCCCGGCTGGACCGAGGAGCGGCGCAACCTCCTGGTCGACCGGCTGGTCGAGGCGGGGCTTCCGGCGTTCGCGACCTTCCGCGCGATCTACCGCACCCCCGCCTTCTGGGAGTCGGCTTCGCCCGACGAGTCGGCCGAAGCCGTCGCCCGGCGGTGCCCGAACACCGAGGCGATCAGCCGGGACGGGGTGTGGCTGCATCACCGGACGCTGCTCGCGTCCGAGGAGATCCTGCACGATGTCGCGGCGATCGTGGCCGAGTCGGTGGCTGCCGGATGACCGTCCGCACAGTACTGGTCGGGCTCGGCTGGTCCGGCCGGGAGATCTGGCTGCCCCGGCTCCTGGCCCACGACGACTACGAGGTGGTGGCGGCGGTCGATCCCGACCCCGCCCGGCGGGAGTCCTTCACCGCGGCGACCGGCCGGCCGGCCTTCGCCGACATCCACGCGCTGCGCACCGAGGCGGTCGACCTGGCCCTGGTCGCCGTACCCAACCACGCGCATGCACCCATAGCGCGCAGCCTGCTCCTGCGGGGCTGCGCCACCTTCGTGGAGAAGCCGGTCTGCCTCACGCCGGCCGAGGCCGACTCGCTGGCCGAGGCCGAGCAGCGGGGCGGCAGTCCGCTGCTGGCCGGCAGTGCCTCGCGCTACCGGGCCGATGTGGCCGAGCTGCTCAAGCTGGTGCCTGAGCTCGGCCGGCTGCGCCACGTCGATCTCGCGTGGGTACGGGCCCGCGGGGTGCCGCAGCCCAGGGGCTGGTTCACCAACCGGGCACAGGCCGGCGGCGGGGTGCTGTTCGATCTGGGCTGGCATCTGCTCGACGTACTGGAAGAGGTCGTCGGGCCCGTGGACTTCGGCCTGATCGCCGGATCCGTATCTCACGATCACGTGAACGACCCGAACTGGACGGCGAGTTGGCGCCAAGACCTCCCGGCGCCTGCCATGGCGGCCGATGTCGAGGACACCGCACGCGGATTCCTCGTCGCCGACGACGGTCTTTCGGTGGGGCTGCACGCCACCTGGGCGGCGCACTCCGCCGCGTACGACACGACGTCGATCCGGGTCGAAGGCAGCCTCGGGACCGCGACGTTGAGCTCCACCTTCGGGTTCAGCCCGAATCGTGAGCCGCGGCCCCGGATCACCTTCGTCTCCTACGGAGAGCCGCGCGAGATCCCGGTCCCGGCCGAACCGATCGGCATCGAGTACGACCACCAGCTCGATGACATACGTCAGCGGCTGACCGATCAGGCGTCCCTCGGCTGTGCCATCGCGGGAGTGCGCCGCATCGTCACCGCCATCGAGGGAATCTACGCGCACTGCAGAGGGGCGGTAACCAGCTGATGAGTGATCTGACGCGCAACGCGGTGGTGTTCGACCTCGACGGCGTCCTGGTCGACAGCCACGAGACCATGGGCCGGGCCTTCGCCGTGGCCCATGCCCAGGTGGTCGGTGACGGACCGGCTCCGTTCGCCGAGTACCAGAAGCATCAGGGCATCTACTTCCCGGAGATCATGCGCCGGATGGGCCTTCCGCTGGAGATGGAGGAGCCGTTCGTCCAGGAGAGCTACCGGCTGGCCGACCAGGTTCCAGTGGTCGACGGCGTGGTCGAGCTGCTCGGGACGCTGCGGGACCGCGGGTTCCGGCTGGCCGTCGCCACCGGCAAGGCGGGGCCACGGGCCCGCTCCCTGCTGACGACGCTGAAGCTGATCGAGTACTTCGACGCGGTGGTCGGCTCCGACGAGGTCGTCAATCCCAAGCCGGCCCCCGACATCGTGCTGCGGGCCCTCACCCTGATCGGCGCGAAGCCGGATGCGGCGCTCATGATCGGTGACGCCCGCGCCGACATGCTCAGCGCCCGGGGTGCCGGGGTGACCGCCGTGGCAGCGACCTGGGCGACGGTGGACGAGGCCGACCTGCTCGCAGCCGCCCCGGACCACGTCGTGCACGCGCCCGGGGAACTCCTGGCGCTGGTCCAGGACCGGGCGCAGGAGTGGTAGTCCGCGCCCTGCGCTCCAGCAGGCAGGCCAAGACCGAGTCCACCTGGCTGGGTGTCGACCTGGGCGGGACCAAGGTGGCCCTGCGCTCCGAGTCCGACGGGGAACACGTCACCGAACACGTCTTCCGCTGGTGCGGACGCGGCACCAAGTCCGATCTGGCACAGCTGGCGGAGGAGGTCGCGCTGCTCCTGCGGCAGGTCCCGGGAACATGCGACTCCGTCGGCATCGCGCTGCCGGCCTCGGTGGGGGCGGACGGCGTCGTCTCCGCCTGGCCGAGCCGGCCGGAGTGGCTCGGCCTCGATGTTCGGCAGACCTTCCGGCGGCTCTTCGGGCACGTACGGGTGCGATGGGCCGACGACGGAGACCTGGGCGCACTGGCCGAGGCCCGGGCGGCGGGCTCCGACGAAGTGCTCTACGTCGGCGTCGGCACCGGCATCGGCGGCGGTCTGATCTCCGGCGGCGACCTGCCGGGGCCGGACCGCGGATCCTTCGAGCTCGGCCATCTGATCACCGACGCGGACGGTCCGCGCTGCCCGTGCGGTCGCCGGGGATGCCTGCAGGCCACGGCATCCGGCACCGCCACACTGGCACGCGCATCCCGGCTGCGCGGCGGCGACGTCTCGTACGAGGAACTCCAGCGGGGCGTGCTGGCCGACGAGGAGTGGGCCGTACAGTGCGTGGACCGCTCCTGCCACCGGCTCGCCGTGGCGATCACCGGGGTCCATGAGTTGCTGCGCCCCGACCTGGTCGTCGTGGGCGGGGGTTTCGCAGCAGGCTTGCCCCGTTTCACCGACTCGGTGGCGCACCATCTGGCCACCCTGGCCAGGCCGAGCGTGCCGCCTCCGGAGGTACGGGCCTCACCGCTCGGCGGGCTGTCGTCACTCCACGGCGCCGTGGCCCTGGCCCGCCTGGGGTAGCGCGGGCGGTGATGACGTGATCCGGGGTCTCCGAAGGAGTACGTCATCACCGCCCCGCCCGAAGCGGGACCGCAATGGCCGTGGCCAGCAGGCCGTCGTTCAGCCTCCGCCTTCCTTCGAACTCCCCGATCCGTACATCGTCCACGACGATTCCGGGCACGAGCAGGCGCGCGGTGAAGCTCCCGCCCGCAGACCCGGCCGCGATCCGCAGGTCGATCAGGGCTTCGTCGAAGTCCAGCCACCGCCGGGTCAGCGGGAACCACGTCTTGTACACGGCCTTCTTGGCACAGAACAGCAGGCGATCCCAGCAAACGGATGGCTGCTCCCTCGCCAACCGCCCGATGAGCGCACGCCCCGGCGGCAGGGCGATGGCCTCCAGGACTCCGTCGGGCTGCACGTCATGCGGTTCGGCGTCGATGCCCAGTGAGGCGAGATCCGTCGCACGCGCCACCGCGGCACCCGCGAAACCCACGCAGTGCGTCATGCTCCCGATGACGCCGGTGGGCCACCGCGGTTCGCCCTTGGCACGCAGCAGCAGCGACGCCGGCCGCTGTCCGAGCACCGACAGCGCGTCGCGGGCGCACCGTCGTACCTCGGCGAATTCCCGGCGCCGCTTCTCCACCGAGGAAGCCACCACCGCGAGTTCTTCGGGGTGGAGGTCCCACTCCGGGGGGAAACTGCGGGTCTCCCGCACCACCGCCGACGCGGGGAGCAGGGAGTCGAACAACGTGGAGGTGGACTCCTCGTGCTGCCCCGCGACCACCACGCTCCGACGCATCACCATCGCACCGCTCCGAAGTAGGAGCGGTACAGATCCATCTGGTGCCGGAGCATCGGCTCGCCAGGGAGCACGGGGTGCCCCAGCTCGGTCGCCGTGCGCAGCAGTTCTGTCTCGCGGGGCTTCATGATGATGTCGGCCACGAGCGCGTCCGGGCGCAGTGCGGCAGGGTCGAACGGCAGCTCGTCGCCGGGCCGCATGCCCAGCGGTGTGGCGTTCACGGCGATGTCCGCCGCGTACCAGTCGGGGCGTTCCGTGCTGCTGACCCGGCCGGGCCAGTGGGACTCCAGGCGCCCGGCGACGTCCTTCATCCTTGTCCCGTCCGTGTCATACACCACCAGCCGGCCGACGCCCGCCCCGAGCAGGGCCGGGGCGATCGCCCTGCAGGCGCCGCCGGCCCCCGCGATGATCACGCGTTTTCCATACGGGGAATGACCGGCGTCGATCAGCCCGGCCAGGAACCCGGCGCCGTCGAAGTTGTCGGCGTGCCAGGAGCCGTCGTCCAGCCGGCGCAGAGCATTGGTGCTGCCGGCAACGTCCGCCGCCCGGCTCCGTACGTCGGCGAAGCGCAGCGCGTCGACCTTGTGCGGCACGGTCACCAGCAGGCCGACGAGATTCGCCGCTCCCTGCAGGCCACGCACCACCGCGTCGAGGTCGGCCGGGCGGACGTGCACGGGTACGACCACGATCTCCGCGCCGTCGGCGACGAACAGCGGGTTGAGCAGTGCCGGCGCCCGCACCTGCTCGACGGGGTCGCCGAGCACGGCCACCAGCCGGGTGCGCCCCGTGATCTGCGCCCTGTCCCGGGTCGCCTCAGGCATCGCGTGCCCTCCGGCCACCCGCGACCTGCGGACGCGTCTCCTCGGGATCGGCGTCCAAGGCATGCCACATGACGGCGAGTTCGAGGCGCGACTTCACTCCGGTCTTCTGAAAGACCTTGCGGAGGTGGAACGCCACGGTGTGCCGGGACAGGAACATCTGCTCTGCGGCCTGTCCGTTGGTGATCCCGCTCGACACCAGTTTGGCCACGGCGTACTCGGTGTCCGTCAGACCGGGGATCCGGCTGCGCGGCCAGAAGCGCACCTGTGCCTGGGAGTTGCCGTTGAGACCCCGCAGCAAGCTGCGGACCCGGGACAGGTCGCGCAGAGATCCCATCTCCGCGTACGCGCGCGTGGCCAGTTCGAGGCTCTCCACGGCCTCCGGGCTGCGCTCGCCGCCTTCGGACAGCAGGGCGCCGACGTCTTCGAAAGCCACGGCGCACGCCCATGGATCGACGTGATCCTCGGCGGCCCGGCGCAGGCGATCGAGGTTCTGCTGCAGCAGCGCCGCCCCGTGCGATGCGGCGACGCCGAGCGAATGGGCTCCGGGGTTCTCGGCCGCGAGCCGGTCGGCGAGGGCGACTCCGTGCTGGGCCAGATCGTGCAGCCCCTCGGCAACCAGGATCCGAACCAGCCAAGGAATCGCTGCGGGTTCGTCGGTCAGCAGCGAGCGGAAGGCCGATTCCGATTCGAGCAGTTCATGGGCGAGGGCCGCGGCCTTCTTGCGTCCCTTCTCCGCCTCGGTGAGCTGGATGACGATCCAGGCGGAGTGGCTGGCGGGCAGCATCTCCCGCCCGAAGACCGCATCCTCCTTGAGCTGGTTCGTGAAGTGCAGCGCGCTGGTCAGCTCGCCACGCCGCAGCGCCGTGGTGGCCAGAACGAGGTTCCCGAGCGGAGTCCACCCGGTCAGGCCGGCCGCATTCGCCAGTCGCAGGCCGGCCTCTGCCCTGCCGGCCGCGTCGACGAGATCACCGCCGGCCAGCGCGATCTTCGCATCCACAAGCGTGGTTGCGGCGGTCAGCTTCGCGTCGTCGCGTGCGGCCGCGGCAGCCGTCACGTCCTCGAGGATCCGCTGCGCCGGGTCGAGGCGACGGATCGAGGCGAAGAACAGTGCCTGCTGGAGCCGGGCGTACGGTGCGCACGGTTCGGAACAGTGGTCACAGGCCGTCTGGGCCGCCGTTTCGGCGCAGGAGATCCCTTCGGTGAGATCTCCGTAGTACCAGCTCGCCCGGGCCTGTCCCAAGATCTCGGTTGTTGTGCAGCTGACCGGCACGTAGCCATCGCCGCATACGGATAGCTTGCGTCGCAGCTCAATCAAGGTGCAATCCTGTCCTTGAGAATTTCACTCAAACCCTCTGCCCGCGGGTCGGGCCGCATGGACCGGGCAATGGCGCCGGGGGCCCGCAAGGACTGCTCAGCCGCCCCAAGTGATGTCACCGGGGGACTCCAGCAAGGAATGCGCATGCTGCGCGGAACCGAGCTCCACGACATTGTGGCGAGACTCTGCCGGCGTGCGCTCCGCCACCGAGTTCAGACCGATGAGCACGGCGATCGCCGCCATACAGAAGACGGCCAAGTACCTTCTTGCTGTAAAGCGTCCGTTCATTTTCTACCCCCTGTGGCTTCGGTGCACGGCAGTGTGTTCGGAAATTCCATTGATCACCTCCGTCCCTTCGATCGGGGCGGAGTGGCGATGTGGAAAATCTTGGCCTGATCGCCACGAGAGCGGGAAGGGGGTAACGCTGGTCAGAAGGGGACATGGCCCACCGCGTCCACCATCACCTGCGGATTGACCTGGGCATACCTCTTCATTGCGTGGGTCAACCCAGCCCGGGGCGAGCCTGGCTGACTGTCCGTCAGGCTCTCCACCGGCGGCCGAAAAAGGACACTTCCGGTATCGGCCTGGCCTCTCACATTGCCCTGCGACGAAATCTTCGATAGATCTCATCGCATGTATCTCATTCATGCCCGCCTCGGGCCCGCCTCAGTAAAATTACCTGAATCGACGGTCCGCCTGATCAATGAGAACACCGATCCCGCCGATGGCCTGGAGCATGTGAGTATCAACCTGGAGACCATGACGATCGGGCTCTTCATTGCGGCGCCCACCGTACTGGAAGCAGAAAGAGTCGGCGAGACAATCTGTCGGCGCGTACTCGATCGGAGCCCCGAGTTCACGGGGCTGGTACTCGTTTCATGCCAGGCGACGCTGGTGCCCGACTACTTCAACCGGAATTTTTGGTTCGAACCCTGATCGCCGATACCGGGCGTTGTACCGGACCGGCGGAACAGTTATCACCGACCGGGGTCGATCCAGCCACCTTGTACGGCTCGCACGCCGGCTTCGAAACGGCTGCGGGCATCCAGAACAGTCATGACGTTCGCCACCAGACGGCGCACCGTGCGCGTCGAGACCCCCAGCCGCTTGGCTATGGCCTCATCGGTAATGCCTTCGGCCAGCAGGCGGATCACCTGGACCTCCTGCCCGGTCAGTCCCGTCTCCTTCCGCTGCGGCCGGTCCCCCCACGGGGTTGCGCCCGCCCACAGCTCATCGAAGAGGGCACACAGCGCGGCGACATTGCCGCGCCCCCGAAGGACCACTGCGCCTACGGCGGCGTCCTGGGTGTCGGTGGGCAGGACGGCCACTCGGCGGTCGAAGATGATCATCCGCGTGGGCAGCGCGGCGGTGGTCCGGGCCATCGCGCCATGGTCGTTCAGCCACTGGACATGGTCACAGGTGGCCTGGTCGTTCCTGATGCTGTCGAGGTAGATGGTCTGCGACCGGACGCCCCGCTCCAGCAGTCTGGCGTTGGGTCCGCGGCTGGCCAGCAGGTCGGCCTCCGTGTGGGCACCGCCGGGCGCGAACGTCATGATGGTCCGGACCGCCGCCTCGCTCAGCTCCTCCAGCCGACCGCGGATCGCCTCGATCCCCAGGAGCTCGTCGCCCTCGCTTCCCGGGGAGGCGCCACCCAGTTCAGAGCACTGGGCTATCAGCCGGGTTGCCGCCGCCAAGGATGCCTCGAGCCGGCGTTGGAACACCAGCATCTCGTCCTGCTGTCGCGCGAGAAGTTTCTTCACCCCGTCGATGGGGTTCAGCGCACGGTACTCATCCACCTGCGACGATGTGCTGACGAGCGCCACCTCGTGCAGCTCGTCCAGTCCATCGCGTACGGAATCCAAGGTCAACTGCGTCCTGGCCGCTAACTGCGGCAACGTCTCCTGAGGATGCAGGAGCATCTCGCGATATATCGTCTCCGCGGCTTTGCTTAGACCCAACGCCTCGAACATACGTCCCCCCGAGCCGAACTCCGCGCGGTAGAGTAACAGTCACATGACTGACGTCAAAGACAGACGGAAACGATTCACCTGCCCGGCAAGGGTGCCGACGATCCAGGCATCACGAGGGGACGTCAGCTCAAGCCGCTGCAGAGTGCTTTGCTGCCTCTGCCCGACCTCGCGGCTCGTCCTGGGCGGCGAACACGTCGGCCCCGCCTCAGGCGGGGCCGACGGGACGTCAGTCGCGGTAGCGGTAGCGGATCCGGCCGCGGGTGAGGTCGTACGGGCTGAGCTCCACCAGGACCCGGTCGTACAGCGTGATCTTGATGAAGTTCTTCCGGACCTTCCCGCTGATGTGGGCCAGAACCTGGTGGCCGTTCTCGAGTTCCACCTTGAAGGTCGCGTTGCGCATGCACTCCGTGACGGTGCCCATGACGTCGATTCCCGATTCTCGTGGCATATCTCTCCTTGCCCGGCGATCAGCCGGCAGACTGATGGACGATCGATCCGAAAGAAACTTCGCGTGGGGTGTGCCCACCCGGTGACCTCACCTCATTCCGGCCGCGTGGGAACCACCCCGGAATTCACACCCAGCCAGTACGGCTGCCGCTGGAAGGCGTACGTCGGCAGGTCCACCCTCGCGGGCGCCTTGCCAAAGTCCACGGCCGACCAGTCGAGCTCGGCACCGGTCACGAACAGGCCTGCCGCCGCGGCCATGGTCGCCTCCGTCTCGGGCAGGTCCCGCCGCACCATCCCGACCACCACGTCGGCCTCGGTGGTGCCCCGCGCCGCGTCCAGACTGTCGGCGATCGCACTGGTCAGGCCGTCGTCGGGGCCGGCGACGAGGAACCGCGTCGCCCCCGCCGCACACACCGCCGCGATACCGTCGGCGAAGCGCACCGGCCGGCGAATGTGCCGCACCCAGTGCTCCGGCGAGCCGACGCCATCGCCATCGACGGACGCGTCGACGGTGGAGACGATCGGAATGGCCGCTGTGCCGAAGCTGAGGTCCGCCACCTCTCCGGCGAATTCATCGAGGAGCGGTTCCGGCAGCGGCGATTGGTGCGTGTGGGAGCCCGTCAGCCAGTGCACCTGCCTGCCCCGGTTCCGCAATTCATCCACGACTGTGGTCAATGCCGCCCGGTCACCGGAGAGCACCACCGATTCCGGGCCGTTCACGGCCGCGATGCCCACCTCCGTAAAGCCGGAGAGAACCTCGGCCACCTCCGGTCCGCTCGCCGACACCGAAGCCACCGCCCCGTTGCCGGGCAGCCCGGCCACCAGCCGGCCACGCGCGACGACCAGACGCAGGGCGTCGGGCAGCGACAGCACTCCGGACACGTGCGCCGCCACGACCTCGCCCACGGATTGGCCCATCACGAAGTCGACCGTCACCCGCCAGGAGTCGAGCAGCGCGAACAGGCCGACGCCCACGGCGAACATCGCCGGCTCCGCGAACCAGGGCGGCTCGGTTCGGTCGGTGTCGTCGTCGAACACCGCCTCGCGCAGCGAGCATCCCAACACCTCGTCGGCCACCGCGCAGACCTCGTCGAACGCCGAGGCGAACACCGGTGAGGCACCGTAGAGTTCGCGCCCCATCCGGGCCCGGTATGCCCACTGGCCGGGGAAGACCACCACGGTCTTTCCGTCGTGAGCGCCGCCCCGTCCCGAGAACACGCCCGGAGCCGTCGCCCCGTCGGCGACCGCGCCCAGCCCGGCGGTGAGCTCG
Source organism: Streptomyces sp. NPDC002513 (assembly GCF_053595355.1). NCBI lineage: Bacteria > Bacillati > Actinomycetota > Actinomycetes > Kitasatosporales > Streptomycetaceae > Streptomyces > Streptomyces sp. NPDC002513. The sequence goes on along the minus strand of NZ_JBSFXK010000086.1, from coordinate 10,292 downwards.
CCGAGACCCCGGCCCACCACGGCCGCGCGGTATTCGAACTCGGTACGGGCCGACAGCGACTGCCCGACCGCGAGCGGATCGAGTTCGGGGTGCGTCGCGGCGAAGTCCCGCACCCGGGCGGCCTGGCCGCGCAACGCGTCCGCGCTGCGGCCCGACACCATCCAGACCGCGAGCGCCGCCGTGCCGTCGGCCACCGGCTCCGCCTCGACATCGGCGGGGGCCCGGTCCGCGGGCGCCTGCTCGAGGATCACGTGCGCATTGGTGCCGCTGATCCCGAACGAGGACACCGCGGCCCGGCGCGGGCGTCCGGCATCGGGCCAGGCCCGGTTCTCCGTCAGCAGCCGCACGGCCCCGGCCGCCCAGTCGACCTTGGACGTGGGCTCATCCACATGCAGGGTCGGGGGCATGACGCCCCGCTGGATGGCCTCGACCATCTTGATGACGCCACCGACGCCGGCGGCCGCCTGCGCATGACCGATGTTCGACTTGAACGATCCCATCCACACCGGTTCCGCGTCGGTCGCCCGCTGCCCGTAGGTGGCCAGAATCGCCTGGGCCTCGATCGGGTCTCCGAGCTTTGTCCCGGTCCCGTGCGCCTCGACCAGATCCACGTCCGACGTGGTCAGTCCCGCATCGTCCAGGGCCGTGCGGATCACCTGTTGCTGCGACGGACCGTTGGGCGCGGTCAGACCGTTGCTGGCCCCGTCCTGGTTCACCGCCGCGCCGGCCACCACGGCGAGCACCTTGTGTCCCAGCCGCCGCGCGGTCGACAGCCGTTCGAGTACGAGCACACCCGCGCCCTCGGCCCATGAGGTGCCGTCAGCGGACTCCGCGAAGGACTTGCAGCGACCGTCCGGGGCCAGGCCCCGGCGCTGCGAGAACGCCACGAACATGCCCGGCGTCGCCAGCAGGGTGACGCCGCCGGTCAGTGCCATGGTGCACTCGCCCGATCGCACCGCGGTGACCGCCTGTCGCAGCGCGACCAGCGAGGACGAGCACGCCGTGTCGACCGTCACTGCGGGCCCCTGCAGCCCGAGCGTGTAGGACACCCGCCCCGATACCACGCTGGCGGTCGTCCCGGTCAGCAGGTACTTCTCCACTCCTTCGGTGCCGGCCCGGGACAGCGAGGCGTACTCCTGGGTGACGGCGCCGAAGAAAACCCCCGTGTCACTCCCCCGCAGGGTCGTCGGGTCGATGCCGCTGCGTTCGAGCGCCTCCCAGGTCACCTCCAGCATCAGCCGCTGCTGGGGATCCATCGCGAGCGCCTCGAGCGGCTTGATCCCGAAGAACCCCGCGTCGAACTCGTCCGCGTCGTGGATGAATCCGCCCGCGCCCAGGTACGACTTGCCGGGACCGCCCGCCGGATCGACCACTGCCGGATCCCACCCCCGGTTTACGGGGAAGTCCGTCACTCCGTCCACACCACCGGCGACCATGTCCCACAGTGCGTCCGGAGTCGTCACGCCGCCGGGGAAGCGGCATCCCATGCCCACGATCACGACCGGGTCCTCGGCCCTCGACGGCGTCTGGACCGACGGTGCGGACTTCTTGGTCCGGGCCGGCCGGGCTCCGGCGAGTTCGGTGTTCAGGTGTGCCGCGAGGTCCTGCGGGGTCGGGAAGTCGAAGAGCAGCGTCGCAGGCAGCGTTTTCCCGGTGATCCTGTTCAGACTGTTGCGCAGCTCCACCGCGCTGAGCGAGTCGAAGCCGAGCGCCTGGAACTGCCGACGCAGGTCGATCGACGTCCTGTCGCTGTGGCCGAGAACACCGGCGATCTCCGTCCGCAGCAGCTGGGTGAGGCGACGGAGCCGGTCCGCCTCGTCCAGGCCCGCCAGTTCCCGTACCAGCGAGGTCTGGGATGGCTTGTCGTCGGGTCGGGCCGCCCGCCGCCGCTTCGGCCGTACGACGTCGCGCAGGAGCGGGGAGGTCAGCCCCGGGTCGCCTTCGATGCCCGTACGATCGAGCCGCGCCGGGACGAGCAGGGGGCGGTTCAGGGCGGTGGCGGTGTCGAGCAGCGTCAGAGCACGCTCGGTCGGCATCGGGCTGAGGCCGGTGCGGGCCAGCCTCGCGCGGTCCTGGGCGCCGAGTCTGCCGCCCATGCCCGACTGCTCGGCCCACAGCCCCCATGCGAGCGACACCGCGGGCAGCCCCTGGTGCGCGCGGTGTTCGGCCAGCGCGTCGAGGAAGGCGTTCGCCGCAGCGTAGTTGCCCTGGCCAAGGCCGCCGAGGACGCCGATGGCGGAGGAGAACAGCACAAAGGCGTCCAGTTCCAGACCGAGATCCCGGGTGACCTCATGGAGGTTCCACGCCCCCAGCGCCTTGGGCCCGAGCACCGTGTCCATGCGCTCGGGTGTCAGGGCGGACACCACCCCGTCGTCGAGCGTGCCCGCGCAGTGGACCACGGCGCGGACCGGCACCGCAGCGGGCACCGCGGTCAACGCGTCGGCAACAGCCGCGCGGTCGGCGATGTCGCACGCCGAGAGGGTCACCTCGGCGCCCAGGGAGGTCAGTTCGGCCTTGAGGCCCGCCGCGCCGGGTGCGTCCGCGCCCCGCCTGCTCAGCAGGAGCAGGCGGCGTACGCCGTGTTCGGTGACCAGATGCCGTGCCACGGCGGCTCCGAGCCCGCCCGTGCCACCGGTGATCACCGTGGTGCCGCGGGTGGTCCACTGCGGCCGCACTCCGGTCGGCTCGACCCGGGTGAGTCTCGGTGCCTCGAACTTCCGCCCGCGGATGGCCAATTGGGGCTCGCCGCCGGCGATCACCGCGGGGAGCGTCTTCAGGGCCTGCGCGTCGTCGATGTCGATCAGCGTGAAGCGGCCGGGATGTTCGGTCTGGGCCGTACGGATCAGACCCCATACGCTCGCCGCCGCCGGATCGGTGACTGGAGCCACCGCGCCTTCGGTGACGAAGACCAGCCGGGAGGTCAGCTCGACGCGCGCGAGCAGATCCTGGACCAGCGCCAACGCCCGGTGACCGAGCGTCCTGGCGCTCGCTCCCGCGTCCTCGCCCTCGCCGCGCAGCAGGGCGACGAGCACATCGGGCACGGCTGCCCCGTCCTGCACCGCCGCCTGCAGGACGGCCAGGTCCGGGTAGGTGTCCCACCCGAGGGCAGCGGCCGACGCGGCATCGCCGAGCAGCGCCACGGTGCCGGCGGCCGTCTCGCCGTACGAAGACGATGGCAGCGGCGTCCACACGACCTGACGCAGATCGTCGAGACCGCCCGTACCGGCCGCCGCGACCGCTGCCTGCTCGGGTTTCGCGTCCCGCAGCACGAGCGAGTCCACCGTCAGGACCGGGTTCCCGGCGTCGTCGGCTATCTCGGCGCGGATCCGGCCTTCGGAGATCGGGGTCATTCGGGCGCGCAGCCGGCCGAAGCCGCCCGCGTGCAGTTCCACGCCGCTCCACGAGAACGGCACCCGCAGCGTCGGCCCGTCCGGACCGTCGCAGGGCACTACGGCCCACGGCTGGATCACGGAGTCGAGCAGCCCGGGGTGGACCCCGTAGCCGCCCGGACCCGTGCCGTCGGGGAGGCAGACCTCCGCGTAACGGACTTCGCCGTCGGCCCAGATGTGGCGCAGGCCGACGAAGTGCTGGCCGTAGTCGAACCCCGCGTCGGAGGCGGCGTCGTAGAAGTCGTCGACGTCGACGGGGTCCGCATCGGCCGGCGGCCAGTCACTCAGGTCGAAGTCGGGTTCGCTCCCGGTGGCCGACATGGAACCGGCGGCGTGGCGGGTCCATTCGGTGTCGAGACGGCTGTCCGCGGGGCGGGAGTACACCGCGAACTCGCGGCGGCCCGCATCGTCCGCGGGATCGACGGTCACCTGGATACGGCGAACGTCCTCGTCGGGGAAGGCCAGGAACACGTAGTGCGTCAGCTCGTCGAGGCGGTCGCACCCGACCAGACCCGCGACGTGCGCCATCATGTCCAGGATGGCAACGCCGGGCATGATCACCGTGCCGTGCACGACGTGTTCTCGTATCCACGCGGGCGAGTCCGGAGTGACCTGGCCGGTGAACACATGGCCACCGCCCGCCGGCAGGTCCGTCATCCCGGAGAGGATCGCGTGGTCCACCCGCTGCAGTCCCACCGCGTCCGCGAAGGCACGCGGAGCCGGGGGCGCCAGCCAGTACCGGTCGCGCTGGAAGGGATAGGTCGGCAGCGCGATACGGCGTCCCGGGGGCACCACCTTCGACCAGTCCACCGGGTGCCCGTTCACATACAGATGGGCCAGCGCCGCGAGGGCCGAACCGGGCTCCGGGCGGCCGGTGCGCAGCAGGCTCGCCGAAGCGGGCCCCGCCGGGCCGAGCATGGCCGTCAGCACGGGATCGGGTCCTAGCTCCACGCACCGGGACACCCCCAGCGTGCGCAGCGCGGCGACCGCGTCGCCGAACCGCACCGGCAGGACCACGCACTCGGCCCAGTACCGGGGCGAGGTGGCCTGCTCAGCCGTCAGCGGTTCGCCGGTGGCATCGCTGATCACCGGAATCCTCGGCGCCCTCAGCGTCACTTGCGCCAGGACGTGTTCCAGCTTCGCGACGACCGGTGCCATGTGCGAGGAGTGGAAGGCCTTGCGCACCCGGAGCCAGCGGAACTGCCGTCCGGGGAACCGGTCAAGGGCGGTGGCCAGGGCGTCCTTGTCACCGGCAAGCACCACCGACTCCGGCCCGTTGACCGCGGCCAGCGAGACGCGGCCGACCCCGTCCGTATCGACGAGGGGGGCGACCTCGGCCTCTGCTGCCGCGATCGCGAGCATGGCCCCTTCGTCGGTGTCCTGCATCAGCCGGCCACGCGCCGCCACCACGGCACAGGCGTCGGCCAGCGACATGACACCGGCCGCGCAGGCCGCGGCCAGTCCGCCCACCGAGTGTCCGACGACCACATCGGGCCCGACGCCCCAGTCCAGCAGCACCGCGGCAAGGCCCAGTTCGATCGCGAACAGCGCCGCCTGGGTCCACATGGTCTCGTCCAGCACACCGGCGCCGTCCTCGAACATCACCTCGCGCAGCGAGCCGCCCAGCAGCCCGTCGAAGTAGCCGCAGATCTCATCGATCGCTTCGGCGAACACGGGTGAGGAGTCGTACAACTCCCGGCCCATTCCGACACGTTGCGAGCCCTGCCCGGTGAACAGCCATGCCGACGTTCCGGGCGAAACCGAGCCGGTGATCACCTCCGTACCGGATTCCGAGCGCGCCAGCGCCCGTAGTCCGTCCGCCAACTCGCCTTCCCGCTGCCCGAGCACGACGGCCCGGTGCTCGAACACGCTGCGCCCCAGGAGCGAGTGAGCCACGTCGCCCAGGGACACCGCGGCGTCGCCGATCAGGTCCAGCAGGCCCGCCGCCGTGTCCCGGACCGCTTCGCGCGAGCGGCCGGACAGCACGAGGACGGGCGGCACCACCGCTTCGGTCGTGGGCTCCGCCCCGGCGGTGTCGGCCGGGGCGGGCGGGGCCTGCTCGATGATGATGTGCGCGTTCGTCCCGCTGATCCCGAACGAAGACACCGCCGCCCGGCGCGGCCGGTCCAGCTCAGGCCAGGCACGCTCCTCGGTCAACAGCCCGACCCGGCCGTCGTTCCAGTCCACCTGTGTGGTGGGCACGTCGACATGCAGGGTCTTCGGGAGCACGCCCCGGCGCAGCGCCTCGGTCATCTTGATGATGCCCGCGACTCCGGCGGCCGCCTGCGTGTGCCCGATGTTCGACTTCAGGGAGCCGAGCCAGGCCGGCTCGGCGTCCGCATCGCGCTGCCCGTACACGGCCAGCAGCGCCTGCGCCTCGATGGGGTCGCCGAGCCGGGTGCCGGTGCCATGGGCCTCGACCACGTCCACGTCCGCCGGCCGGAGATCCGCGTTGGCCAGCGCGGCACGGATGACCCGCTGCTGCGAAGGGCCGTTGGGGGCGGTCAGCCCGTTGCTGGCACCGTCCTGGTTGACCGCCGAGCCGCGGACGATCGCGAGCACCTCGTGGCCGAGGCGCCGGGCGTCCGAAAGGCGCTCGAGGACCAGCACGCCCGCACCCTCCGACCAGCCGGTTCCGTCCGCGGACTCCGCGAACGGCCGGCAGCGGCCGTCGCGGGCGAGGCCGCGCTGGCGCGAGAACTCGACGAACAGCCCCGGGGTGGCCATCACGGTGACACCGCCCGCCAGCGCCACCGAGCACTCCCCCGCCCGCAGCGCTGAAGCCGCCTGATGGATGGCGACCAGGGACGCCGAACACGCCGTGTCGACGCTCACCGCCGGCCCTTGCAGACCCAGCGTGTACGCCACACGGCCCGAGATGACACTGGCGGCGCCCCCGGTGAGCCGATAGCCGCCCGCGGTGTCGTCGGTTCCCGCGCCGCTCGCTCCGTACTGCACGGCGGACGAGCCGAACACGCCGACGAACACGCCGGTGTCACTGCCCCGCAGGGACTTCGGGTCGATCCCGGCGCGCTCCAGCGCCTCCCAGACCACTTCGAGCAGCACGCGCTGCTGCGGATCCATCTCCAGCGCCTCGCGCGGGCTGATGCCGAAGAAGGCCGCGTCGAAGTCGGCCGCACGGTCGAGGAATCCGCCTTCCCTGACGTAGGTGCGGCCGGGTGTGCCGGGCTCCGGGTCGAAGAGGCGGTCCACGTCCCAGCCGCGGTCGAACGGAAAGCCGCCGATCACGTCACGGCCCTCGGCCACCACGTCCCACAGGCCCTCGGGCGAGGAGACCCCGCCGGGGAGCCTGCACCCGATACCGACGATGACGACCGGATCGTCCTCGTCCGTGCCGCTCGGCGTACGAGGCAGGACCGGCTGCTCGGCCGCTGGAGCGCCGAGTATGGACGTACACAGGTGGTCGGCGACCTGCGCCACCGTCGGCCGGTCGTACAGGAGCGAGGCGGGCAGCGCGGTGCCGGTGGCCGCGGCCAGCCGGTTGCGCAGGTCGATGGCGCCGGACGATTCGAATCCGAGTGCTTTGAACGAGGTCTCCCCGTCGATGGCTGCGGGCGAGTCGAGGCCAAGGACGGTCGCGGCATGGTTGCGGACCAGCTCCATCAGCGCCTTGCGCCGCGCGTCCGCGTCGAGTCCGAACAGCCGTGTACGCCAGGAGGATTCGGGCCTCGGATCCGCATCGGGTGCCGCACCCGGCCAGCAGTGCCTGCGCTGGAACGCGTAGGTCGGCAGGGCGACGCGGTCGGTGTCCGTACCGAAGACCGCTCGCCAGTCGGGCTGCACGCCGCGCGCGGCCAGCGCTGCCAGCGACGTGATGAGCGTCCGCCAGGCCGGCTGGTCCCGCTTCAGCGAACCGACCGCCACGCTCGGCGCCGTCCGGTCGTCCAGGGTCTGCTCCATCGCCAAGGTGAGCACCGGATGCGGGCTCATCTCCATGAATACGCCATGACCGGCGTCCGAGGCGCCGGCCACCGCGTCGGCGAAGCGGACCCGCTGCCGCAGATTCGTGTACCAGTACGCGGCGTCGAGGCGCTCGCCTTCGAGGAAGCCGCCCGTCACGGACGAGCAGAAGGCGATCTCCGTGGGCTTCGGGGTGATCGCGGCCAGGTCGGCGAGCAATCGGTCGCGGATCGGCTCGACATGAGCGGAGTGCGAGGCGTAGTCGACCTCGACGGTCCTGGCCCGGATGCCCGTGTCCCGGCACTCGGTGACGAATCCGGCGATCGCCTCGGCGTCACCCGCCACCACGAGAGTCTCCGGGCCGTTGACGGCGGCGACGTCCAGGCGTCCCGCCCAGCCGGCCGCGATCCGTGCCGCCGCGTCCTCCTCGGACAGCGCCACGGCGGCCATGCCCCCGTGTCCCGCGATCTCCGCGATGGCCCTGCTGCGCAGCACGACAACGGCCGCCGCGTCCTCCAGGGTGAGCGCGCCGGCGATGTGCGCCGCCGCGATCTCGCCCTGCGAGTGGCCGATGACCGCCGTGGGGCGTATTCCGAACGACTGCCACAGCCTGGCCAGCGCGACCATGACGGAGAACAGCACCGGCTGCACCACATCAACCCGGTTGAGCGAGGGTGCGCCCGGCTCGCCGCGCAGCACCGCGGTCAGGGACCGGCCGGACCAGTCCACGTACCGCGCCAGCGCGGCCTCACACTCCTCGATCGCGGTCCTGAAGCACGCGGACGACTCGATCAGGTCCAGCGCCATGCCCGGCCACTGGCTGCCCTGGCCGGGGAAGACGAACACCACGCCGGAGGCGTCCGCCGTGCCCTGCACGGCGGCCGAACCGTCGCCGGCGGCGAACCTCGCCAGGCCGCGCTCCAGCTCCTCCCGGTCGGCGCCGACCAGCACCGCGCGGTGTTCGAAGGCGGTCCGGCGCGTGGCCAGCGACCAGCCCACGGCGGCCGCGGAGGCGTCCGGACAGTCCACGAGCCGCTCACCGAGCCGGACGGCCTGATCGCGCAGCCCCTGCTCGGTGCGCGCCGAGAGCACCCACGGCAGCACCGGAGTCCGCCGCCCGGCCTGCGGCACATCGGCCGGCGGGGTGGCGGGCGGCTCGGCCAGGACCACGTGGCAGTTCGTCCCGCCCATACCGAAGGAGCTGACGCCCGCCACCAGTTGCTGCTCGGGCAACGGCCACGGACCGGCTTCCCGCTGCACCCGCAGATGCAGACCGTCGAGGTCGATCTCCGGGTTGGGCGTCTCGAAGTTGAGGCTCGCGGGGATCGTACGGTGATGGATGCTCAGGGCTGTCTTGATCAGTCCGGCCACCCCGGCGGCGCCCTCGAGATGACCGATGTTGGTCTTCACCGAGCCGACGACCAGCGGACTGCCCGGTGCGCGGGCCGTCCCCAGGGCCCCGCCCAGCGCGGTCGCCTCGATGGGATCGCCGAGCCTGGTCCCGGTGCCGTGCAGCTCGACGTACTGCACGCTGCCCCGGTCGATTCCAGCGGCCCGGTGGGCCGCACCGAGCACCTCGGCCTGTGCTTGCGCGCTCGGAACCGTCAGCCCCGGCGTGGAGCCGTCGTTGTTCGTGGCGCTGCCGTGGATCACGCAGTAGATGGAGTCGCCGTCGGCCAGCGCCCGGGCCAGCGGCTTGAGCAGGACGACACCGCCGCCCTCGCCCCGGACGTAGCCGTTCGCCCTGGCGTCGAAGGTGTAGCAGCGGCCGTCGGGGGAGAGCCCGCCGAAGCTGGTGGACAGGTCGTTGCTCTCCCAGGCCAGGTTGAGGTTGACGCCCCCGGCGAGCGCGACCGTCGACTCGCCGCTGCGCAGGCTTTCACAGGCGAGGTGGACCGCGACGAGCGAGGAGGCCTGTGCCGCATCCACGACCATGCTCGGGCCGGTCAGCCCGAGCGCATGGGACACCCGGTTCGCGATGATGCCGCGATGCAGACCGGGCATCGCATACGCCGACAGTTCGCTGCTGTCGTGGAGAAGGGTGGCGTAGTCGTCCCAGACCGCGCCGAGGAAGACACCCGTACTGCTCCCGGCCAGAGTCGCGGGGATGACACCAGCGTCCTCGCACGCCTCCCAGGCCAGTTCGAGGGTCAGCCGCTGCTGCGGATCCATCGCCACGGCCTCGCGCGCGGAGATTCCGAAGAACTCCGGGTCAAAACCGGCCACGTCGTTCAGGAATCCGCCGTACGGCACGGTGGTTCGGCCGGGGCCGAGCTCGAACCTGCCGTCGGGCGCCCGGTCCACACCGCTGCGGCCGCCCTCCAGCAGCCGCCAGAATCCGTCCTTGTCGGGGGCCTGCGGAAAGCGGCACGAGATGCCGATGATCGCGACGAGGTGGGACTCGGACACGTTCTCTTCTGCGTCTGTCACTGCAGTCCTTCCTCGACCTACCGAATCGGGTCCCCGAACGCCGCCTGCACGGCCCGTCGATCCATCGGTCGCGCCGCGCGCTCATCAGGGGGCTGTGTCACGCTAGAGGCGCGGTTCTGAGGACTGCATCCCTCAGCCTGACAGTGCGGTGGACGCAGTGGACGTCACGTAACTCCCTGGCGAATAAAAGCTGTTGGCGTGCGCAGGGATCGGCTGTTAATCTTCCGGAAGGCCGTGACATCGCGAGAGGAGGTGAGTCCCATGTTGAACGTACCCACGTGGGTGCTCCCCTCTTCATCACGGTCGGGCAGCTGACATAGGTCGCCGGGAGCGCCTCGACACGGCACTCCCGAAGGATGAGACCTATTAACTCTTCAAACGTCACGCCCGGTACGAGCGATCACGCGACGGTGCTCGAGCGGGCCGCGCCGGGACACTGGCAGGCCCTCCAGGACGGCCGACCGGTCGGTCGCGGCGAAACCTGGCGCAGGCTCGACGGACGCCTCTTCATCAGCATCGACACCTGGCACCCCGAGGCCTTCGACCAGCTCG